>CAZIGZ010000010.1:0-33218 GCA_964538835.1 uncultured Chitinophaga sp. | reverse complement strand
CGGTTCTGCGTCTCAGGTTCAGGCTCTTATTGCACAACTGCCAGGTGCTGTTGCAGCGACCGGCGGTGGAACCACCACTGGTGGCGGCACAACGACTGGCGGCACAACGACTGGCGGCACAACGACTGGCGGCACAACGACCGGCGGCACAACGACCGGCGGCAACAATGCCAATGCGGACATCGCGAATTCCATTGCACGACAGGCTCGCGGAAAGTTCTCCAACTTCCTGGCTCTGCCGACCACACCGCTGAATCCAGCGATGGCCTCTGACCCGACTCCACCGATCACGGGAGCTCAGGAAAAGGCAGCTCAGGCGGTTGTGAGAGCGGTGTGGGTGATCGGACACTTCGAGCACATTGCCGCGCATACCGATGGGGTTTGGGCGGGCGCATCCGGTCCAGCGACTCCGGCAAACGGGCGAGAAGTCAAGGAGTTTCCGATCCCGACCGTTGTGACGACTTCCGGGGTCATGCACCCGGCACTGCGAAACGGGGGAACCGACATCGAGTTTCCGAAGTTTGTCCGTGAACCAACTCCGATGAGCATTAAGCGTCCGACCGCAATCAGTCCCGTACCGCTGAATTCCGAAGAGCTTCGTCGTAACTACAGCCCAGCGGCCTGGGGCCAGATCGGGGTTGGACAGGTGAAACACGGGATTGCTCCAGAGTACTGGCAGCATCCGGCAGACTGGGACCGTCATCCTGCACAGTTTTTTGAACTGACCATTAAACCCGTGTATGCCGATGTTCTGGGAGTTGGCAAACTGACACAGCTGTGGGGATATGACGGGCTTGTTCCAGGTCCGGCATTCTTTGCTCGAGAAGGTGAGCCATTCATTGTTCGAAACATCAACAGTCTGGCTCATGACCGATCAACGCACCTGCATGGCGGACACACACCATCACACTCAGACGGTTCGCCGCACTTCACGATCACACCGGGAAATGCCCGGGATTATTACTACCCAAATATTGCTCCACGTGTTCATGACCGGAATCTGGACATCCTGAAGCGTACAGCAGAGACTGGCGAAGATTACATGACGGCTGCCGAGGCACTCGGGATTCCGATCTACATCAGCAAAGAGGGCCCGGCACCGATTGGTGATGATCCGCCTGGCGGCTGGCCCACTGAAAAGGATGGCAATCCCGCTCGCATTCAGCGAGTCCTTGGGCCACTCGGTGGTCTCGCAGGAGATGCTTTCGATGAATCTGAAATCAGTGACACTCTTTGGTATCATGACCACGGAATGGACGAGACCGGTCCGGCGGCCTACTCAGGACTGGCTGGTGTCTACTTCATTACTGACTCAATCGTTGAAGAGTTGATGCGGAAGAACATCCTGCCGTCGGTCTACCCTAAGATCGGCGCAGATGCTTCCGGGGTTGCACAGTCACTCGATTTTGATCCCATGAAGCGAGGCGGGCCCGAGACGGAGTACAACACGTACTTCACTCACTTTTGTATTGGGGACAAAGTCTTTAATCCGGATGGCTCGATCTTCTACGACACACTCAGCCATGACGGACAACTCGGCGACGTCGAAATTGTCAATGGTGTGGCCCATCCCAAGTTCACAGTCGAAAAGCGTAAGTACCGCTTCTCGATGCTGAGTCATTCCAATGCACGCTGCAGCGCATGGCAGTTGCGGACACCCGATCATCGTCTGGCGCAGTCGTTTTGGCAGATTGGTTTCGACACGTGGCTGTTCCCAAAACCTATTGTGCAGGATTTCTGCCTCGTAACTCCAGCGAAACGCATCGACGTCATCGTCGACTTCAAGGCCCTGGCCGACAAGGGGATTCGAGAAGTTTATCTGGAGAACATTCTGCCACAGGTTGACGGACGCGGGCCGCGTGGGACGGCTGACACCAATCAGTTGCTCGCCAACGGGACAATCCTGAAAGATGGTGAACCTGGTCAGCAGATCATGAAGTTTGTCATCACCGACGAACCAGTACACGGTGGTAAGCCGGACCTTGCCATCACACTCGATACGCCACTTCGACCGAATACGCCGATCAGCCCGGATGAAATTGTTGCCACACGTATCTTCTCATTCCATCGTGGGCAGGGTGCATGGAAAGTCAATGATGTCTTCTATGACACAGCCGTCGCCACTGCCACTCCTGTTACGGGAACGGCCGAACGCTGGATTGTGCGAAACAATGGTGGTGGCTGGTGGCATCCGGTGCATATGCACATGGAAGGTCATCACTGGGTCTCAATCAATGGCCGAAAGCCAGCACTGCGAGACCAGTTCAAGCAGGACACTGTCATTCTTGGATCCGGAGATGAGGTGGAGATCTATATGAAGTTTCGTACCTGGATCGGGAGCTTCGTGATGCACTGCCATAACCTGGAACATGAGGACATGCGAATGATGTGCAATTTTGATCCGCGTCTGCTGCCCACGGTCGCACCTCAGCAGACTCAGAATCTGTTTCCGTAGGAACCACATCGTGAGGGTTGCTCGCCTCATGGTGACGTCAGGTCCCCTGGCAGTTCAGGTATGCCAGGGGACCTTTTTATTGTGCCAGCGGTTTTCTAAATGGCGCGGCAAAGTGCGCCTATCAGTTAAGAAGTGGATGATAGCCTAAATGTTGTGACTTAAGTTTTTCGAAGTCTCTGATTGACTCGTGAAGCGAAATCTCTGCTATCTGCCGTAGCCCGTCTGGGCAGCAGGAGTATTCCATGAAACGTTTTCTTGATGTCTTCGCTGTTCTGGTGGTTCCAGGTCTCTGTCTGCTGGTCGCAGCCACTTTTTTGAAGGAGCAACCACGACAAAACACCTCACAGACCGTGGTGGCTTCTTCGGGTGCTGTGATCTGCCCGCTGACCGGTCAACCGCTCGGAGCCGATGAGATCTGCTCGCTGGTGACACAGCCGATCCCTTCGAACCTTACAGGGAGATCGAGGAAAAATGAGCCGGCGGGTGAATCGCCATCGAATGCCGGGCCGCCGCGAGGAATGACTAAGCTGACTCCCGAGGAGATTCAGGCACGCGTGTATGCCGTTGATCCAACAAATCGGTTTGCCTATCCTGGGAGGCCGTATGTGATCGGCGCGTACGAGTGGGTGCTCGACAATTCTGTCCTTGATGAATCCGGCCGAGAGCGCAGAGTTCGGCGTTCGACTGGTCGAAATCACAGATCGACCGGTCGACTCTCGGATCGATTCTCAGACATTCCGCTGAAAAATGAAGACGGCGAAACGGTCCGGTTTTACTCCGACCTGGTTAAAGATCAGGTTGTCGTTGTCACTTTCTTTTACACTCGTTGTACTGGAATCTGCGCGCCGACCAATGAGAACATTGTGGAGTTACGGAAACTCCTTGCCAGATCAATTGGTCCGGAAGTACGGTTTATCTCCATCTCGCTTGACTCAGACTTCGATAAGCCAGAAGTCCTGAAGGCCTTCGCTGCACACTATAAGGGACAGGATGCTGACTCGGAGGTGCCGCTTCCTCGGTGGGACTTCGTCTGCGGGAACTGGGATGAAGTGAACATCCTTCGCAAAGAGATGGGTGTTTATGATCTGGACCCGGTGATTGATTCCGATCGCTCCCAGCATGCTGGTATCATGACATTCGGTAACGATCGAACAGACCGGTGGTCGGCCATAGCCTCTCTTCTTCCAGCTTCCGCGATTCAGTCATCGGTGTTGAAGTTTGCAGGCAGTCAATACAAGGACCCCAGGTTCGATGTTCGCAGCATCGTCTCGACGGACCGCTGGGAGATTCGCGGTCCGATGACCGGGCTGCGAGCCTGGAATCACGGGCTCTCCGTGCTTGGGGCCGAGGAGCAGATTCCGGATAGTCTGGAGATTGAAGGGACCACAGGTATTCGAGGTGAGATGCTGAAGGATCTCGTCGACTCGACTGTGCATCAGGGACTACGAGTCCTGATGCCCTACCCCGGCCAGACTGCGGTGATGGTCTCCGCATCCGGCGGATACGACGATCGAAATGTGCGTGTCGCGGATCATCTGCGAGTTGATCCTGCAACCCATCAACTGGCGGGAGTCCTTTCCGCAACCGATGACGGTGGCCTGATGATCGCGGGGATCCCGCTGATTGAGAATCCGGACCTCCGGTTTCCAATGCTGATTACAGATCTGTCCGGACAGGAACTGTCCATGCAGAGGATGCCACAATGTCTTGGTAAGCGGGCTTCCGCACGCGGCTATTTTCTGGATGGCAGCTTCTTCGCCGTACACCTCCAGCTTGATGACCTGGTGCTCAGAGACCATCAGCCTGAGGGCCCTTCACTACAGATTCAGCTGGCAGCGTCGGACCGACTCTCTGGCCTCCTCCGGATCATTGGTACAACGAAGTCCGGGGCATCGATTGATGGTTCCGAGATCGAAATTGTGGATGGAACGGACGGTCATTCTGTCGGGCGTGCCACGGTGAAGGCTTCACCGTCCGGATTTGGACAGTTTTCCGTTCAGACGTGTGAACTGAATCGAGTTCCGTCATTCGTCATTCTGAAATGGAACAATGGTTCCGAAATGTTTGTCAGTGAACGTCAGGTTGTTCAGCCTTCGATGCTGAACGAGATTCCTGAGGCTGAACTGGGTTTCGTTCAGGGGCCGCTGCAGAGTCTTGCGGCGGATCTGGCAACCTTGTCCGTCGGGGCACTCCAGCTGCAAACGACTGCGCAATCACTGTTCTTTCCGGAATCCGCTCGCGAAATGCTGGCTGCGACACACCAGACGTCACCGAAAGCTCGGTCTCTTCTGCCAGCTGACATGAATTCCGGGATCCCTGTTCGAGTCAGCTTCCGGGATCTGCAGAAAACTGAAGTCGGCAGTCCAGTGAAGATGCCTGTCGAGGCTCGCTTGATTCGCCTTCTGCCGGAAGAATGTCGACTTGCCGGTAAAGTTGAGACTGTTGATGAGAATAAGAAGACGGCTCAGATTGCAGGTGTGACGGTTCAGTTAGAGGGCGATGTTCGGTTCCCGCTGGTGTTCGAAACTGTCAGCGGCTATCCGACATCAGTCGAATCTCTGAAAAGTCTGAAGTCGCTTGAAGGCCAGACAGTCATCGTCCATGGTCTCAGTCATGTCACGCAGCAGCGGGCGGAAACGGGCTCGATGACAACGGAGTGCATCATGATTGCCGTACGGGTTCAGTTGCCGGATGAGGTCATACAGCCGGAAGTGGCATCGGCTGCGCGGGCAGAGTGATCCGCTGCGAGTCGCGGTGAGGAATGCGGGTTTGGCTCCGAAATGCTGGAACGAGCCCGCTGGATCCATAGCAAAGGCGAACGACAGAATGATCCGATCTTCAAAGTACTTCTTCCAGTTGATTTTGTCACTTGGCACCCTTTTGCCGGGGGAAGCGACCGCCTGGTCCTGTCCACAACAGGCGGACACCCCAGTGCCTGCGGTCGCTGAAAAAAATGATGGATCGCCATGGCACGATCTCAATCTGAAATTCGCGGGAGCACAGGTTGTCCGAGCACGGTTTCGTGTGAAGGACGAGATCCTCTTTCTGCAGCTGCCCATGCCAGGGGAGCCTCGGCCCGATACTGATGACTCAGAGGCGAAGGGTCTGCGGAAGATGGCACTCCGTCGAGTCGGAAAGCCGGGGGCGAAAGAGCTCGAAGGAGTCTGGAAAGTCTTCCAGTCAACTCTTGATGGAAAAGAGGCGGTTCAGTTTCATGGTGATGAGCTGACCTTCTTGAAAGACACAGTGGAAGTCCACGAGCATCAGAGTGATCAACGCTACGTTGCAGAATTTGAACTTCCGGACAAGTCACGCTCAGTACCTGACGGAGCGATGACGCCTGCGGAACTGCTGGAAGAGAAATTTGGAGCCGATCTGGAACGAGACTCTGCGGGCGTGGTCATTTCCGTCACTCTTCTCGGACGTCGCAGGGTTGATTCGATTTCCAGGTTCACGCCGGAACACGCTAAGGCATTGAAACAGTTTCCGGATCTGCAAACCCTGGTGATTGCGGACCATGAATTCCTGAAGGCCGAAGAGGATCTGAAGTTTCTTGAGTCTCTGACAAAACTCAGGAAGCTGGATCTGAGAAAGACGAACGTGAATGATGCGGCAATGCACTCGGTCGGATTGCTTCGGAGTCTGCGCATTCTGAAGCTGGAGTACAGTTCTTTGGTTACCGATGATATTGAACAGTCACTGAGCAACCTGACTTCACTGGAGGAACTGGATCTCGCGTTTGTGCCCGTTGGTGACTCGCTGGCCAAAAGCGTTAGTCGTCTGCCCGGTTTGAAGAGACTTTATCTTTATGGAACGAATGTCTCCGATGCCGGTGTTAATGAGCTGTCGCGAATGCAGACGCTTGAGGTTCTGTATGTCGGCTGCGACGAAGGTGCTGCCATCACAGACCAGTGTCTCTCCGCCCTGAAGCGATTGAGCAGATTAAAGGTCCTCGGAATTCCGGGAACTCGCATCTCAGATGCGGGAGTTCGTGACCTGCAGGAGGCACTCCCGGGGTGTCAGCTGTCGGGGGTAGAGAATCGCATTCTGGATTCTGCCAAGCCGGTCATGCGACTGGCGGATGGCACGGCGGAGGGCGTCTTGACCTTTAACGGGGTGAAGTATCATTTCCAGCATGCCTGCTGCTGGCGGGTGATGGATGAGACGGACAGTCTGCACATCCTCCTGACGGAGAAGCCGGCCGATCTGAGGGAGCTTGAGTTGTCTTATGCTCGCTATTCGAACGACTTTACTTTTGAACCGTTCCAGAATCAGATCCGGATGGTGGTCGATAAGGGTGACATCGTGAAATCGATCCACCTCGTTGCCGACGGAAAGTCAGTGGATGTGACTGGTGAAGGAACGAGCATTAAGACGAACGGTCCAGACGGAAAACTGTCTGGGCAGGTTCGATCGCTGACGCCCGGCGGCAAGTCTGGTCACTCATGGACATTCGACGCACGCTTTAGTGCTGACATTGAGTTGATTTCTGCCAATCCGAAGACCCCCTGACACTTGCGGAGGTCACTCCCGGCGGAAGTCTTCCGGTCACGCGCCGAAGTTTTCGTTGACGGCTGATGGTTCGCGTTGCTCAGACGCACGAGAACGATCCGGAGAGACTCGCAGCCGGGCCACACCGGCGTATCTCTGTCGTGCCGTATTGCCCATGATCCTGCACATGGCCATGCTGAGCTGTTCGCGGTTCATCCCGGCAGGCAATGCCGACCACCGGTCCAGACGGTCATTGCCGAAAGTCAGTGTCGCGGCATGCTGTGATCGATCCGCGTCAAGCACGGGGTCCAGTTCGTACGCGCCCAGTGCTCTGCGCAGGGTCTCGAGGTCTTCTGTTGAGCATGATGCAAACACCCAGTCCGGCAACGCATCGTCGGTGCTGACCTGGTAGACCCGGCGATACCCCGCGAGTTTCTCGACGTCGTCTGTCTCGGGATCAAGGGAAACGGAAATAAACACCATCTCTTCAGGGGAGAAGTGTTCCGCAAGTTCGTCGCGGATCCTGCGAATCACCATGGTTGTCCCCGGGCAACTCCCATCACATTGAGTGTAAAAGAAGTTGATGCACACACTCCGCTCACGAACGAGGTCTGAGTACAGGCGAAAAGTGCGCCCCTGATCATCGGTCATCCGGATGTCCGGAATTCGCAGACCGGAACGCCTTTCCGTTGGGGCGGCGATTCGAACATCGGACAGACTCTCCACACGAGTGGCGTTCTGCTGCTTGAGCAGAGAGTCAGAGTCGATTCGCCACATTGAGGCAGTGAACAATGAAAGCAGAGTCAAAACAACGCAGCAACTCAGAAGTACAATCCGGCGATGAGTCATAATAAGTGGTTTCATTCGGAAGTGCGGAAAGGGGCTTTGAATGTGAATGGCACCCATTCGGTCAGGCAGACAACCAGCATGTTCAGGTTGGAAGCGAATTACCCCTGCGGATCAGAGGCCCGGCAGATATATCCGGCCCGTCCGACAACGCTGTGAAGGATTTTTCCCCGCACAATCGTTGTGTTTTTAACCGCAGAGCGCGCGCCCTTCGGTGAATGTGCGTCATCAATTCACGAAACGGCTTGCGATGTTCCGCTACTAAATCCTTCACAGTGTTGCCCGTCCGACAAAGAAAACAGCGAACCAAAAGTGCGCTGAAAAGAGCCTGCAAACGCAGGCTGCCATGCGTGCGTTTGCAGACCGTTACTCCCCTCTTTCACAGTGATCGTCAGGGGTGAAACTGCTGAAGTGGTTGATTGGACAGTGGTCCGTCAGTCCGCGGATCAAACACAAACATCATTCTCATGTCCTCATGCTCGACGTTGTGACAGTGGAATACGAATGGACCGCGGAATGTCCGGAACTTCATGAAGATTTCCGCTTCGGTATTGGGCCCCAGCATGGTTGTGTCCACCTTGAATCGTTCCGACAGAGGCGGAATCCTTCCGTCGATCTTCTGAATCTGATGAGACTCCAGATGGATATGCACCGGGTGCCACCAGCCGCCGCTGCCGTTCCGCAGGATCCATCGTTCCGCAGTGCCGACCCTTGGGCACGCGTCAGCTCGGAACTCATCGAAGAACTTCTGGTTGATCTGCCAGGCACCTTGACTTCGGTGGAACTCAAAAGTGCGAGTCTGCACAATCTCCTCCGGGCGGATCGGCACGTGTGGCCTGAGCGGCGTTCCTTCAGCCACAGTGGCACTGTTTGGCTGTCGCGGACCTTCGACGACGAATTTCATTATTCGCGTGCCGGGGATCCGCACATCTCGATCGTCCAGCTTGCCATTCGGACCGCGCCCGTCGTTCTGTTCCAGAATATTCTCAAGGAACACTTCGTTCGGGCTGTTGGTAAAGTCAATTACCACATCTGCACGCTTGGCAGGACTCATCAGCATGGTGCGACGAATGATCGCCTCTGGATAAAGCCAGCTGTCGGTACCGAGGCCCAGGAATGGTGACTTGTCACTCATTCGCAGTTCAATGTGGCGAGCATTGCAGCCATTCAAAAATCGGAATCGGTACTTCCTCCGCTGGACGTGCATCTTTGGGAAGGCTTTTCCGTTCAGCACATAGATGTCGCCGAGGTATCCGTCATGATCCAGCGGGTCGAAGAAGATCGTGCCATCCGAGTTGAAACTGCGGTCCTGAATGCAAACCGGAATATCAAAACTGTCGGCAGGCAGAACGTTTCGACGAATCAAATCGAGTTCGAGGTCATCGTAGTGAAGGAAGAACCCTGACAGGCCATGAAGAATCGTCTTGGCAGAGATATCCATCGCGTGGTCGTGATACCAGCAGGTCGATGGGCATTCTGAAAAGTCAGGCTTTCCACCATGCACAGGAACGGTGTTTGTGTAGAAATAGTCTCTCGCCTTTCCGGGAAGAATGTAGAAGTTTGGATAACCATCTGAGTGGGCCGGATTGTGCCCGCCGTGCAGATGAGTCGAAAGTTCGGTGTCACGCAGGTCGTTGAACTGGCGTACGACGATCGGCTGGCAACTTCGAACCTTGAAGGTCGGCCCGGGAACCAGACCGTCATACCCCAACAGCGGTGTTCGGACGCCGGGAATAATCTCGCCGACTGTCTCACGAATCGACAATTCGTAGTAGTGGTCCGGAAACTGCTGCGGAAACTCCATCGTCGGATCTTCCGCCAGCGTGCGATCAAAGTACTCCGGCGCGACTCCATGAAAGCAGTCTCCGACCTCCCATGGCGGTGTTCCGGTTGAAACCGGCTGCTTCACCGGAGGAATCGGGAGATTCTGGACGAAACGGGGAACATTCAGCTTGGTCCCGTCCCGGCCATCGCCAGCCGAACCGGTCGCTGTGCCTTTCCTAAAGACACCAGCGAATGCCGCTGAGGCAAGCGATGCAAGACCACTTCCCAGTGCCATTCTTCTGGTTCTGCGGGAGGATCGAAATTTGTTATTCATTAATTCCACCTCGTCTTAATTGCCTAAGCTTCTTGTGAGACCCAGACTGTCGGGAGGTTCTATGCACATGTTAAAAAAGTCCGCCATGAAATTTTGTTAATTTCATTCTTGTTTCAAAAGTGGAGATTGCTTCCCGGCAGTGGAAGAGTCTTGTCTGAAAGAAGTTCGGAGCCTCAAGCAAGGCGAGCGACTCGACTTGCGGGCAGCTCTTTACTGTGAGAAGCGCGGTTTCAGGAGCGAAGCGGGCATCTAGGCATTCTGCCGTTCGCCACCAAGAGGTAGTGATAACCCTTTTTCTCATAGGGCAAACTCCTTTTGGTTTTGAGAGAGAACGATGCCTGTCTGTGAAAAGTGCCGTGCTTCGCGCCCCACAAGCTACGGCTTCAGATTGTATGCAATGCTCGGATGATTTCCGGAAATTCAGCCGGATTCGACGCCCTGTTGGATGGGAGTGACGGGCGATGTCTCTCCGCAGTCAGTGCATCAAAAGGCATGAACCGTCTTGGAGAGTTCGAAGCGAAGGGCATTCCCGAGTCTGCGTGGCAGTAAATTTTCCTGTCGCTTTTTCCGTTCGATCTGCGCGGAAGAAATCGCCTGGGTTGAGTTGTGTTTTCAGGACCACAGAGACCGCCTGAGCGTGGTGGAAAAATTCTGTCGTCATGATCATTTCATGACCCAGGATCCATCTGAGGTACCAGGTGTTGCAGTGTGGATGACAACAAGCATCGAGATGGCGCCGCATCGGGATAGCCCTTGCTCGAGCAGGAAGATTGCTACGGTATGTTCAGGGGAAAAACAATACTACTGCTGTTCAGCACGCTGTGCAGTGTGGCTTACCTTGCGTATCGCGCACTCTACACACTGAATCTGGACGGCTACTGGACTTCAGCATTCTCAGTGGCTGTCCTGATCGCGGAGATCCACGGTGTTGGATTGATGCTGCTGTATTACTGGCAGATTCGCGACACAACTCCGGCACCCAGAGTTCCGCCGCTCCATGGCCGCTCCGTGGACATCTTTCTTCCGACGTACAACGAAGATGTCCCGCTGCTGCGGGGCAGTCTCCTATCGTATCTGGCGTTCGACTATCCCTGTCGCATCTACGTGCTGGACGATGGAAATCGTCCGGAAGTCCGCAAGCTGGCGGAAGAACTTGGAGTGGAGTACATCGCGAGGGGAAACAACCTTCACGCGAAAGCCGGCAACATCAACCATGCTCTTGAGATGACATCCGGCGAGTTTGTCGTGATCTTTGATGCGGACCATGTGGCAAGACCGCATTTCATCAGTCGCACAATCGGTTACTTTGCCGATGATCGTGTGGGCTGGGTTCAGACTCCGCATGCGTTCTACAACTTTGACAGTTTCTCCAGTATCTACCAGCCTGAACGATCACGCTACTGGGAAGAAGGCGACCTGTTCTATCGCTGCATTCAGCTGGGGAAGTCGAACGCCAATGCTGTGGTCTTCTGCGGCAGTGCCGCCATGATGCGACGAGCCGCTCTTGAGGATGTTGGGCTGATCGCCGTTGAAACGATCACAGAGGACATGCACACTGGACTTCGAATGCACTCGAAGGGATGGAAGTCCGTCTTCGTGGAGGAGCGGCTGATCGCTGCCCAGGCCGCCAACGATGTGACGACCTACCAGTCGCAGCGTCTGCGATGGGGCGAAGGAAATCTGTCGATCATTCGCTATGACAATCCGCTGACTATGCGCGGGCTGACGCTGACTCAGCGTATCCACTACATCGGGAGTATGCTTGGCTGGAGTTCCGGCGTCGGTCGACTGGTGCTTTACGCGACACCGATCCTGATGCTGTTGACAGGTGTTGCACCAGTCGGGCGTTTGACGGCCGTCTATGTGGCACTTCTGCTGTCACACTTGATCGTTTCATGGACGACGCTGAAGGTCACAGGAATGGGTGCCTTCCGAATTATCGGCAATGAACTCTCCGGGATGGCGTGCTTCTGGGTGCAGATTCGCGCTGTCTGGCGTGCGCTGACGAGAAAAAACTCTCGATTCGTCGTGACAAAGAAGAGAGGCCGTCAGACGGCGTCTCTGATGAGTCACATCGTTCCTCAGCTGATTCTGCTGGCGTCCGGACTTTTGGCCATCGTCTGGAGTTCTGCGAGGGTCTTCTTCGGTGTTGATCAGAACGCGTTTGGTCTGATGATCGGGATTGGCCTGATCATTCCTCAGACATTTCTGGCATGGACAGTGATTCGTCGCGCCCTCTGTGGAACGGATCGGCGATTTTCGTATCGTCACCAGCAGGGCGCTGTGCATGTTGTTCTGCGGGATACGGACAGTTCAACACCATCGAGAGTTCGACATGGTGTCTGCTGCGATTTTAATGAAACAGGAGCCAAGGTTCTTTGCTTTGAGTCCGTAGAGCCCGGCAAGAGTCTGCTCGTCAATCTCGAGGCCGGTCATCGCTCGGTCGAAGTTCAAGGAACTGTCCGCTGGGCTTCTCCCGCAGTGCCGAATGACAATGGCCCTTCAAGATCCGGCTGGCACTTGGGAATCCACTTTGAATCACCTTCGGAAGAGTGTCTGAAGGAGTTATGGTCGATCGGCCTTGAGCACGTGGTTGCAGACAACTTCGAGCGGTTTCAGGCAGTTGATGAAGAGAGCAATGAGCTGCTCCTGCCTGTTGTGCTCAAATCTGCCGACGACCGAACTCTTCTGCACAGCCTGCTTCATTCGTTCGAGGGGACTACGCTGTTGATGAGTGAATGCAGGCTGATTCCGGACGGGACGGCAGTCTGGTTCGAGGTGCATTCACCGCTTGGCATCATTCGCGGGCGTGGCACGTGTGAGACAACTTCTGCGCGCGTCGCCGCGATTCGTATCAATGAGTTCGCCGGTCAGGGACGGGGTCAGCTCAAAGTCCTTCAGGAGCTCTCGAAGCATGCTCAGGCTTCTGCTTTTGTGAAACCAGTGCCTCACGCTCAGCGTCGCAGAGTCCGCACACCTTTGATGACGACAGTGAGGTGGGTGTCTGTAACAACAATAGCTGGATGCGCGGTCTTCTTTTCAGTCTTCAGTGATCACGTACGGCTGACGCATCTGCTCTGGATTCCAGACTCCCAGGTTGACAGCAATGCATGGCTGGCGGAGACCTGTCAGAAGGTCCGAGATGGTCGTATCAGGGATCTCTCCCGGATCACATTGCTGACTCAGGTTCTGGAAGCCAGTGGACAAAAAGCCCAGCTGGCGGAGATGTTCCGTCTTGCCATTGCACTTCAGCCGGAGAATGAGGGCTTACTTCGAGGCACCGTGAACGCTGTCGCTGCGGTAGACGGACCAGCGGAGGCATTACGACTGGCGCTGCATTCGGGGCTGACTCCGGAGCGATGTGAGAATGAGACGCTGATGACGATCATTCGGATGTGCGCCGCCGCCGAGACACCGAAGAAAAGTCTTCCGTTTCTTAATGAGCTGACTCAGCGCGAATCGCTTTCTGTGACAGAGCGTGTGGAACTTGGCGGTCATTGTCTGGCTGCAGACGAGCCAGCGCTCGCGAGGGCCTGTCTGGAGGGCGTCACTGAGCCGGAAGATCCGGCGGCATTGGGGCTGATTCGCGTCATGGTGGCCGTCGCGGAGAAGGACTTCGAGATGGTGCAGCGTGAATCGCAGGAACTGGTTACTCGGTTTCCGGGCAACAAAGAGCTTATGCTGTCGCTCGCCGATTGCCAGTACTGGGCCGGGGACTACAGAGCCGCTGCCGACATCTGGAAGCGGATGGCAGCGCAGAACAGTCTGGCATCCGAGGTACGAGATCGGTTTGCGGACGCCCTGCTTAAGATGGAACGTCCCGAGGAGGCGTTGCAACTGTGCCTGACTGCTTCCGAGCCGCTGACATCGCTTCGTTGCGCGGTCGTGCTGGAAGCGGAAGGGGCGATCACTGGCCAATCCACGTCCGGTTCGAGTGGATTCACAGAGGCAGCGCACGAAGCGGCTGTTCGAGAGGCCCTGGAGTTCGCGCAGCCGGATGAGCGTCTGATCTGGGCGGTCGTCCGCAGACTGAAAGAACGTCAGCCTTCTCAACTGCTGTCCTATCTTGAAAACCACAGAGGAGCACTGGCCGAGAATCCCGACCTGCAACTGGAACTGGCCGATCTGTACTTTGCACGACAGGAATTCGAACGAGTCACACCGCTGATCGCGGAACTGACGGATGGAACTGGAAGTGAGGAGTTGAAGAGGAGTCGCGAGGAGCGGGTTCAATTCCTGAAAGCCCGAAGTCTGGCGGGGCTCGAGCGATACTCTGAGGCAGCAGAGTTGCTGGCACCGCTGCAGGCCACAAGAGTCAGCGATGAAGTTCTCACCCTGGAACTTGCCGGACTGTGGCTGAGTGCCGAGCGAACTGCCGAAGCACTTCAGTTGTCTCAGCAGATCTCGCTGCAGGACTGTTCATCCGAAATCGCCAGGCAAGTCGTGGGAATCCAATTGGCGGCTCGGGCCTGGTCGACACTTCCGGGCACTTTGAATGTGCTGACACGTCGCTTCCCGGACGAGCCCGAGTTTCGTTTTGCGGCGGCTGAGGTCGCGTTTGCATCTCAGGACTTCGAGAGCGGACTGAAGGCGCTGTCGGCGCTGAACGCAGTGCCGCCCGATGACGCGATGGCAGCCCGAAGGGCAGTGATGGAGGGATGCGGCCTGATCTGGAATGGTCAGTATCCGGAAGGCCTGAAGCAGTTGATGCCTCTGATGGAGGTTGTTCAGGAGAACGAGTTGCGACTCGTGGAAGACACAATTCTGCTGGCGGCTATTGAAATGGAGTCCATTCCGAAGTCTACAAGCGAATGGGGGTTGCCAGTGGCACGTTCGCTGTTGACACTGCCTCCGGAAGATCCTCGACTGCCAATTGTGTGCGCATTTCTGATGCGAAATGGTTCGGCAGAAGATGTCGTTGAGCGACTGCGGAGCCTGGCTGCTGGAACAAAACTCCCGCTGGAACTTCGCCTCTCTCTCATCGACGCGCTGGCAGAAACCGCTCGTTATGAGGCTGCGCTCAGGGAGATTTATTCTGTCCTCGAAACCGAGGACCTGGACCAGTCGACTCCGGAACAATCTCCTTATACTCCCGTTGGAAAACCTGTTCGAAGTATGACGCCCCGGCAGTCTCGGTCAGGTGCAAACAAAAGGACTCTGGCCACTCGTCCACGACTGCTTCTGACAGCCGCACGCTGCGCCGCCAACTGTGGAAAACTGCAGGAAGCAGCCGACTATTTTCAGCAGTTGAGTGATCAAGATAATCTCGATGATGCGACCGCCATTGAGTATGCGGGCATTCTGTTTCAGCTGGAAAGAAAAACGGAAGCGGCTGCCATTCTGGATGTCGCTGACGACTTCTCCGGAGACAACCAGCTTCTGGCATTTGATATCCTGATTGCCAACGGTCGAACCGAAAAGGCTGCAGCAATCCTGTCGGCTCTGGAGACCGACGGGGATCGTGCCGAAATCCCAATCCAAAAGGTCCAGGAGCGTATCGCTCGACTCGCGATTGTCCGCAAGGACTATCTCACAGCTGCGGCTGTGTTTGAAGATCTGGCTCAGCAGTCCCCTGAGGAAATCGACTACGTGCGCCAGGCCGCGGGCAGTTATCTGCTCGGCGAGAATTACCAGAAGTCACTGGTGTGCTTTGGACGACTTTTGGAAGCCAACCAGCTGACGGCTGATGATACGAGCGGCCTGATGTCTGCGATTTCTCAGTCGGAGTTACCACCGCCGTGGGCTCTGCGATGGGCCGAGGATGTGGAAAACCGTGTCTTACGCGGAGAAGCAGTGACTGCAGAAGTGATTGAACAACTCGTTTATCTGCGGCAGAACCAGAAGAATGCGCATTCAGCGTTCCACCTGCTGAACCGGCTGCTGCAGATGCCAGGGTGCGCAACTCCACGACTGCGATTCCTGATGGCGAACATTGCGGCCGAGTGCGGAGATTACAAAGAAAGTGAACGGCAGCTCGAACTACTGCGACAGCCATCTCCTTCATCCAGTTCGAATGACAGCAATCACGAAGCAGCATTCCCGGGTCAGCCATCGCAACGACTGCGTCAAACTCGACGCTGACAAAAAGCAATCAGTGGTTTGTCAGGAACTCGATTTCGACTTGCCGTCGTGCTGCTTCGTCGGTGGGCTTTGTTGTGATGTGAAGTCGCCGCATCTTGTTGTAAATTGACTTTTCACTGATTCCAAGGCTTCTTGCGGCTCGGGCTTTGTTGCCGTTTTCACGGAGCAGCGTTTCGAGGATTGCCTGGCGTTCAATTTCCGCAAGCGTCCGGCCTGCCAGCACAAAAGCGGCTGATGGTTTGACAGGAATCTCAGAAGACGCAACGCCGCGCTGAAATCTCAAGTGCTGCCGAGTCAGGGTCGAATCATCGCAGAAGCTGATCGATCGCTCCAGCACGTTTTCCAGTTCGCGAATATTCCCGGGCCAGGGATACTCCTGCAGTTCAGAGAGCGCTGCGGGATCAATTGGGATCAATGGACGACGATGTCGCTGGCAGATTTGTGCGATCAACAAAGACACGATCTCCGAAATCTCATCTTGTCGATCTCGAAGCGGTGGCAGGTGAACACTCATAACATCCAGACGAAAATAAAGATCTTCTCGAAACGACTTCTCCCGGCATTGCTGTCGAAGATCACGGTGCGTGGCAGCGATCACGCGGCAGTTCACTCGGTAGGGGAAATTGCTGCCAAGTCGACTGGCGGTTCGATCCTGCAGGAATGTCAAAAGCTTGGGCTGCAGTTCCAGCGGGAGGTCGCCGATTTCATCAAGGAACAATGTTCCGCCATCGGCAAGCTCCGCGCGGCCAGGTCGATCTTCCAGCGCTCCGGTAAATGCCCCGCGACGGTGCCCAAACAACTCACTTTCAATCAGTTCGGAAGGCAGGGCAGAACAATTAATGGACACAAATGGTCCGTCATGCCGCTGACTTTGTTCGTGAATGAACCGCGCTGCCTGGGACTTGCCGGTACCGGTTTCTCCGGTGAGCAGGACCGTCGCGTCTATTCTTGAGACCGCTTTGAGTTCCTCACGCCAGCGAGGCTCCGCGATGGATTCCGAACTCAGCGCTGCTGACGTGAGGCTGGATGGAAGAGCCGGAAGTGACGATTCGGTCATTTCACGGTAGCGTGCGAGAGACCGTCCGATCGTTTCGGCAAGCTTCGCGAAAGAAACAGGCTTCTCCAGAAAGTCAAAGACGCCCAGTCGAATGGCCCGGACGGCATCAGTGAACGACTCTGACGAACTGATGATAATTACCTGCAGGCGTGGGAAACGATGCCTCAGTTCCGAAATCAGTTCGATTCCACCTATCCCTGGCATGTTGAGGTCAATCAGCGCCACCTGCATCGCGTCGGAGACAAGTCGTATCGCTTCCTGTGCGTTTCTGGCCTCTGTCAGATCCATCTGAAAGCGAGCGCAAAAGCCTCGATAATACGCGAGGGCTGTGCTGTCATCATCAACAGCAAGAAGCCGCGGGTTGACTTGCGTTGTCTTCATCGTGAAAACTCTGATGGCTGGATTCTGGTCACAGGGGAGAGCTGACCTGGATTAACGCGAACGCCGCGCGGGCATGGTCGAGACTGAGCTGGTCGGCAACGGTTTGGCAGGCGGAATCGGGCTGACAGGTTTGCTCCAAACCCAAACATGTCAGACCCGGCTATGGAGGAACTCAGGCAATGGCAACGGCTTCGGTATTGGCCAGAAGACTGGAAAGTTTGCGGATGAGTTCATCGCCTGTGAATGGCTTCTGCAAAAGAGGAATTGTCTCGTTCGACGCCTCAATATCCGACAGATGCTCCTGTCCAAATCCGGAGATCATCAGGGTCTTTAATGCCGGAAACTGAGCCTGCAGTTTGATCGAAAGCTCCATGCCATTGATCGGTTTGAGTGTCGCATCACAGACAAGTACATCCACATGACAGTCAGGCTGCTGGGCAGCCTCCAGCACCTCCGAGGCGCTGGCAAAAGCCTGAAAACGATATCCAGCTCTTCCGAGCATCACCTTCAGCATGTTGCGAACGGAGTCATCATCATCAACAAGCCAGATGAGCCCACGGTTGTTACGCTGTGATGGTACGACATTTCTGCCCTGATCCTGCGAGGATTCCTGCTCAATCGCGGGAAGTCGAAGCCGCACGCAACCCCTTCCCGGTCGACTTGAAATTTCGATACGCCCACCCGTCCGCTGCAGCAGCGAGCTGACGCTTGTCAGACCAACGCCAAGCGCTGTGGATCTTGTCGTAAAGCCGGGTTCAAAAATCCTGACATGCGTCTCTACATCGAGACCACTGCCGGAGTCGGTAACATCAATCACGACGGTCTTTTGAGCAATACTGCCTCGTATCGCACCATCTTCGTTTCTGACGGAAATTCGAACCTCTCCTCCAGTTGCGACAGCTTCGCAGGCATTGCGCACGATATTCAGCACACACCTCTGGAGAAGTGTCTTCTCACTTTGGATCAGCCAGAGGTTTTCCGGAATGTCTCTGACAATGCAGACATTGTCCGGACGGTTGTAGTGCAGCCATGCCTCAGCAAGCAGCAAAGTGTCGGTGACGGTGCAGGGCGAATGGATCCGGGTCAAAAGGCCATATCCCGGTACCTGCAGTTCTCTTACCAGACATTGCAGACTGGCGGCCACATCCTGAATGGTCTGAACACGGTTGGGTGTCAGTTCCGCCGAATTGCGTGTTTCCAGCAGACGCTGCATTTCCGCCGTAGCAATCGCGACCGAATTCTCGAGGTCTTTGGCAATCTCAAGGGAATGCTGATGCAGAGTTTTCATATCGGATGTCAGCATTTGCGAAACAGGCTGCTCTGTCGATGACTTATGATTCTCAGGGATTTCA
This sequence comes from uncultured Chitinophaga sp., assembly GCA_964538835.1. Lineage (GTDB taxonomy): Bacteria > Planctomycetota > Planctomycetia > Planctomycetales > Planctomycetaceae > SXXK01. Next base: position 14,457 of record CAZIGZ010000010.1, on the reverse strand, counting down.
GCAATGCGTTGTGTCTTCAACTGCTTCCTCAGTTGTGATCTTTCAACCGCCATCGCCAGTAATTCCGAGAGACTCCACAGTGTCCGGAGTTCCGCCGTGTCGATCGGTTTCCGGGAAGACACAATGAACGCGCCTGCCATGAATCTTCCGCTCTGGAGAGGAAAGGCATAAGAATGATCCCGTCTCAGATCTTGCTCGATCACAGCAGCTGCGGCTGGAATCGACTTATTCACGTGGACTGAGACCGGTGCTCCAAAATCCAGCAGTTGCTGGTAGACTTTGTCACAGAGTGTCAGGCACCGGGTTTCGACTGTCCCATCTGATGTTCGGGCCAGGAAAGTCGAGTACTCTTCCTCATTTCCTTCATGTATCAGGACACCTGCTCCCTCCAGCGAGCTCCTTCTCAGGATCTGCTGAAGCAGCATACTTACCATTTCAGAAGATGACTTCTCGGTGTTGATCAGCAGGGAAAAGTCTGTCGTCAGCCTCTCCAGTGTCTCCTGCGGTCGCTTCTCAGGAGGACCGTCCAACAAGCGAACCGATTCAACTTCATTCGACGCTGGGCAGAGAGCCTTCGAAAGCTCCTGAAGTTGATGAAGACCAATTCCATAGAGCTCAGACACCGTGACCAGCTCTGAAAGCTGCCTCGGTGGTTCGCTGCAGATGCCAGCCCGGCCGGAAGGTCTGCCAGTGCTCGCCTGGGGTTCAGCAGTAATCTTCATCCCGCCCGGGCAGGTCCCACTGACCGTTGTTCCCTCTCGCAGCGCCCGTACCGTCAGACCACTGCAGGACTCTCGCCCTCCAGGCAATGGCGGAAGGTCAGAACTATGGCACAGCTCCCAGCAGGCCGATTCCAGCAATCGGCACCAGGGATGTGAAGATGTGATGGGCTGAAAGGGTTTCACGGGGTCGTTGCAGACAGGTTCGCCGAGTACATCGACCGATACGGCATCAACCGAGATCGGTTTCGATTCGGAGACGGAAACCGCAGGTACCTGATTGAAGAATGGCGGATGGTCACTCCACCTGCTGCAACTCTCCAGAATGACTGCCGCGTATTCCGGAAGTTCCCTTCTGAGCAGGAAAATGTTGGCTCCAGCCGCGGACGCAAGACTCCGCGTCGTCTCTGTCTCCTCGTCGACAAGTGCCACGAGGGCAAAGTTGATCCCTCGCATACGAAGAAACTTCATCTCCGCGACATGCATCGAACTCTGATCGTTCAGAGTCAAGAGCACCAGGTGGCAGCCGGACTGTAAAAAATACCGTGACGCACCGATGGCTGTCTGACAGATTACCATTTCGATATCGGAGTTGGCCTGATTCAGAACATTCTGAAGTTCCAGAGCAGATCGCTGAGAAGGATCGACGATCAGGACACGCAGTGCAGGCATAGTTTTGTTCCAGAAGGTGTGGCAGTCAGGAAGCTGGAGGGCAGGTGCACACAACTGAAGTATCGAGGATTCCTAAGGGTTTCATGATCAGGCATTTATTGCAGTCATGACAGGAAAATGTTCACGACAATCCTCCACGTTCCTGGGGTGACACCCACCCCCCCATAGGGTTTCTCCTTTTGCAGAAGAATCAGCCAATACACACATCTGGAATTCATGAAGCTTTACGATACCACTCACAGTGGTAATGTGGACATTTCCTGATTCGCGGTTCATTGGGTGTCGTGGGATCAGAGACTGGAGTGTGGGCCTATTAGGGTCCGCGCAAAAAAGGACGTTGTGGTACTTTTGTCTTGAAATGCTGTTTAGGGCGGTGCTATACCACCACCCTGCCTGTCAAAAGAGTCGATTACGGAATAGTCTGGTTCCCATGACCCGGGTCTTGTTGATCGATGATCAGGAACTCTCAATTCTTGGTCTGCGTGCCTTTTGTGCAGCAACTCATTCGTTTCAAATCACCCTCGAGCGTCACTGCCCCGTTTGCGACATAACGGTGGGTCAACTGCAGGCAGCGGATTTGATACTGTTTGAGTATTTCCAGAATGGCCGATACCAATTGGAGTGCCTGGAGTTCCTGGTCCGGTGCACTCCAAAACTGCCTCTCCTCGTATTCTCAAGCCACATGTCGGGTGACTATGTAACGAGGGCCGTTCGCTCTGGTGCCACGGGCATTTTGACAAAGGACTGCAAGCTGGACGAGCTGGCCAGGGCCGTCGAGATCGTCGCTCGAGGCGAGGTCTTTTTGCATCACACGGTTGCGCACCATTTTGTGGCAGATCTGCGAGGCCCCACGGGGAATGGTCAGGAGGCGACTCTGAGTCCACGGCAGAGCGAGATCCTCCGTTTCATCGCGGAAGGTGGCAGTACAAAGTCGATCGCAGCGCAACTTGGGATCAGCCGCAAGACCGTTGAGAGCCATCGAGCTCAGATCATGGCGACGCTCAACATTCATGATCTGGCAGGGCTGATTCGGTACGCACTTCAAACACAACGCAAAGAAAAATAGAGAACGGGACGTCAGTCTCGCACGCACCAGAGTTGCTTCAATCGAAATCTGCCACAAGTTCGAACAGACGCCCGTTTCGATCCAGCACAAGAGCTTTGTTGCCAGTTGAGTCAAAAGCAATCTGGGTAAGATTGCGAGTCGGCAGTTTCAAAGCCATGGTTAATTGCAGCAGGTCTCGCTTCCAGCATCGCAAATATCCGTCGACCCCAACCGTTGCCAATGTCAGCCCGTCTGGTGTCCAGGCGATCGCTGTCGCAGCACACCCCTGGCTGGAAAGCTCCTGTGTCACGGCCCCGGTTGTGACATCAATCAGTCGTATCATTCGGTCTGCAAAGCTGACCACTGCTTCTTCGCAATTGGGTGAAAACGCAAAGCCAGTGATCGTCGCCTTGGGAGAAGAGAACACACTGCGGACCTGGCCACTGTTAAGATCCACAAGATGCAGACCTTCGCCGCTCTGAGCCAGCATCCATCTTCCATCCGGCGACAGGATCTTTCCATAGGTCATTCGCAGATCAAACGATGTCATTTCGGCCAAAGTGCTCAAATCGAGTACGACAAAGCGAGCATTCGATGACTTCTGTGGAGATTCTTCCGCCGGTGTCAGCTCGACCACCAGTCGATGGTCATCACAGGGGCCCACCAGCGTCCGCACGAATTCGCCGGTCGGTGGCTTCCACAAGTGAGAGAGTTTTTCCGTCTCGATGTCGAGGAGGGCTATGCCCCGTGACGACGTGGCTTCGTCACCGTCGGCCAGGTACATCGTTTTTCCGGACGTACCGACAACCATTTCGCCCGGCTTCAACTTCCACGAGAATGGCAGATCGTGCGTTGAGTCTGCGGTGTTTTCACGATCTGTGTCAGGATTGCCACGTCTGATACGAATCGTCCCGTCATTGTCTGTCATGGCAATCAGTGAAGTCGCCAGCTGTGTCAATGAAAGCACATCGGAAGCAATTTGACGGACAGCCGTATTGCGTCTTACAGGGAACTTCCGGAGTCGTCCGGTTTTGTCGGCTGAAACCAGCCAGTTGCCATCCTGAGAATAACAGATCGCTGTGATTGAGTTGTCATGGGCCTGCCATGTTGACACGGGTGTGGAGTTTCCATCACTGTGACCAGAAGCAGCCATTGAAGCGAAGTTCAACGTAACAACAGAGCCATCGACCTCGACGGATTCCGGTGACACTTGAAGAGTCGGCGCGGACACCGCGGAAACTGATCGAATCTCCATGGTATAGTGGTCGGTCACATCGGCATTTACGAGTGGCTCAGAGAACTCAAGTCGAATCGATGTGACGCCCGCCGGAAGGATGCCGTCGCGACAGGCGGGACGTGAACGGACCAGACGTGGCCCCTGATGCGATTCACTGGAACTCAGGGTCGCTGGCTCGCCTTTGTTGTTTGTCAGTTCAGGGGAAAGCACAAGTCTTGAAGACCTCGTCAGTGCTGACAGTTCGATCACACTGATGGACCCATCTTTCTCGCCGGCCGCCAGCATTTCTCCGTCTGGCGAAAAACTCAGCGACCAGACTGCCTCATTCATCGGGAACTCCCGGTAGAAGCCATCCGTCTCGGACGGCTGCTGCAACACAAGCGATCCAGACTCTCGCCCGGCGGCAAGTAGTCCGCCGGCTGGAGAAAATGCCAACGTGGAACACTGTCCAGCCGGAACACCTCCATACCACGTCGCCTGCTGGTCCCTGCGTTCCGTCGGCAGCCCGGTTTCCGGATCGGGCATCATCAGCACAAGCGTTCCACCCTCCGCACCGAACGCCAGAGAATTCTGCGGACTGATCCCGACGCATTCAAGATCACGTCCTTTCGATGATAGTGTCGACAGATGCTGAAATGTTTTCGCGGACCACAATTGAACGTCGTTCTCATTTCCACACGTTGCGAGCCACTCATCATCCGAGGACCATGCGACCTGGAAAGCCTGTCGCTTGTGTGCCTGAAACGTTCCCAGCTTTTGTCCGTTGTTTGTGTCCCAGACAGCAATCGTCCCATCGTCCCCGGCAGAAGCAAGGCGACTTCCGTCGCGGTTTGCCGCAACACCGTTGACTTCTCCCTGTCCAGCCTGAATCGTCAGCCTGATGCGGCCGTCCTCAACGGAATGAAAGCGAATCAGTCCCTCCTCACCGCAGGAAACGATTTCATTTCGCCCCGGAAGTCGACAAAGAAAATAGATCGAGCCGTTCGCCGAAAAAAACTCGGACGAAGGACGTTCACAAAGAGTCGCCAGAATTTTCCAGTCAAAACTCCGTTCATCCCGTTGTCCATCTTCTGGGGCCTGCCGTTTGAGTGCCCGGGATGCTTCAAACGAATCTTCATTCTGCAGCGCGAATGATGCCAGCAGCAAATCCGTCGCATACGACTGTTTCGCCAGTTGCCGCTCAGAGCGAATCGCCCGGTTCGCCTGAAGCAGCATGATCCCGATGCCAAGCAAAGCGATGAACCCGGAGATCAGGCTGATTCGACGTCGTCGAATCAGTCTCGACGCACGATACAGCAGCGAATCACGCTGAGCGCTGATGGGGCGATGCTGCTGATATCTGTGGATGTCATCCAGAAGTTCCGCAACGGACTGATATCGCCTCGCTGGTTCACGAGCCATCGCTTTCAGCACAATGCAGTCGAGGTCGCCTTTCAGGGAAGACGCAGGCAGGGTATTCGACGCCTGATGGCTGCGATGGCTGTTCCGCAGGTTCTCTTCCAGAATGACGCTCGGCGGGGCCGGGAGTTCGTCCGAAATCACTTTCGTGATCTTCTGATAGGTCCACACGGCCGTGTCGGAAAAATCGTAGGGAGGTTTGCCCGTCAGAATGGAATAGAGCAAAGCTCCCAGAGAGTAGACATCGGAGCGAGTGTCAATCAGTGGATCGCCTCGGAGCTGTTCCGGACTCATGTAGGCGGGAGTGCCCATTCCGACGCCGGGCATCGTCATGGGGCTGTGAAGGCCTGACATCCTGTGATCGTGCTCCAGGAGCTTGGCGATCCCGAAGTCGATGACTTTCACGAAAGGGCGATCGTCGACCGTTGTGACAAGAACATTGGATGGTTTGATGTCGCGGTGAACAATGGCCCGAAGGTGAGCATGCTGGATTGCGAGACAGCATTGCTGAAACAGCTCCAGCCGGGTTGCCAGATCGATGTTGTCACTGCAGTATCTTGTGATGTGACACCCAGGCACATACTCCATGGCAAAATACGACAGTTCATCTGAGTCGCACGAGGCCTCGATGACTCTGGCGATGTTGGGGTGCTCAAGTCTTGCAAGTGCATTCTGTTCTAACTGAAACCGCCATGTGGCTTCCGCAGATTGACGATCAATTCGGATAAGCTTGAGGGCGACCTTTCTAGCGACCGGAGACGACTGTTCCGCCAGAAAGACACTCCCCATTCCTCCATGACCAATAACATCCACGATCCTGAAGGGGCCAATCTGAACGGAGGGCTTATGCCCCTTGGCAAGGCTCGCCAAAACCTCCACTTCCTTGAGCCTCTTGTCGAGTATCGATGTGCGCCGTGATGCCTCGAGCAGCGCAAGAAGTTCGGGCAGCAATTCCGGGGAAGACGCGCAGGCTTCTCTCAGGAACTCCCTCTGTTGTGCTTCGTCGGCAATCTCGATCGCTTCGAGAAAAATGTCGTCAACTGAACGATCGGGGTTCATGTCCGGGTTCCAGTGTCGTGGAGACTCGTCAGCTATTTCTCAAGTTCACGATTCAGCCAGGCCCGGGCAAAATGCCAATAACGATCTGCCGTGCGATCAGAGATTTCCATAACCGCCGCACATTCTGCCAGCGAGAGTCCCCCAAAGAAACGGAGACGCACCAGCGTGGATTTCTCGGGGTGTTCGATGCTCAGAGTCTTCAAGGCTTGTTCGAGGTCGACGAGATCGGCGACCTCCAATGGGTCGTAACTCCGGGCGGAAACGCCTTGTCCAATGCTGAAGTTCTGCAGAAGAGTGCTGCGTCGCCGCTTGATTCGCGCCTTCTCCACCAGAATATGCTGCATAAGCACAGCAATTTCCGACACATTGATCGTCTCGCCTGCGTCCGTGCGCCCCGCTTTATGCCTTAGCCACGCCTGGTGCAGAAGAGAAGTCGCCGAGGGCACATCCCCACCGCTTTCTCTGGCAACGAACACAGAGGCGACCCTTCTTAGGATGTCATAGTGGGAGCCGAAGTAATTCTCACCATTCTGATCCGTCGCAAGCTCCGGAGTCGACATATTCTTTCCTTAACACCAACACCCAACCTTGATCGCAGGTGGCAGAGTTCTAGTGTGCCGCACGCAGCAGTCGCAAGGTGACGGAGCCACCGAGCCAAGTGGCAGCAGCCCATAAGGGGGAAGTCCTACCGGCAGGCCCAATCTGTACTGGAAACCAAGGAGATTTCCGAATAAGACGATTTTTCCATGACGTTCACTGACCACTTCGTGGCGCTTTACGGGTGTGAAGGAATGAGACGCCCTGCTCACGGAAGAGCAGGGACTTTTGTGCCCGTGATTTCGGCGTTTCAGGTCCCTGACAAATTGCCAGCCAAACAATGAGTTGATACCGCTTTATCGAAGGAAGTCACTCCCTCGAAACAAAACCGATCGCCCACAAGTGCTCCTGCAGAATTGCAGCGGGTCCCCATGCCAAGGGCCTGCGATGGGGCAATACCATGCAAAACGCCGCAGACTGAGTGGAAGCCAAGACCTTGTGTGTCGTGAGTGGCTCCGTCCGCCGCTGCCTTTCTGCTGATCGACAATCGATTGTGACGTGTGAATGAGTGCGGCAATTCACAAATGATTCGGTACTCCATTGTGAAAGAGTGACGCAATTGCCGACACACGCTTGCACGCGTGCTGGGTCGAGCAGATAACCTGAGCGGAACCGTGCGCAAGGCTGCAGCCTCCAGCGGGTCAAGGACTTCCCCCTCTCGTGATAGAGAGTCATACCGAAACCTGCCCCAAAAGCCCCGGTCGACGACGCTCAGCCGAGTGGACACCGATCAGTTTTCCGCTTGCACCGCTGAACAGGTAAACGGCTCCAGCATCAGCCCCTCCTGCATCATCGCCTGGGGATGTAATCACGACATTGCCGGTACTGAGCGGAAGAATTGAGTCACCAAATCTGTTTCCGGTGTTTGGGTTCGGGTCGACGAACTCACCAAATGCAGCCGCCAGCATTGTTCGGTGCTCAAGCCCCTGAACAACTTCTTCAGGTCGAACGGTTCGCGCAGTCATGCGGCGTGTTCGATGTGTTGAGGTGACGAATGATCGAAGAAGAAATGTTCGCAGGCGGTTTAGGACCATCCTGACTGACCGTCACTCTTTCTAAGAAATACACAGACAGGAGTAATGTGCAACAAACAACGCGTTTGCTGAGGCATCTCGCGGATTCCGACGACAGCATTTGTGGTGCATGTGAGACAAGTTTTGGCGTGCAAATCTCGTGGCAGGTTTTCTGATAAAGATCGAAGTGAATAGCAGAAGTACCACCTTCTGTGAGGAAAATCTCCACTGCGTCTTTTCTGAATGAATGAAGAACAGTTATGACGTCAGCACCGCTCTGCTGCGTGGGGTGAAGCGAAGAGCAATCGAAAACGCCTTCGCTGGAGGCGGCATCATTCTGACTGTTGCAGCAGGAATCCTCGTTGATGTGTCTTCAGCCTTGTAGTTGGTCGTTTTTCCATCAAATCCTTCAATGCAGATTTGTCAGAAGACACTACTCCTGGATGGCAGCTCGTGCATTGGGTCGACGATCCCGCCTCGCCGGGAGTGATTCCCCGAAATCACGACAGTGAGCTCCAGGTCCCATGGTAACCCAGGTCTGTGTTTCGTCAGACTTTTGCGAAGGTTTTCAGTATTCGCGATCAGAGGGTCACGACATGGTTAGCAGAACCCGACTTCGACTTGCCCTGCTGCCATCACAGGAATCTTCGTCTTCTCTTTCCCCTGAATCCAGGAGCGACAGTGGGTCGCGGCGGACGGTATCGGAAGACGCTGCAGTGCGCTCGGTAACCGCGATCACTCATGGGCTTCCCGACGAACAGTCGGATCTCGAAGAGGGACAGGTGGCGTCGGACGCCGATTCGTTCTTCTTGCCCAGGCGTCCGAAGTAGTTTCCTGTTCGCAATCGCCAATGCGGAATCGCAATTCCGGCGATGCCCTCGGTGCTGCCTCCTGTACATGAGCCGTTTCGAAAATGACAGAAGATACGATTATTGAAAGCGCTCTGGCGCTGGGCAGTCTGCAGGAGCGGCATCGCTTCCTGCAGATGATCTGTGGCGAAGATGATGTGCTGCTGGCTCGCTTGCAGAAGCGACTGCAGGAAATTGAGCAGGCGAGGATGCCGGAACAAAGTGGTAGAAACACAACCGCCGGGGCACTTCCGGAAAAAACTCTGGTCATCAGCCCTGCTGAGGCGGAAGCCAGTGATAATGCCGAGGACACGATCGATACCAGCTTTCTTGACGCATCCTCAAGACCCGGTGCGATGGGAAGACTTGGTCATTATGAAGTTCTGAAAGTCCTTGGTCAGGGGGCGTTCGGGACGGTTTTCCTTGCGTTCGATGAAAAGCTGCACAGACACATTGCGATTAAGACGATGCATCCGCAGCTGGCCGTTAGTTCTCCTCCGCGGAAAAGGTTTCTGAAGGAAGCACGTGCCGTTGCCGCCATGAGTCACGAGAACATTGTGACGATTTTCGCGGTTGAAGAGCTTCCTGTTCCATACCTGGCCATGGAGCTGATCTCCGGGCAGACTCTCCAGGAGAAGCTGCGAAACTCCGGCCCGATGGAGGTCTCTGAGATCCTGCATATCGGGCGTCAGATCGCCGCCGGCCTTGCGGCGGCGCATGCGAAGAACCTGATTCACCGCGACATCAAACCTGGGAACATTCTGCTGGAGGATACGGCTGATCAAAAAGTCAAGCTGACCGACTTCGGTCTGGCACGAACGATGGATGATGCGTCCGCGTCCCGAAGTGGCGGCGGTATCGCCGGGACTCCGATGTACATGTCGCCAGAGCAGGCACTTGGCCGAACTGTAGACTTCAGGTCCGATCTGTTCAGCCTTGGAAGTGTGCTGTACGAAATGGCAAGCGGGCGCGCGCCGTTTCGTGCCGCAAGTGCTGTGGCTGTACTGAAGCGAGTTGCGTACGACACGCCTCGGGCGATCAGTGAGATCATTCCTGAAACGCCTTCGTGGCTTTGTTCGATTATCGAACAGCTGCAGGCGAAGAATCCGGAGGACCGTTTTCAGACGGCACAGGAAGTTGTGGATTTGTTCGCTCGCTGTCAGATGCAGATGGCGACCAACTCGGTCATCACACTGGATTCCCGCGATCCCAGCGACATCACGCCGGCAACAGAGACTTCATTCGGCCAGCGTGCCAACTTGTGGCCGATGCTTAGTATAGTCTCGTTGATCGTTGCGACAGTAACGCTCTGGTTTCGCGACGCTGGCACGCGCGCTCCGGCGGGTATGACATCTGAGCCAATTGCCGGTCCAGTGATAGTTGCTCCCGTCATTCCAGAAGAGCAGGCCCCGGAGATGGTCCCTCGCCAGTCCGGAATCGCAACCTCGGAGGCGGACAGACGGGCTGCGGACTGGGCCATTCGAGCCCGGGCAGAATTGGTGATTGAATCTGAGAATGAACGCATCAGAGTGCCGGCCGGAGAATCAATTTCGCTGGACGAGTTCCGTTTTCAGGTGCTGGAAATCCGACGACCTCAAACGGTGAACTGGGAGACAGAAGAACTCGACTGCCTGAATGGCCTTCAAGAACTGCAGGTGTTGGACCTCTTTGAGGGGCGGCCAGGCAGTGCGGCGATGGGCAACATCGGGAAGGTCAGCTCACTGCGTCATTTGTTCCTGCAACGGTGTTTTCTGGAAAACAGCTTGCTCGAACAGTTGGCGCGGTTAGGTCGTCTGAAAACGCTGAACGTGGCAGACAACGGATTAACGGACGATGCCTTTGAGACGATCCGTCAGCTTCACTCGCTGGAGACACTCTGGATCGGCAACAATCTGATCCGCGGCACACGACTTTCCGAGTTGTCAGCGATTGCAGACCTCTCCCATCTTGATCTGACGGGGCTTTGGCTGGAATCGGACTGGGCGCAGCAACTGCGAACGTCGATGCGGTTGTCCGTACTGAATCTTCATGGCTGTAACGTCAGTGACAACGATGTTCAGGAACTGGTCTCAACGCACGATCTTTCTAACCTGATTCTTAACTTTACGCCGGTGACGGATCGAGTGATTAATTGTCTGCTGGCAGAGACGACGCTGCGAGATCTTGGGCTGCTGTCAACGTCCATCTCGGAGGCAGGCTTGAAGCGACTCACCTCGGAGTACTCCGCTCGAGGAGGCCCGGTGCCGCAGTACGACCAAGGAATCCCGGATCGCCTTGCGACCGCCTTGTTGGCGAGAACATGGGACAGAATTGAGCTTGCGAGTCGAACTTCCGCCGCTGGTATCGACTCTGTGACGCCTCCGGAGGAAGAGTCGCGTCAGAGTCCCTCAACACCCAATGGAGCGCCTGGGACGATGCAGGAAGGGCGATTGACCCTGGGAAAGAACGAATGGTGCAGCTTCGAAAATCCTCAGGCCAGAAACATCGTGGTTCGTGCGAAGTTTAGAATCATTCGCGAAGACAGCGCGCCACTGACGTCGCCGCGTCAGGCCTGTTTCCGGCTGAGAGACAGCGTTTCGGGAGCTAAACTGCTTTCCATTCACGACTCGGGTTACTCGTTCATTTCCAATGGGATCTGGAAGGATGGTCGGGCAACTCTGGATGCGTTCGTTTCGACACTCCAGTCGTCGTCCCGGCTTTCCAGTGTCAATACGGTGACAATGGCGGTTTTTGATGACAGAACCTACTTTTGGTGCAATGGCCGCTTTCTTGTTTCCCAGGTCCAGACCAACTCAGGTGCCGGCCGTATTGGGCTTGGCTGGCTGGACAGTGTGACACAAATGGAAGTTGAAGAACTTGAATACCAGGTTCTTGATTAGAAGACTGCTCACATTCAAGCGAGTCGAACGGCGGTAGAATTGCGAAACTCTGGCGACTTAAGCGACAACACTCCTCGTGACGTTCGGGAGTTTGCAATGATCCTGACTGAGCGGGCACAGAATTCTGAAGGTATCAATCGCACATGTGGAATGGTCCTTTCTTCATCGCCCTGCGACGGTTTCGCCTGGGCACCCTGCTGTTGGTAACTTCCTCTGCAACACTGCTGTTGCTCGATCTGAAATCCAGGCGCACCGACAACGCTTCAGAAAAGGCTGCGCGGTTACCTGAAATTGCGTTTGTACAGCATGCTTCAATTAAGGCTCTGGATGATGGCCGTATCGGGGCTATCGAACAGCTGAAGAAGCGAGGGCTCATTGATGGGCAGACGGTATCCATCAAGTTCTTCAATTCGGAAGGAGATATGGCTGTTGCCAATTCCATTGCGAAGGAGGTGACGTCGGGGGCCTACGACTTTGTGCTGACCATGAGTACGCCTTCATTGCAGACAGTTGCCAATGCAAACAAATCGGGAGACCAGGTGCCTCACGTGTTTGGTCTGGTGACCGACCCGTATTCGGCAGGGGTCGGAATTGACGCAAAGGATCACCTGAAACATCCTCCATATATGACTGGCTTTGGCAGCATGCAGCCTGTGGAGTCGATGTTTCGACTTATTCGGGAAATGCGTCCGGAGGTTCGGCGGGTTGGACTTGTCTGGAATCCTGCCGAGTCGAATTCAACCGCGCAGACACTTCTGGCGCGTTCGGTTTGCGAGCGGATGTCACTTGAGCTGGTCGAAGGCAGTGTTGAGAACGCTGCTGCCGTGCTTGAAGCGGTGAACTCCGTGATTTCGCGAGGTGTTGACTGCATCTGGATCAGCGGTGACATCACAGTCTCTTCGGCAGATTCTCTGGTGATTCGGGCGGGAACCAACGCCGGTATCCCGGTCTTCTGCTCTCTGCCTTCTGCCGTTCTGAAAGGCAGTACTCTGGACCTTGGCGCCGACTATGTCAGCATCGGCAGAGCACTGGGCGACATGGCGGCGGATGTCATCTCCGGAAAAAATCCGGCTGAAATTCCAGTGGAGAACCATACCGATGAGATCCTTCTTTACAACGACACGGCACTGTCAAAGCTGCGGGATCGCTGGACAATACCTGACTCGGTTCGGGAACGAGCCGATGGCTGGGTTAGGGAGGCTGGAAACAAGATTCCGCCGCATCTCCTTCCGAACCGATGAAGTGCCGCGTCTCTGTGGTTGGATGACGGCTCAGGCTCGCTTCTTCGCCCGTCGCTGAGAGGGCCGTAGTGCATCGACCGCTTTGAAGACTTGTGGCACATCAGGCTTTTGCACGATCGCAGAAACGTCATCATGGAAATTGAATCAAAACTCAATGCCGACAGGTTCACCTTCGTGCTGAACGGCAGGCTGGATGCTGATTGGTCGGCACATGTGGATACAGCATTTGATGCGGCCATTCTGCAGGGGCATCATCAGCTTGAAGTAGACATGAAGAATGTTGACTACATCAGTTCTGCGGGCATTGGAGTACTAATCAAGTACCACAAAAAACTGGCGAGCATCAAGGGGCAACTGCTGGTCCTGAATGCATCCGGTGAAGTCCTCGCGATTCTGCGATTGATGAAGCTCACATGGCTGATGCCCGGGGCTGATCCGCCCGCCGCGAACGAAACGAAGAGTCCGCGGCCGGAGTCCGCCGGGTTCGCAGGATTCCGAATCGAGTGTTACCAACTGGCGAAGAGCGAGCCGATGACCTGTCGCCTTTACGGAAATCCTGATCTGTTTGCCGGAGGTCACCTGAGTGATGTTAGACCGCATGCCGTCAAGTTTCATCAGAACACAATCGGGTTGGGACTTGGTGCGTTTGGAAACGTGGCACTCGACCATCGTTCCAGCAGCGCGGCAGCACGCTTTGGTGAATCACTGGCCGTAGCCGGAGCTGTTGTTCAGCATGCCACGAATGGAAGTCGAATCCCAGACTATCAGCTGTCGTTCGAAGCACTCGTACCTGAGCTTCAGTTGCTTTACGGCATTCAGTGCGAGGGAGATTTTTCGTCTCTGATTCGTTTTGAAGCGACGGAAGGTTCGACGGGAACTGTTTCCTTTTCCAAACTGATTCGCGAAGCCCTCACTCTGCAGAAACTGACAACAGCAGCCTTCGTGATTGTGGCTGAGTCGCTGTCGGTCGTCGGTGCGCGGCTGATTCAGTCACCAGCTTCGGTGGCCAATGGCGTTCCTCTCGAGTTTCCCGGGATTCGCGACTGGCTGACCTTCTCCAGCGAGCAGGAACGCGATCCGCAGCTGCTTCTGATCGTCGGCCTCGCAAGTCTGGATGCTGACGGGACGGGGGCGATTCGGACGTTTCTTCGTCCAATGACCGCCACCGAGGTTCCTGCGGGGCACTTTCATGCTGCCCAGTTTCGCTACAGTCCACTTCCAAGAGGAATGGTGGACCTGCACAGCACTGTGAAGAGTCTGTTTAAGGACAATCCGCCGCAAAGTGTCTGGCACCTTCTGCAGGATGATCGACCATTCGAGGGAGCAGGAGAAACAGAACTGATGCGAGGGGCATGCTGGTGCGGTCCGGTAACCGACATCGCGCAGATTCGCGATGCTGGCTCGTAATGCACGAACTCGGTGCATTGTCGTGATGTTGGCACACATGTCCCAGCTGGCATCTTTCTGCTTATGTGACTCTGATGATTTGAGGCAAGGCTCCGATGCTTCTTCTGATTAGTGCGATCAACGCCGGGCTGATCTTTTCGCTTCTGGCTCTGGGAGTGTATATCAGTTTTCGCATCTTTAACTTTGCAGACATCACCGCTGATGGCTCGTTTGCATTCGGAGGAGCGGTAACGACGGCCGTGCTCATTGCCGGCGCTCATCCGATTTTCGCCACTTCATGTGGTGGCCTTGCCGGAATGCTGGCCGGGACAATGACGGGAATTTTGCATACACGCTTCCGCA
>CAZIGZ010000009.1:40875-82139 GCA_964538835.1 uncultured Chitinophaga sp. | reverse complement strand
GATGAGAAAAGAACAATAAAAAGACTGAATTCCTGTGTCAAGGTGGCTGGCACCTGATGATTGATTCCTGATGATTCTGATGTGATTGCTGGGATGATATGCTTCCGGCTTCACTCATCCCTCCTGACCAATCTCACCTGGGGCCATTGTTATGAAGTGTTCTCACGCGCCCTGTTTGCCAAGTGCCTGCTGGTTCGTAGTCCCATTTGTCATGTGCATTAAGATACTGATTGCTGGGAACACCCTGGAGGCTGCAGGGACCGACCTCGATTTTGACCGTCAGATTGCCCCTCTGCTGGCTCATCGATGCCTGTCGTGCCATGGCGGGGGGGAAATCAAAGGCGGCCTGGATCTGCGAAGTGCATCAGACGCAATGAAGGGTGGGGAGTCGGGGACCGTCCTAGCGGCTGGCCGGCCGGAGGAGAGTCTCCTCTGGCAGCATGTCGAATCCAACACGATGCCACCGAAGAAGCCGCTCCCTGACTCAGAGAAGTTGCTGCTCAGAGAGTGGATTGCTTCAGGCGCGAAATGGGGAACAGATCCGATTGATCCCCATCGATTTTCGACAGACTCTCAGGCAGGACTCGACTGGTGGTCTCTTCAACCCTTGAAATCTGTGGGCGTTCCTCCACAAACTGATTGGTGCCGGAACGAAATTGATGCATTCATTCTGCAAAAGCTCACGGAAAATCAACTTGTCCCTGCAAGGGAAGCTGATCGACGAACACTGATCCGGAGACTGTCATTCGATCTACTGGGACTTCCTCCAACGAAGGAGGAAATTGAGAAGTTTCTCAATGATCAATCTCCCGACGCCTATGAAAAACTTGTCGACAGAACACTGAGTTCAAACCACTATGGCGAACGGTGGGCACGACACTGGCTGGATGTTGTCAGATTCGGTGAAAGCAATGGGTTTGAGTACGACGAACCTCGCGACAACTCGTGGCACTTTCGCAACTGGGTGATTGACTCGCTGAACCATGACATGCCCTACGACCAGTTTGCTCGAATGCAGCTTGCAGGTGATGTCATCGCCCCCAACGATGTTAAGGCTGCGGCCGCTTCGGGGTTTCTTGTCGCAGGTGCTCACAACACAACGCTGCCGTCCAGCGACAAAATGCGAATGTCGATGGCGCAAGACGAAATGGAAGATCTGGTCGGTGTTGTGGCTCAGTCATTTCTTGGACTAACGGCCAACTGCGCACGTTGTCATGAGCACAAATTTGATCCAATAAGCCAGAAGGAATACTACCAGCTTGCATCAGCGCTTTCCGGAGTGACACACGGCGAACGAACTCTGCAGGTGCCATTCACGCCGGAAATGGAAGCTCGTTTGTCAGAACTGAAAAGAGATCTGGTGAACGCAGAAACGTTACGCTCAGAGCTGTTGAAGCCACTTCGCGAGAAGGTACTTGCTGACCGCAAACGGGAGTCCACTGCTCCGACAGGAATTGACAAGGCTCCGGCCCCGGTGGCGTCGTGGGAATTTGAGTCCGACACCAATGACTCGGTGGGAACTCTGCATGGAAACCTGAAGGGACAGGCTCGTATTGAAGATGGCAGCCTGAACATCTCCGGCACAGATGCCTGGATGGAAACTCCACCATTACCAAACAGCGTGACCGAGAAGACACTGGAAGCATGGATCCAGCTGGCGACGCTTGAGCAAGGTGGCGGTGGGGCCATCAGCCTGCAAACACTGGATGGGGCTGTGTTCGATGCGATCGTCTTCGCTGAACGAGAACCCAGGCGATGGATGGCCGGAAGCAATGGCTTCTCTCGCACAGCGCCGTTTCTGGGAACGGAAGAAACGGAAGCCAGCAGTCGTTTTATTCACATGGCCATCGTCTATTCAGCAGACGGCACGATTCGCGGTTACAGAGACGGACTTCCTTATGGACAACCGTATCGGCCTGGAGATCTGCAGAAGTATGAAGCGGGAGCCTCCCAGCTGATCTTCGGCCTTCGACACTCACCGCCTGGCGGAAACAGGTTCCTGAACGCCAGAATCGATCGGGCATCCTTCTACAACCGAGCCTTAACACCTGATGAAGTTGCCGCGTCCGCTTTCACCAGAGGCAGCCTTTCAGTTCCGGAAAGCCTTCTCCTGGCCTTGATGTCGCCGACACAAAAGGAACATTTCCAGTCGTTGAACGCGCAGATGGAGACTTGTCGTCAGGAGATTGAAGAGATCACAGCGTCTCGAAACGTCACGATGTACACGTGCGTTTCCAGCGCAAATCCCGGGATCACTCGAGTGCTTCGACGTGGAGATGTTTCACTGCCAGGTGATGAAGTGGCCGCCGCAGGGTTGCGAGCTGTTGCGGGAGTCGATCCGCGTTTTGGGCTGACCCCCAACTCGACTGATGCCGAACGGCGAATACGGCTTGCCGAGTGGATGACTCACCGTGACAACGCTCTGTTCCAGCGAGTCATTGTCAATCGGGTGTGGCATTATCATTTTGGTCAGGGAATGGTCACAACCCCCAATGACTTCGGCTTCAACGGAGGCAAGCCAGGCCATCCCGAACTGCTGGAATGGCTAGCCGCCCGCTTTCGAGACGGCGGCTATCGTCTGAAGTCGCTGCATCGTCTTATTGTGACATCAGCAACCTACCGGCAGAATGCAGAGCTGAATGAAGCGGCCATGAAGATTGATGCCGACAACCGCCTTCACTGGCGACATACTCCTCAACGACTGGAAGCGGAATCGATTCGCGATGCTATGCTCGTGATCACGAAGACATTGAATCCCGAAACAGGCGGACGTGGATATCGCGACGTTCGCCATTTCAAGTTCAAAGGGAGCAACTTCTATGAGCCTCTCACTGAAGATGATTCCAATGCCCGACGTACCATTTATCGATTTTCCCCCCGCGGAGGTCGCAATCCTCTGCTTGACACCTTTGATTGTCCAGACCCGTCCGCCACATCACCGCGAAGGGCTTCCACCACGACTCCGCTCCAGGCCCTTGCGCTTCTGAACAACGAACTCACCTTTCGAATGTCTGACAAGTTTGCGAAGCGACTCAGCGACGAAAACAAGTCTGTTAACGAACAGATCTCATCCGCCTTCGAACTCGCCTTGGGACGACCAGCCGATGAAGGTGAGACGCTACATGCAAAGACGTTCATCGAACAACATGGGCTGCCTGCGTTTTGCCGCGTACTGATGAACAGCAACGCCTTTCTTTATGTGCGATGACAGTCGAGTCCGCAGGCGACGTGCTTCTGTGGCTGGTCGCTCCAGCCACGGCTATCCGCGGGTGAAGTGATTGCCAACAGTGAAGGCAAGGATTCCGCCCGGAGACAACTGATCAAAAATACACACAACACTCAATACGCGTCTGAAATACGTCCTCAAGGTGCCAGGCACCTTTATTGATTTTGTCAATAAAAAGACTGATTTTTGAGAACAGAATGCCTCATTTACTTCAGCGGCACTTTGGTTCGTGCGACGGTCCGATTGGGATCGTTGGCGCGGGCGATGATGGTGATTTGGGCAGGATGAGACTTCATCGTAATAGGGTCGCCGGCGAGATCAAGGTCGGCACCCGTCGATGAGTGGATCAGTTTGCCGTCGGCATACACTTCCCATTCGGCTGGCTGTAAGGTCTGGCCTGGCTTGCCGACGGCGCGAATTTTGATCTTTCCGGATTTCGGGTCCTGTTCGACCAGGGCCGGGGTCTCAATCTCAAACGCCTTGCGCCAGGGATTTGTCAGCGGGTCTCCGACGATCAGCAGTTGATAAGGCCCTGTGACACTCTGGTAAAACGCTTCGGCCAGGGTGCAGCCTTCCGCATAGAAGACATGAATGAACGGGCTTGGAAACTTCGCCTGGATTGCATACGGCTCTGTGACTGTTCCTGACGAACCCGCGGCCCCATGCTTTAGAAATTCGGTCAGTGGAGTCTGACCGGCACCCGTTGTCATCACACCTCCAAAACTCGTCAGATGTTCGACGATCGCTCCCGGAAGAATCGTGCTCCGGGAAGCTTTCCAGTCGAAATCGGCGATACCAATGACAGCACCAGCGACATCTTGTCGCTCTTTCGGGATGACTCCGTCTTCTACAACAGCGTCAATTCCCATCGACTTCAACTTCTTCACGGCATTCTGAAAGGCCCATTCTCGGGTTGTCGAGCGAACGTCCCCATTTCGTTCGAAGTAAATCGTGCCCACCGGGCGCGTCGCATCGGCTCCCGCGGAACGTCGCAGGTTCTGAATGGCGTCTTCTTCTGACAGGCCGCGTCCTGTGGTGCAGGCAAGAACAACGGAGAGCAGGTATCGACGCGCCGCAGACGTGTCGTCCGGTGAACCATCCGCATTCCAGCCGGTCGAGGCATCGAAGGCGACCGATGGCTGAACCTCAAACGTTACTGACTTCATCCGTTCGAGAAGCTCCTTAAAGTCACTTCGCTCGCGCAGTATGCGAAGGTCGTCGTCCCGAATCGTATGGCGGTGATCCCACCATCCGTTCCTGACAGCAATTGTGAGTACTTCCATCGCTCGATCGGCCTGTCCACTGAGTGCGAGCAGGCAGGCAAAGTTGTAGTGCAGCTCCGACGAATTCGGGTGTGCCTTTGTGAGTCCTTCGATGACCGAAGCCGCATCCGCTGGCAAATCGACCGTCAACAGTTTCTGGTCCTTCCGAGCTTCCTCATTGTCGCGACCTTTACCGGCTTGGTCCCTGGCGGCCTGAACCGCCTGCTGCATCGTTTGAACAGCGACGGCATACTTCTGAAGCTCATCGGCCGACCACGGTGAATCCTGACTGCCATTCACAATGCGACGCGCATATTGATTCGCGTTCAGATCCAGATAACGCACATCCTTCTGAACGACGAGCTGATGTAGAAATGTCAGCCCATTGATTGAAGCGACTGGAGTCAGGACCTGCGGGAGCCTCCTGTCGCCTGCATCCTTCTGTACGTCAATCGCCGTTGGAAGCTCCGCAGAATATGCAATCACATCAATCTGCTGCGTGAGACCGCGCGATTCCAGTTCATGAAGCACGGGCAGAAGGATGACCGCTCGAAACTCATCGACCGAGATCTTTTCGGTGTTCGAGACCTTTGTCACCTCGATGACGTTTCCAGGGGGAATGTCGCGGAGCCGAACGTACTCGTTGGCAATTCGCTTCGACACCTCGCTGTCGCCGTTCACGACAACCGCGACGTTCTCGGGGGCGAGATCAGCCTGCACCAGGCCCGAACAGAGAAACACCAGGAGCCCCCATGTCACCCCGAAACACAACTGGCTGACACGGAGTCCGAGACCATTCTGACAGTTGACTTGCACAGATTCCTCCCGATCGATGATCCGAACCATTCCATACGATCGGAAAACGATACCAGCTTCTGGTGCCGGATGCCCGGGAGAATGAACTAGCCGGCCTTCTTCGCCTCTGATGGAGTCGGCGCAGGAGCTTCGGTTTCCGACCGGCCAAGTACACCCAGGGACATGCCATACAGGGCGGTGATTTGCTCCAGTGATGGCACCTTGTTGGCAGTGATCCAGTCTAGCACGGCCGCTTCCATCTTCCGAATGGCAAACTCCTGGCAAGCGATGGCAAAGCATTCTTCCTTCCACAGACCGTTCTGGATTTCCAGAATCTGAGTCAGCAGCGCGCCTGGTTCCGGAACACGGACCGCCTGAAACTGCACGAGTTCGCAGGCCATCGCCTGGCGAATTCCCGGAAGGTTCTCGGCTCCGGTATTCAACAGCTGCAGTGCTGCCCCCAAATTCGTCTCACGGTTCGCCCACGCGTTGCCGGCCACCGCAGAGATTTCTGCAAGGAGCTTTGCAACTCCGTATCGAGGCATTCCCTGTTGCAGCGACGCGAACTGCGAGTCCACCTGAGCCTGATCGACGCCGGCCGCCAGGGCAGAGATGGCAATGAACTTGCTCATGTCGTCCATCAAAACTTCCTGCTTCCAATCGGCGGATGCTTCGAAGGACTGAATCAGCACTCCCTGACCGCCAGCCCTCACCAGGCGGCTCAGCAGCAGCGTCATCAGCAGACGACGATCTTCTGCGATCGTCACGAGCTGTTCGGCATGACGACGGTAGTTACGGAACATACCCGCCAGCTGAGTTTCATCGCCGACACGGAGTTCCGCACCGACCTGTTTGCGAGTCGCCGCTTCCTGTGTTTCCATGGACAAGGTAATGCGACGAAGTTCTGCTGTTGGAGGAGCCGCGGACGCCAGTGCGGCCTGGAACGGTGCCATCGCCGACTGAGCAACTTCGGGCTTACCGACAATTACGGCAGCTCGCATAACTTCCGATGCTGCGACAGCGCGAGCCAGACCGCTCGTGCGATCCGGAACATCATTCTGCACAAGTTCCAGCGATGTTGGCATTGGCACGGCTGCGAGTGCGGGAAGCTGATTCATTTCCGCGACGACAGCCTCCAGAGCAGCCGCATCGTTTCTGACCGCGGCAACCGCGGCACGAATTCGAAGCCCGAACACCGGGTCCGGCGACTGTACGGAGCCGAGCGCAGTGATGGCCGCTGCGGGAGCCTTGAAGGCTCGTGCGACATCAGCAACAGCAACGATTGCGTCCGAATGACTGCGAGCATCAGAAGCTGTCTGACACCAGGCGACTGCCTGTTCCCATTGCTGATGAATGGCCAGGTCTGCGGCAACAGCCAGGTGCAGAGGATCGGTCCACAAGGTGGCATCAAGGACAGCTGGGGATGCAATTCCGGCATCACGTGATTGCGTTGCCAGATAAGCCCACGCTGTACTGGCCACAAGGTCACGATTGGCCGGAATCGATCGGTCCATTTGTCGGAGCGCGACATACTGCTGCGCTTCCGGCATCCGGCCTTCCCGGACCAGCGCCGATGACAAGGCCAGCAGGCACTCGGTGGCCATACGACCGCTGGACGTAATGTTCTTGACCTCCGCTTCTGCCGCCGCAAGCGAGTTCTTTGCAGCAGCGCTGTCGTTCTTTGCGATTGCTCGCCAGTAAGCCGAAAGGTGCGGAAGCATTCGATAGAAGGTTCTGTCACGGTCGACAGCCAGCAACTGTGTGAATTCATTATTGGCTTCTGAAGCCTGATTGATCCTGAGCAGAAGATCGCTTGTCAGGCGGCGAGGCAGAGCTTTGTCACGCAGTCCCGACTGGCGCGACAGAGTAATCATCTTTTTGGCATATCCCAGAACGATTTCTTCGGGCTTTGGAGGAGCCACAACGGCAGCAGCGGCGGCCGCCACCAGCTTCTGCTTTTCTTCATCTTCCGCCATCTGAGCAAACTTGCTGATGTCAACACCAGGCTGCTGAGTCGGCTCATTGGACTTGTTGTTGAAGATGGTGACGACCAGCGCAGTCAGCCCAAGAAGCACTGCACCACCGATGGCATAGAACAAGATCGGATTACGCTTCTTTGGCGTCTTGGCAGACATCGCCGCGTCAGAAGCGGCCTGATCGGCAACGCGAGTCGTTTTCTTTTCAGCAGGCTTCTCCGAGGGATCCGTCGCCGTAAAGATCGGGACCATGCATTTTTCATTCGCGCATTTGACGCTTTTGCCCATTGCGGACTTTGGCACGAACCCCGTCTGTTCGCACATCGGGCAAACGACTTTCAGCAGTCTGGTTTTGTCCGGTCGCAAAGATGCCTGAATGGCCTGAGCCGCGTTTGATGCCCCAATGCCAAATGGATCGTCCTCGTCAACAACCGTCTTGGTGACTCGAGTTCCCATCGCTGGCTTTGAGACCGGCTTCTCCGGAGTCGAAGCGGATGGTGAAGGCGCTGCCGATGCTCCGGGACGAACAGGCTCTGGCGGCTTCTCAACTGGCTTTCTCTGTCCGGGACGCATCTGTCCGGGATTGCCCTTGGCCCTGGGAATATGTGTCGACCCGCGAGATCCATCCATCGCTGCCCCACAGAAAGGACAGTCGACAGCATTGTCCTCAAGCACTGATTGACCGCAGGATGGACAAGTTGGAAGCGACATGGTTTCCGGCTCTTCTCAGGTTGCTGGTTGGCTGGACGTTTTTGGATCACGTCCCAGAGATTCGCAATCCGAATGGAAGTTCGATCATGGTTTGGTTTGCCGTCCGATCTCAACAACCCGGTGGACGACCGGGGCGCCAGTGATCAGACGCGGGAAGTCTAGTACACAGTTCTGTTTAGAGCGAGTCGAACCACTGAGTTCAGGAAGAGTTCAGGCCCTAGAATCAGGACGACTTGCAGTTTCCTAAGGTTCCCGTGATTTGAGGCTTCGTTCTGGTTCCGACCCACTTCCATTCGACGTCGCATCAAGGCCATTCGCCTTACCGGGGAAACGAGTTTTCCGGGACGTTACGGCACGCCCGTTGCAAAAATTTCCTGTTCCAGTCGATTAGCAGGCAAGTTTTCCTCACTTCGTGCGAAAGGCCAGGCTGGAATCGCGGTTCGGGCAACTGTGTGAAGGAACGATGTCGCAGATCGGCGCGAGTCGTCCGGTGAATCCTTCGGGACAAGGTTCTGCTGGAACTGGCTCGTGAATGGGCCCGTGCAAATGTACTGGCGATTGCAAAATGGCAATGGTTTGCGGAGCATGATTGGCAGCGAACGTTTTGAGACACGGAACGCCGTCAGATTCAAGACTCGAGAACTCAAGTTATGTCGGACCCTTCGGGACGTTTTGTGACGACTCAATGGAGCCTTGTGCTTGCTGCCGGTCAGCCCGAAGCCCAGGAAGCGTCACGCGCCCTGGCCGCGTTGTGCCAGTCGTACTGGCATCCACTTTACGTCTACGCGCGGCGACGAGGAAAGTCGCCGGAAGATGCCGCCGACCTGACTCAGGGTTTCTTCGCAGCTGTGATCGAAAAGTCGTTTCTGGATTCTGCCGATCCGGATCGAGGCCGTTTCAGAACGTTCCTACTGACTTTGTTCCAGCGATTCCTGGCTCAGGAGTATCGGAAGGAGAATACTCAGAAGCAGGGAGGGCACCTGCAAAAACTGGCGTTCGATTTCGAAGCAGCCGAACAACTGTGTTCGACTCGCAGCGAAAGTACTCCTGCGGAAGCCGCGTTCGAAAAGGAATGGGCTCTGACTCTTCTTGGTCACGTGATGGATCGTCTGGCCGCCGACTACCAGCAGCGCGGCAAAGCGGAGTTATTCGAGCGATGTCGCCCCTGGCTGAATGGAACGGTGAACGGCGATTCTGAAGCCAGGATTGCCCGGGAACTTGGGATGACGGAAGGCGCCTTGCGAGTAGCGATTCATCGTCTTCGCGAGAGATTCCGCGAGCTGCTCCGATCCGAGATCGCAGAAACGATCGGCCCGGAGACGACCGTCGAACAGGAACTGGCGCATCTTCGACAGTCACTGCTGGCGTAGGGTTTCCTGACGCTTGAGATTCCTGCGTGTTGTGACTGCCCTGGTTAATTCGGGACGACGACTGGAGCAACTTCGCCGGGAACGGCCGATGCACCTTCAACGCCTGGCTGACCAGGTTGTCCGGGCGGAACTCCCTGTCCGGGCTGCTGGCCAGGTTTTTGTCCAAGCTGAGTTTCCATCAGCTTGCGAAGTCGCTCTTCAATCAACTGCACGTCCACAGACTTGTCGACCTTCAGTACTTGAACAACCGATGAAGTATCGGCGGCTTCGTCCAGTGCTTCCACAAGTTCGGCCACGGTTTCCATGAGCGATCCGGCGGAGGAGATAATCAGTGTATTGGATGTATCATCTATGCCGATCGACAGCAGGCCTTTGAACCGGATTGGTTCTTCTTCGTCTTCGCCATCCTTCTTTCCGGAACCTGGCAGGAAGGTCACAAGGCCGCTGCTGGATGGTCGCTGACTCTTGTCGTTTGACTCGAGAGCTTTGTCATTTGAACTGAGCAGATCTCGGAATACATCCTTGATTGCGGCGGCCACGACAGAAGCACGAGCATTCTTCAGGCGGAAGATCGTCGTTTCTCGCATTGATCGGCTGTCTGCCGGTTCCGGAACATCATAGATCGCGATAAGTTCTTCGATCGTCGTCAGCTGACGAGCGTCCGCATCTCGGACAAGAATCGTGCTTGTGAAGTTATCGGAGATGAACTGTGGCTGACGTCGCTGGCCAAGGGTTGCCTTGCCTCGAGTCTTCTTCTGAGCTGGCACAAGCCCCCAGAATGGATCGTAGTCAAGCGACGTTTTTGTCTGTTCGTCCGCTTTGAAAAAGTCCTTCAGATTCAACGCCACCCACGACGGTGTCGCATACTTCAGACGAAAGAGTTTGTAGTTCCGTCGAGGCTGTGCGAGCTGAAGGAGAATCGTCTCCATCTCGGCAAGTGCTTCCGGGTCGCTGCTGCTGACAATCAACTTGCCATCGGGAGTCAGTGAGAGTTTCACGGAATCTTCACTCGTCGGGCCCGCTTCACGGAACGGACCTTTTGCGTCACTCGATGGATCGCTCAACTTACGGCGAGCAACCGGCTCCGCTTCATCTTGCACTGTCTGGCGAGTCACGCTGGTCAGTCGTCGTCCATCGAACTCATTCGCCGCAGATTCATCCGACTGAGACTCAGCATCACCGGATCGTGTCTTCAGTGCCCGTTTCGGCTGAGCCTGGGCGAACTCATCAAATCGGCGTTCCGCTGGTGTCGGAGTCCGACGACCGTTCCAGATGCGAACTCGGCGTGAAGGAGGACTCGCTGGTTCATCAGGGCGTCGAGACACAATCGATCGGAAACGCGGTTCGGATTCGCTGTCGGTCTGCGAAGGCGAATCATCAGGAGCATCAGCCGGCGCGGGTTCCTGGGCCGGTGGTTCCGGAAAGTCAAACTCGAGTTGATTGCCTCGCTTCCAAAACTGACGGATCCGCTGCTGCATCTCCTTCAGATCTTCGTCAGGAGCAATCTCGAAGACTCGAAGCCCCTCATCAGCGGCATTTGGATCCGGGAGTTCACCAAGCTTCACCAGCAGATTGCGAATCTCCTCCATTTCAATCGAATTGGCAAAGACCAGTAGTCGGTTATTCTCGATGTCCGCTTCGACTCGAAACTTTGGTTCCTCGGGAGCCTGCTGCATCATCATGCCGAAGTCGAAGAAGCCATAGCGAGATCGATTCTGACTGTCATCTTCTTCGTTATCCAGATGCCCCATCAGAACTCGAATCGTTCCAGCCACGTACTCAGCATCCAGCCGGCGCAGAGTCACGACTTCGATTTCCCGAGAGGATTGATCCAGCTTATCCACGAGGGTCGTAATCGTGAGATGATCCGCAAACGTGGCCCATGCAATAATGGAACGCTTCTTCTTGTCGACCTTCAGCACAGTGCCGGGGTCCAGGTCTCCCAGCTGCTGAAGAAGATCGGTGAGCGTCTGAGGATCAACAGACTCCAGTCGATAGACCTTCATTCGATTGATGTTCTGCAGGAGTGTTGAGCCGGCTTCCGCTTCGACATCAATCTGCTCGATCGCCTTGCGAATCACAGCCATCTGATCGGGAGCCGCCTGAGCCAGGATCATGTTCTCCTTCTGGTTCAGAACAAGGCGAGTTTCCACTTTCTGACGTCCCTGACCGCCAGCTGCCCCCGGCTGAGCAGCGGCCTGCTGCATCGCCTGCTGCATTTGCTGCATCATCTGCATGACCATGTTCGGATCCATTCCCTGCATTCCTTCGGCAGGAACGCCGGAGGGGTCCTGGATCTTGAGGAGATCGCGAAGCATGCGAATCACGTCTTCGGCTCGGCGGTACTTCAGACGAAACGCCTGCACCAGCTGCTCTTCGCCCTGGTCTGACTGTTCCGCTTCCAGCAACTCCCAGAGTTGCCTCAGGCTGACAGCCGTATCAATGACCTCAAGTCGATTTGTTCGGCTCAGCTTGTGAATCTGTCCCGCTGAACTGAGCATCGGTTTCAATTCTTCAACCGCTTCATCAGCGATCAGCCAGTCGAGATCGAATGAGACTTTGCAGATTGTGTGGTCCGGGAGTTTTTCCAGTTCCGCCGGAGTCACGCGACGCACGATTGCCGGGTTGATGTCCTTCGTTCGAACGATCGACATGATTTCCCCGTTGACAATCATCGTGAAACCGCGCATCAGAAGATGTCGATTGATAAGATCGCGAGCTTCTTCGAGAGTGTAATCGCGCGTTGTGATCAGGTTCAGCGAATCACCAGGAAGCTCCTGCCAGTCGAGCGACAAAGCGGACGCGTCTGAGAGCCATTGCAGCACGGGCTCCCACGGTTGACCGACGATGTTGAATGTGACTTTGCCGTCCGCGTTCTTGCGGATCTCACGATCGATGGGCTGCGGAACATACTTCTCGGCCGGTGGTCGCTTCACTGCGCCAGCCGCGCCGGCCGCCTCTTCCGGTTT
This sequence comes from uncultured Chitinophaga sp., assembly GCA_964538835.1. Classification (GTDB taxonomy): domain Bacteria; phylum Planctomycetota; class Planctomycetia; order Planctomycetales; family Planctomycetaceae; genus SXXK01. The sequence goes on along the minus strand of CAZIGZ010000009.1, from coordinate 69,830 downwards.
TGTCTCTGTCGTCGCTGGAGTCTGTGTGGCAGGCGTTCCTTCCGCTGTCGCAGGTGCCGCCTGAGCCGTGGTTGCCGGCACAATGGCAGGCGTGACGACCGTGCCATCCTGAATCTTCAACTCGGCCACGGGTGTCGTAACGGGAACCGCAACCGGTTCCTGCCCAGACGAAACGGCCGGAAGGCAGCCAAGAAGCAGCGCTGTCGTGAAAATCAGGCGGTAATACAGCACAGTGGGAAACTCCGGATGGCATTGATTACCGCCGAGCCCAGCAAACCGCTGATTCTCGGGCTGTCAGACACAACTCAGGCGACCGGCACACAACTTTCCAGCCAAGCCCAACATCCGGGCCGACCCTGTAAGTGCACACGCCAATCCCAGCGTTGGACTTCTGACTGAACCATTTTTGCTCGAAATTTGTTTCCCATTTTCTCCAGATTTCGAGCAAAAGCAACGCCCCTTACGAAGTTCTGACAGTCACAGCACCGCGTGACTACTGAACAAACGTAGGCGTTCCGTCTGAAACTTGCCGTCCGGTGTTGATCACCATTCGCCCAGTTCCTGCTGGAGTTCACACCAGCGTTCTTCGGTTTCTGTCAGCTCCTTCGTCACGGCTTCGATCTGGACGTGCAGTTCCATCGCCTTTTTGGCATCGGAGGTTTTCAGCATTTCCGCATTCAGAGCCTTCTTCTGCTCGTCGAGTCGGGAGATCGTCTTTTCGAGGTTTCGAAGCGTCTTGCGTTGCTGGTGGATGTCTTTTCCGGCCGAAGGCTTTTCGACTTTGGTCGCCCCTTTGCCTGCCGGAGGCTGAGACATCCGGCTGTTGGCTCGTTCTCGTTCGCCGTCTTCGATTTCCTTGTTCACATAGTACAGGTAGTCGTCATACGATCCGGAATAGTTTCGCACCTTGCCATCACGAACTTCGATGATGTTTGTTGCAATGCGGCGAACGAAATGTCGGTCGTGGCTCGTAAACAGTACCGTGCCCTTGTAGGCCAGAAGTGCTTCGGCGAGTGATTCCACCGTTTCGACGTCGAGGTGGTTACCTGGTTCGTCAAGCACCAGAATGTTGTACGTGCCAAGCAGAAGCCCTGCCATACACAAACGAGCACGTTCGCCTCCGGAGAGAACGCGAATCGGCTTCTTTGTGTGGCCACCTCGAAACAGCAACGATCCCGCAACCGCCAGGCAATCCTGAGTCGTCGAGCCAGGCTTGGCCTTGTACTCCAGATACTCCAGAACCGTCTGATCCTGAGGCAGTGTCGTGTAAACGTGCTGAGCATACACGCCGATTTCACAGCCGTAGCCCCATTTGACCTTTCCGGCCACGGGCTTCAGTGATTCCACCAGAGTTCGCAGCAGCGTTGTTTTTCCCTGGCCGTTATCACCAACGATCGCAGCTCGCTGCTGATGTTCGATTTCTACGTCAACGCCGGAAACAACCGCCTTACCGTCATAGCCGATCGCAAGGTCAAGACATCGAACGCACGGCCCCTGACGAGGCTCCACAATGGGGGCTCGAATATGTGCCGTTGGAAGATCGACTTCAATTTCTTCCAGCGTCAAACGATCCAGCTGCTTTTGTTTGGAACGTGCCTGGCTTGCTCCCGTCGGCTTAGCCTTGTTCTTGTCGATAAATCTCTGAAGCTGCTTTTGCTTCGCCAGAACTGCCGCGTTGGTTCGTTCTGCACGCACTTTTTCCTGTTCGAGATGATCGAGGTACGCACCGATCTTTCCGGTGTACATCGTCAGTCGACCGCGATTCAGTTCCAGCGTGTGAGTACACGTGGATGTCAGAAATTCACGGTCGTGCGAAACGACGAGGCACGCGGCCGGAAAATGCTTCAGGAAGTGCTCGAGAAGAATCTGAGTACGCAGGTCCAGGAAGTTTGTCGGTTCGTCCAGCATCAGAAGATTCGGGTCGTGCAGCAGAAGCGCCGCAAGCTTCACTCGAGTCTGCCAGCCGCCGGACAGTCGCTTAACAGGACCGTTGAGATAATCTCCCTTCAGTTCGAATTCGGCTGCGACTTCTCCGCACTTCCAGTCAGGCTGGCCGCTGTCACGAATCAGGAAGTCCAGAGCCGATTCGCCTTCCTGAAACGGATCATGCTGTCGCAAATAGCCGACTCGCAGGTGCGGTGAGCGCGAAACCGAGCCGCTGTCCAGTTCTTCTTCGCCCAGAAGGACTCGCAGAAACGTCGATTTGCCGGCGCCGTTTCGGCCGACAAAACCCACTTTGACGTTTTCATACAGCGTCACATTGGCTTCATCCAGAAGCATCTGGTCGCCATAACTTTTGACCGCGTCGGTCACCTGGAGCAGTACTGACATGATTCAGAAATTGCGATGCAAAGGGCCAGCGAGACTACCTGAGTAAATTCAACGGAGTCGCAGGATAACGCCAAATGCCCCCTCAGGGCAAAGGGTCAAAAAATCGCCCTGAAACAGGGAAAAAGACCGACTGCTTGCGCAGCGTTCTGGATCCGGCGCTGAGATTTCGCGGAATGTGGGGAACGAGGGGCGGAGGAGTTCGCCGGGGGGGGAAAGGGCGCCAGAGGGGCTACAAGGGAGCGGGAGCAACTGAGGACAGTTGCTCGACAGTGGGTCTTTACAGTGGGTCTTTACGCACGACGCAGGCAGGACTTCACAAAGCCCTTCCAGGAGTTCATTTCCAGGGGCCAATAGGCAATGGACTGGGCATACCAGACGGCGGCCTGCATGGGTTCTTTCTCGGCAATGAACCATGCCGAGGTACTGCGAACTCTGGCCAGAGCCTTCCGACGCAGCCTCCATGGCACCTGTCTGCCTCGCGGCGAATTCAGAGCTTCCGCCAGTACCTTTTCCCGAAGATCCTTCATCTGATGGTGCCGCTTCGACAGCGATCCTGAGTGCCAGCGGTAGAGAATCAGGGCTTCCGGAATGGCTTCGAACTTCGCCCCGGCCGCACTGACTTTCAGCCACATGTCCCAGTCGTCGACGCCTGCGAATTCGGGGCGGAAGCAGCCGGCTGCGATAAACGTCGAGCGGCGAATCATCACGCCTGCCATCGTCAGCACGTTATCCAGCAACAGTGATTCGAACACGTCTCCGCTGGGCATCTGAGCAGGGTCGCAGCGCAGCTCGGCAACTCGTTCCAGTTCTCCGAAGTTGCGAGCATTCGTGTAGACCACGTCGGCGCCAGTCTGTTCTGCGACAGCCATTTGCTTTTGCAGTTTCCCCGGAAGCCAGATGTCATCCTGGTCGAGGAATGCGATCCATTCGTGGGATGCGTTCTGAACGCCAAGATTACGAGCGGCCGCAGGGCCGGAGTTCTTTTGTGAAAAGCAGCGAATGCGGTCGCCGTAGTCAGCAAGAATCTGTCGAGTCACAGCGCAAGTTGATCCGTCGTCAACCACCAGCACTTCGACTTGAACGTGTTCCTGGCTGAGTGCGCTGTCGATGGCTTCCTTCAGCGGAAGACCGGCGTTGTAAACAGGAATCACAACTGAGACACACGGCAACGAGTTCACAGATCCTGGTTCCTTTGGCAGCAATTCCGCCCTGGTCCTTGAGAGTGCTTCCATGTGGTCTGCCCGACGACAACCTGAACGAGATCAGGCAGCAAACACTTTTGTGGTTTCAGTGATATCGTGAGACCTTCCAGCAGTTTGCCAACCCCCTGACTCACAATTGTCGGCAAGTGTCGCACCCCTTCCGGGAGAAAATGTCGCCGATGACGGGCTGTTGACATTCTGCCATCTTTTCAGTGTCGCAGCGTCGACTTGCGGCATCATCCCAACCGCCGAAATTGATGGCATTCTGCAACTGCAGGTGTACGGACATTGCCAGCATCTGGACGGAAAATCGGCAGCCCTGAAGCCTCAATGGGACAAAAAGCCCGTGATCCAGAAGTGCCTGCGGGCTCGTTGCCAGGCGTTCCCTGACGTTTTTCGCCGACCGCAGGTCATCCTGAGCATCTTCTGTCCGCTTGCCGGGGGACACCAAAACCAGGTGCCAGACGCTCTGAGGAAGGCCTGCGGAAGACACGGTGAGTTTCCAGGTGATCTGCTCACGAAACCACCCATTTTCGTGGTCTTCCGCTCGAACGAGCGCAGCGGTCGCCGAAGTGTGCCTTTTTGGCTCAGTGATTTCGAGATCAAAAAACTGAAGAATGGTTTTCCGGGAATTCCCTGCTTGATACCCTGACGGACTTCGCCGATCACATCGTTACTCACAAGTAGACATCATTTGTTGTTCTTCGACCGGATCCGTCCATGCAGGCCCCCACGGCAGCCAGTGAGTTCTTCGACCTGCTCGAAAAGAGCGGACTGGTCACCGCAGAACGTGCGCAGCGCATTCAGGACAAACTCAAGATCTCATCGGAGACAACCGCCGAAGCCGCCGCTCGTACTCTGGTGCGTGAGCGAGTACTGACACCGTTCCAGGCCGAACGTCTGCTGGAAGGACGCTATCGCGGTCTGGTGATTGACGGCTATCGGATTCGCGAAGTCCTTGGATTCGGCGGGATGGGCTGTGTTTTCATCGCAGAGGACCCGAATGAAGAGCGCAAGGTTGCTCTCAAGGTGATGTCTGCCGAACATGCGCTGGATGCCGGCATGCTGGCTCGCATGAAACTGGAAGCCGCCGCTGGCATGCGGCTCGACCACCCCAACATCATCAAGACATTTCGCCTGGACTCGACGGGTGCAGTTCACTATCTGGTCATGGAACTGGTGCGTGGCATCAGTCTTCATGAGCTGGTGGCTCTGCATGGACCGCTCAAGTATTCCATGGCGTGTGATGTGGGAATGCAGATCGCCGAAGCCCTCGACGTTGCTCATCGGCAGGGCATCATTCATCGAGATATCAAGCCGGCCAACTTCCTGATCGAGCCAAACGGCGTGGCAAGAATTCTGGACTTTGGCCTCGCGATGATCAGCGATGTCAGCGACGATGAGTTCTCGCTCTCAATGGTCTTCGGGCATGACTGCCTGGGAACACCGGACTACATTTCCCCCGAACAGTCGCTCGACAGTCGAAACATCGATGCTCGCGCTGACATCTACAGTCTTGGCGCGACACTGTATGTTGCGTTGACCGCACATGTTCCGTTCCCGGAGAAGACGAACAAAGCCAAGCTGGAAGCTCAGCGAACGAAGAATCCTCGCAATGTCTGCGAGCTGCGTCCCGAGATCCCGCAGGAAGTCGGTGCCATCATCCTGAAGATGATGCAAAAAGATCCTGCCCAGCGATACCAGTCCGCGGCAGAAGTTGCAGACGCGCTGAGACCGTTTGCAAAACGAAAGAATGTCCAGTTCGATTTTCGTGAACTGATCACGTTGCGAGCCAAGCAGGCAAAAGCCAAGTCGGAAGCGGCTGGCCGCAAAACCGTGGCACCAAAGTCATCGATCACTTCGGCTTCCGGCTGGCTGGCGGCCGAAAGCCATGACCTGGGTGTGACAGACAGCTTTGCTCAGGCGGACACGCCCGCGATTCGAACACATTCGCGGGAACCATCCAGGCCGGATCGAGGTTCGTCGTCAACGGCTCCGGTGCGTCGAGTGGTCCACAAGGGCCCGGCGCCGGCAGGCTGGCGTATCGAAGTTCTGGGGAGGAAAAAGCAGCGACAGCCGCTGGTGAAGACCAAAAATTCCGTGGGGACCGGAACGACGGACGTTCGCATTCAGGAAGAAAAGGCCGACGCGATCCAATGCTGGATTGAATACGACGGTCAGGTCTGGCAGTTTCGCCAGGAATCTCGTCGGTTCCCGACCTACGTGAATGGCAGGCCCGAGGGCTATTGCGTGCTTCAGCATGGCACGGTGCTGACGTTCGGCGGCAAGACGGGACTCCGGATCATCAGCGTCGCCGAAGAACAGCGCCGGAAAAAGCTGCTTTCGAGACTACTGATCAGCCTGGTCGTTTTGGCAGTGATTGCGGGTCTCGCATGGTGGGTCGTTCAGAATTTTCTCTGAGACTGGCCTGGCAAAGCGAATATCGCTCACTTGCCGACACTGGCAGCTTTTGCCGTGAAGAAGGCACCATTCCTGCGGTCAGAACATAGGAAATTTGAAAGTTGGCGATTCTTTGCCCGCCTACTACGATCCCGCCGACGTAAGCAACAGCCAGGCCGACGCCTGACATCGCAGAATCTGAAAATGTCCACTGAGAAAACCATGGAAATCGTTCGCAATCCGACTCGACGTGTCGCCGTTGGAAACACTGCAATCGGTGGCAACGCGCCGATCGCTGTCCAGAGTATGACCGCGACAAAAACTCAGGACATCGACGCCACGGTGCGACAGATTCAGGACCTTGTCGCGGCGGGGGCTGATGTGGTCCGAGTTGCGATCGACAGCCAGAAAGATGCCGAAGCATTGATGGAGATTCGAAAGCAGGTCACAGGAAATCTCTCTGTGGACCTGCAGGAGAACTATCGGCTGGCCGAGGTCATTGCGCCTTACGTTGACAAGATTCGCTACAACCCGGGGCACCTCTATCACCACGAACGGACGCGCCCGTGGCAGGACAAGGTGAAGTACCTCGTTCAGGTGGCCCGCGACAACGATTGTGCCATGCGGATTGGTGTCAACTGCGGGTCGGTCGACCCGGATGTGAAGTCGCGGTACGACGAACACGACTCCATCTCGCCGATGCTCGACAGCGCCTGGGAGCATTGCGATGTGCTGGATGAGCTCGGTTTTCACCGTTACTGCGTTTCGCTGAAAGATTCCGACCCGGCCAAGGTCATTGAAGTCAATCGTCGGTTTGCTGAAAAACGCCCGGATGTCCCATTGCACCTGGGTGTGACAGAAGCCGGGATGCCGCCTGATGGCATCATCAAGACTCGTGTTGCCTTCGAGCAGCTGATTAGCCGCGGAATCGGTGACACGATTCGCGTTTCACTGACGGTGCCTAACAATCGCAAGGCCGAGGAGATTGCGGCCGGCCGTCAGATCCTGGCTGACATTGCGGTAGGCCGAGTGCGCAGCTTTGTCGACTACGGGTTAAAGACACTGAACATCATCAGCTGCCCAAGTTGTTCGCGCGTCGAAAACGAAGCGTTCGTGGAACTTGCTGAACAGGTTCGCGAGATGACTCGTTATGCCGAACAGTACAAAATCACGATCGCCGTGATGGGCTGTCGAGTGAATGGACCGGGCGAGACCGATGATGCCGACCTCGGACTCTGGTGCGGCCCGACTCATGTGAACCTGAAGCGAGGACGCGAAGCGCTGGGCGCGTTTCCGTATGACCAGATCCTGCCAAAGCTGAAGTCCGAGCTGGATGACCTGATCGTCCGAAAAGGCCTGGCCCCCGCGTGATCACCAGCTCGAAGGTGGCCCTCTTTCGCGCCGCCCTGGTGCATTTGCGTGATTGCCTGAATGGGAAGAATGGGAATCAGAGGAACAAGGGGAGTAAGGGGAATTAAAGGGTGGCGCTGTTGCCTGAACGCAACAACTGTTGCGAACCGTCTTCTTCAATCCAGCGAATTCGCGCAAGGTAGCGAAATGCGCGAGGTGTTGCCGACGGTCACCGACCAATCTGCGCAGACTCTTTATTCACCGCAGGATTCGCTGACGCTGCGGGATATGCTTCTTATCCAGCCGGATCTCACCTGGGTTTCGCCTTAGAAAACCAGAATGGACAAGCTTTCTCTTTGAGTCCGGTTGTTCGGCATGGGTAAGGTGAATCGAACACGATTTCGTGGTAGCCCTTTTTGTTTGGACACGGAAGGGGCTTCGGTCAGTCTGCATTTTGGAGTGTAGAAATGCGTTGGCGAACTTGGCTTGCAGCAGTGGCGATAATCACTGTGATGGAAGGTTCCGTCCAGGCGGGTTTGTGTGGAATTGCGTCGTATCCGTGTTACCCCGTCGTCGCATGTCCTCAGCCGACATGTTACACGACATGCAAGGTTGCTACGGAAACCTGCTATCGCACCGTGTGTGAAACTGTGTACGAACCACAGGAATACACGTCGACTCGAACGGTCTACGAAAATGTGTATGAGAACGTGGAACAGACCTGTTACCGAACGGTGACAGAGACAGCCTACCGCGAAGAGCAGTACACGGTTTGCAAGCCGGTCACAGAAACCGCGGTGCGTCAGGAAGTTTACTGCGTCCAGCGCCCCGTGGTTGAAACTCGGTATCAGACGTGCAACTACACCGTTCAGCGTCCGGTCTGGGAAGAGCGTGTTCGCGAATGTCGGTACACGGTTCAACAGCCGGTCTGTGAGACAATTCAGCGAGAATGCCGTCAGACCGTGATGAAGTGTGTGACGGAAACTGTGAATCAGGAACGATGTTACACCGTCATGCGACCTGAAACCCGAACTCGCTGTGTGCAGCGAAACGTCGGACGATGGGTGACGCAGACTCAGTGCATTCCCGGCCCGGTGATGCGTCGAGTTGTTCCTGGTCCATGCGGCCCGCAGGTGTGCATGGTCCAGTGTCCTCCTCGTCAGGTTTGTCGACGGGTCTGGTGCCCGCAGGTTGTGCAGGAACAGATTCCGTACACCGTGATGGTTCCTCAGGTCGTCAAGCAAAACTGCCCCGTTCAGGTCACTCGATATGTTCCTGAAGTCGTGGTGAAGAACATTCCGGTCACGGTGACACGGATGGTCGCAAAGGAAGTGGTTCAGCAGATTCCATACAAAGTCTGTCGCATGGAGTGCGAAACGAAGACTCAGCAGATCCCGTATCAGGTCTGCCGCATGGTGACCGAGCAGAAGACTCGAGAAATCCCATACAGTGTCTGCAAGATGGTCAGCGAAACCTGCACTCGCAAGGTTCCTTACTGTGTCAATCGCCAGGTTCCTTACACCTCGACTCGCCGAGTCTGCAGGCTGGTTCCTCGTGAAGTTCAGCAGACATGCACACGCATGGTCGCTCGCCAGGTGATGAAGCAGGTTCCGTATACCCGATGCATTCTGGTGCCTGAAACAACCTGCTGTTCTTCGCTGTGTGCCCCTGGTTTCGCTGGATCCAGCTGTGCTTCTGGTGACTGTGCCGGAACAAGTGTGGATGCCGCCAAGCCAGTCGTTCCACAGCCCGATGCCGGTCCGAACCTCAAATAATCCAGAGGTTTGAGACTTCGAAATTCACAGAACGCCCGGACATTAAGCCGGGCGTTTTTCTTTTGGTTTCCGATCAATGACCGTTTTGTGCTCACAGGAAAATCGTGCGGAATCAGGGATTCGGCGAACTTGGATTTGTCGCGGCTTCTGGCAGAACTCACACTCCGCACCCGGTGTCATTCCCTGAATACTGCACACTGTCCCATCGAGTTTGAGTTTCGTATGTCCGTCTTTCGACCTGCCATTGAACGCATGGCTGGCTACGCGCCGGGTGAACAGCCACAGGAAACCGGCTGGGTCAAGCTGAACACCAACGAGAATCCGTATCCGCCTTCGCCTCGAGTTGTCGACGCGATTCGTCGCACGGCCGAGGGGCGACTGAACATTTATCCGGATCCTCACGCAACCGCATTTCGAAAGACGGCTGCGGCTTTGTTCAACGTCGAACCGGAGTGGATCCTCCCGGCAAACGGCAGCGACGAGAACCTGACGATCATCACGCGATCATTCTGCGACGCTGGGCAGTCGATCGGCTATCCGTACCCCAGCTACGTGCTCTACGAATCACTGGCGCAGATTCAGGACTGCGGTGTGGTTCGGTTGAAACTCAATTCCCAATGGCAATGGGATAAATCGCAGGCAGCTGAACTGCGACGCTCACTTCGCATCTTCTACGTGCCAAATCCGAATTCTCCGACCGGCACATTGTGGTCCGCCGATCAGCTGACGGAGTTGCTTCCTGAACGAGGAGTCCTGGTACTCGACGAAGCTTACGGAGATTTCTGCTCGAAGCCTCATCGCGGAGAACTCCTGCGAGACACCCGTTTTGACAATCGCATCATCGTCACTCGAACATTCAGCAAGTCTTACAGTCTCGCGGGGATTCGATTTGGTTTCGCGGTTGCTCATCCCGACCTGATCGATGGTATGCGAAAGGTCAAAGACAGCTATAACTGTGACGCCGTTTCCATTGCTGCCGCAACCGCGGCGCTGGAAGATCAGGCGTGGATGGAAATGAATCGCCAGAAGATTCTTGCGACAAGGCAGCGACTGGCCGTATCCCTTGCCACCGCAGGTTTCCTTGTCCATCCGAGCGAAGCGAATTTCCTTTGGGTGACGCATCCGACAGGTCGGCATCGTGAGATCTATGAGCAGCTGAAGGAACGAAAGATCCTGGTTCGATACATGCGATTCCCGGATGGCAATCCTGATGGTTCATTGCTTGATGGACTTCGCATCACCATCGGCACCGATGCTGAGATCGATCGAGTGCTGGAGGTCCTGCCGGACGTTCTGGCCGTTGTTGCCAACGGCTGAAGACCGGCTTCTTCAGTCAAAATCCGTTCGCGGACGTTGTGAAAGTGCTGTTGTGACGGGAGAGGATCGAGTCCATGGCATCAGTATTTTCCAGCCTGAAGTTTGATAACCGGTTCACTCGGGAACTCCCCGGCGATCCGGACCTGACCAATCGTCGGCGGCCGGTGCGCGGTGCGTGTTATTCTCGCGTTCGCCCGACGCCTGTGACTTCACCAAAGCTCATCGGCTGGTCGGCCGACATGGCGATGCGGCTGGGACTGCCAGCGATCCCAGGTTCGGCATCGCAGGAGATTGCTCAGGTTTTGGGCGGAAATGTCGTGGTCGATGGAATGGATCCGTTTGCCATGTGTTACGGCGGCCATCAGTTTGGAAACTGGGCCGGACAACTGGGCGATGGGCGTGCCATCAATCTGGGCGAATTGAAAAACCCCGCTGGAGAATACTGGACCCTGCAGCTCAAGGGAGCAGGCCCGACTCCGTATTCTCGCACCGCGGATGGCCTCGCGGTCCTTCGGTCATCCGTTCGTGAGTTTCTCTGCAGCGAAGCAATGTACTGGCTGGGCGTGCCGACCACGCGAGCACTCAGCCTGGTCACGACCGGTGAACTCGTCGTGCGTGACATGTTCTACGACGGAAATCCTCAGCGTGAACCAGGTGCCGTGGTCTGTCGAGTCGCTCCGTCATTCACACGATTTGGCAACTTCCAGATTCTGACGGCTCGAGGCGAACTGGAGATTCTTCAGAAGCTGATCGATCACACAATCGTTCATGATTTTCACTGGAGTGATCCATCGTCTGTCGACACAAGAACACGATGGTTCCATGAAGTGTGTCGACGAACGGCCGAGATGATTGTGCACTGGATGCGAGTCGGCTTCGTGCATGGCGTCATGAACACGGATAACATGTCGATCCTGGGTCTGACGATCGACTATGGTCCGTACGGCTGGCTCGAAAACTACGATCCGGACTGGACGCCCAATACGACCGATGCGTCCGGTCGTCGCTACGCCTTTGCTCAGCAGCCTCAGATTGCGCTATGGAATCTGATTCAGCTGGCGAATGCTCTTGCTCCCGTGTTCCCCGGCACCGAACCGCTTCAGGCAGGAGTCGACTTGTACACTCAGCACTTCAACGCTGAAGTGTCCGCCATGATGAATGCGAAGCTTGGCCTGCCGCGAGTCACGCCGGATAACCTGCCAGATCTGTCCGAATTGCTGTTCGATATTCTCAGCAGCATCGAAACCGACATGACGATCTTTTACAGAAAACTCGGCGCCGTTCGGCTGGACCGCCTGCATGCTGAAGCCTCTTCCGCCGACTGGTCTACGGCAATCGAAGAACTTGGTACGGCCTGGTATCGCCCGGAACAGGCCAATGACGCATACCGTGAGACACTGAAGAAATGGCTTCTTGAATATCGTCGCACGCTCCAGACGCTCGGCATCTCCGATGACCAGCGCGGCTCAGGAATGGCTCGGGTGAATCCAAAATATGTGCTCAGAAACTACCTCGCTCAGCTGGCCATCGACCGTGCTGAACAGGGGGATTACGGATTGATCGAAGAGCTTTTGACTGTGCTCCAGCGGCCTTACGATGATCAGCCCGAAAAAGACCACCTGTCTCAGAAACGTCCTGACTGGGCCCGGCACCGAGCTGGGTGCTCCATGCTCTCCTGCAGCTCCTGAGTCTGCCTCAATCCCGTCCTTAATCTTAATCCTGAGCCTTATTTCAGCCCCAATCCCGCCCCACCTAAAGAATCGCCCTAATGCCCTCCGTCAGTTCGTCGTCGACGGTCGGTTCGCAAAACGCCACACTCACTTCGTAGCCGCCCTGAGGATACGCTTCCTTCGTCGGGACGTACCACGGGCCACCGTCGCCGTAAGCTGCTGTCGCGACGAATCGCTCGTTGCCAATCTGCTGGGCTCGCAGCTGATATTCGATGAAACATTCACCGGGCAGGTGCAATAGATCAATGTCGTTAACTCGAAGCCGACTAAGTACAATTGGCGTCTTTTGTGCCAGTCTCTGCAGCCATGCCAGCTCAAAGGCCGGCCGATTCCGACCGACAACAGGATTGCTCTTATTTGCGATTGCTGTGGCCAGCATTTCCGCGTTCAGCGAACTGCGAGCCTGCGGCAAAAGGTCGGCCGTCTTCCATTCCGCGTTCTGAACGGCATCTTTCTTCAGGTCCCGGTCGGCAGCAACAATGCCTTCGTAAATACGCCGAGTCAGAATCGGGCGCATTTCCTTTGAACCGTCGTTGTACTTTCCGGCCGACACATTGCCAGCACAGCCGGTGAAGTAAATGTGAGTCGTCTGCGGTTCCTCGGCCTGCCGTTGCTTTCGAGCAAGTCCGACAAAGTCGCTCGTCGCCCGACCATCACCGTAGTAACTCATCGGATGTGTCGCATAGTAGTGGCAGCAGACAAGTTTTCGGTCCCCGTTGTAGAACGCCACCGTCTTCAGGAACGGATCCACCAGTCCCTCGGTCATCGCTCGCAGAGCCGGATCGGTGCAGGAGCTTCCTCGCATACTGATAACTCGACCATCAGGCCCGAGGTTGATGCGACGATTGGAAGCCACCTCGATGACTCGCCCCTGACCGCGCCCAACGTGCGTGACAGGCTCCGCCTTTGGAATGGCATCCTGAATGGCCTTCTGGATCTTCTCGAGGCACCGTTCAAAGAAGCTCACATCCAGAGTATGCGGCAGATCGCCCTGTTCAGTCAGCAGTTTCTCCGTATCCAGGCAGGCAAACGGAGCGTTGTGCTGATGGACACACTGCACGGCAGCTCGATCCGCCGTTGTCCCCGCGGCATCCGCCATCGCCTGTCGCCACCTGACGTGCGCCGAATTCAGGATCCCGGTCCAGTCCACGGCACAGACAACGATGGGCTTTCCTGCCCCCAGAAGAACGAACCCGATCGCTTCCTGAGCATCATCCACGGCTTCGATCGGCTTGATCCAGCCTCCGCAGCACCCATGTCCTATCGGCGGAGTCACATCCACTCGGAATGGTGCAATGCTCAGTGACGAGGTGCTGCTCCAATGGCAGGCCTCGAGCGGATGCGACAAGACACCGGCATTCGCAGCAGCGATTGAAGCGGCAGAAATACCAGACTGCACAAGGAACTTTCGACGCGCGACCCTGTTCATAGTTCGGTCCTTCCAGCCAGCGATTGAGCCAGATCAAAACTCCCTCAACGGCCTTCGATGCGATACAGCGCCTTTTCGGTTCTCAGGAACAACGCTGAACCTGCAACCGCGGGCGAAGCCATAAACCCATGATCCAGCTTGTTCTGAGCCACCTGCTGGAACGAATCGCCCGCCTTCAGAACAGTGCATGTTCCATCCTGGTTGAAGAAGTACAGGTGTCCTTCAGCGGCCAATGGTGACGCCGAATAGTCACCAGGCAGCCGGGCAAACCATTTTTCTTCACCGGTCAGTGCGTCGAGACAACGAGCAATTCCTTTGTCGCTGACGAAATACAGATTCGAGCCGACGACGATCATCGATGGCTTCTGAGGAATCTGTTTGTCAGACATCCATGCGACATGACTGCTGGTCACATCACCCTCTCCCGTGAATCGCACGGCCAGAAGACGCGACTGCATATAGCTGGTCGCAATGTAGACGCGATCGCCCTGGATCACCGGGCGAGGAACTGTGGAGAATCCAAGCTGACCGTAAGCCGCTTTCCAGATCTCTTTTCCGTCGCGAGCATCATAGCCGTAGACCCAATTGGCCGCGGGTGAAATCAGCAGCGGTCGGTCATTCACTTCCACCAGCAATGGAGTTCCGTACGCCTTCTTCAGTTCAGGCGTCGGGTCCATTTCTCCTGATCGCTTTGTCTGCCAGACAACTTCGCCATTGTCGCGGTTCAGTGCGACGATGGACTGGGTGTCAGTGCCGTCGAGATGCACGATGACCAGATTTTCCCAGACGATCGGTGAGCTGCCAGGGCCGTTCTGGTGTTCCAGTTTCAGGGCGTCATTCGTCCACAGCACTTTGCCGGAATCGCGTTCGATCGCCGCTGTTCCGTATGTTCCAAAGTGGCAAAATACCAGACTGCCGGAAATCACGGGCGTTGGCGAGGCATAGCTGTTCAATGCGTGTTTCGTTTCCGGCGTATCGATCGAAAAGATCGGCACGGTCTTTTCAATGGCACCGGTTTCACGATTAATGCAGATGGCTTGCAGGTCCAGACGACCCGCCAATTGCAGTCCCTGGGAGTTTTTGATCGCCTTCAGCCGTTCTTCCAGTTCCTGTGCCGACAGTTCTTTGGTGATCGCCGTCGTCAGCCAGATCTGATTCCCAGAGATCACTGGTGACGAATGACCTTCCCCCGGAATCGATGTCTTCCATCTGACATGCTCAGTTTCGCTCCAGGTGGTCGGGAGGCCAACAGCATCACTGTGTCCCTGACCATCCGGCCCCCGAAACTGCGGCCACTCATCGTCAGCCACGGCGCGAATCGAATGCAGCGGCGTGGCCAAACCCAAAAGCATCAGGGACAGGATGACGAACGCACGGACATTTGGAATTGCTGGCACGGGAGCATTCTCAGCGGCAGGCGACTGGGGGAAACACACAGGGACGCAGTTGTGACATTCTGGCGAACTCCCGTGACTTTGGAAACCGTCCGAAGATGGAGCCTTCAATCGCCTGTGACAGCTGGCAACTTTCGAGGCCATGGCAAACGGCGTCCGCCCAGGTGGAGTCGAATTGCGATGCGAGCAGGCATGGGTCTGTGAGACCCTGAGGTTTTTGTCAGGAAAAAGGTTGCGTTGCCCTGGAGAGACGCTGAACGATGTGGCCTGGTCTGAATTCGCAACAGAGTGTCACAATCTTTCAAACCGGCGTAGCAGGATTGAGTTCGTTTTCTCCATTCGCTCCCGCGGTCTTTACGAGCGGAAGAAGGGGCAAACAGCCGGAGTCCTGCTTACCGATCCGTCAGTCGAGGTCCCCCTTCATGCTGCGTCCCATTGTTTGTTTTGCTGTTCTTTGTGTGTCACTGTTCTCATGGAAGGAAGCATCCGCTCAGGCGTACAACCCGGCAAACGACATCGTTCTGGTCTGGAACCAGGTGATGCTGGATGCCAATGCTCAGGACTCACGTCAGCTGATTCAGGATCAGGGCGGCCCGACTCGATGTTCACGAGCCTTCGCGATTGTGTCAGCGGCGGTGTACGATTCGTACAATTCCATTTACCACCGACGTACACCGTATTTGACAGAGCTGTTTGGCTACGCCAACGCCGATTATCGAGCGGCCGTCTCAAAAGCCGCCTGCGATACTCTGAAGGCTCTCTATCCGCAGCAGGTCGCCAGATTCAACACGGCTTACACGAATGCTATGGCGAGTGTCCCAGCCGGAGTTCCTCGAACGAAGGGCATTGAACTGGGGACCAGGGTCGCCAAGGCGATTCTGGACGCCCGTCGCAATGATAACTCCAACCTGAGTCTCCCCTATACCCCGGACATTCTTCCAGGATACCACCAACCGGACCCGCTGCATCCAAACCAGGGTTATCATGCTCCGCACTGGGGTTTTGTGAATACGTTCGTGATCGGAGATGTGACTCAATGGCTTTCTCCGCCGCCACCGGCACTCGACTCACCTGCCTACGCGGCAGCGCTCAACGAAGTCAAGCTGTTGGGAGGCGATGGAAAGACGACGCCAACCGCACGAACAGCAGCGCAGACGACGACAGGAATCTTCTGGGCCTACGACGGCACGCCAGGCCTTGGCACCCCGCCTCGTCTGTACAATCAGGTAGTGCGAGCTATTGCGATCAGTCGCAGGAATTCCGTCGAAGCGAATGCGACGCTGTTTCTGCTGGTCAACCTTTCCATGGCGGATGCAGGCATCCAGTGCTGGTACACGAAGTACTATTACGAATTCTGGCGACCAGTGATCGGAATTCGAAATGCTGACGTCGACGGAAACTCAGACACGACTGTCGATCGCAACTGGAGACCACTGGGTGCGCCGGCGACCAATCGCGCTGGCGACGGCGTTAACTTCACGCCTCCGTTCCCAGCCTACTCATCAGGGCATGCCAGCTTCGGATCCGCTGCGCTTTATGCAACAGCGTCTTACTACGGAACGCTGAAGCTTCCGTTTACGTTCACATCTGACGAGTTCAACGGCATCAACGTGAATGGAGATGGAACGCGCCGACCTGTGGTGACTCGCAGGTACACCTACATTGATGAACCGATCTTCGAAAATGCATACAGCCGTATCTACCTCGGCATTCACTGGTCGTTTGATGCCGATGATGGAATTGCCTCAGGTCAGGAGATCGCTCAATTCATCACAAGCCGAGTTGCTTTGGTACGCCTGAGTCCTCCAAAAGGCTGACGCTTGTCACAACAACTGGGTGTGCTTATTGGCCCGTCAGAACCTCGCGAAACTCATCGCGAGGTTCTTTCTTTTGAGCCATGCCCAGGGGATTGCCGAGCGACGGACGGTCAAAAACGGGCAAAACCCTGTCAGTTTGCCTGCAGCACACAGTCAACAAACGTGTTTCAGGGCTTGCTCTTGAGAGAGACTGCTGAGAAACTTCGGGGACTCCGAACAGGGGACCACCACCTTCGCTTTGCCGACACGAACATACTCAGGGTACTCCATCATGGCTGTACATTCACATTCGCCAATCGCCCGGAGAATCATCCGCGTGTTCTCTTCGCGACTGTCACGCGTCACTTTGATGGGGCTGACCCTCCTGACGTTTGTCGTGCAATCGCCGAAAGTGCACGGGGCAGAAGAGCTGGACACAGCCGTACAGCAGTCTCTGGATTACCTCGTTACGCTCCAAAAGCGACAGGGCTACTGGGAAGCCAACGGTGGCCAGTATCGAGTCGCCATGACGGCGCTGGCCGGAACCGCAATGCTGGCCGAAGGATCCACCACAACGACCGGACGATACGCAAAGTCAATTCGCCTGGCAGTGGACTATCTGCTTTCGATGAGTCGCCCGAACGGGCTCATTGGGTATCGTGAAGATTATCACTACACCTATGGTCATGGTTATTCGATGGTCTTTCTCAGTCAGGTCTACGGCGAAGAAGAAGACATCCAGCGACGTGAAGAACTGCGAGACGTGCTGACTCGTGCCGTTCAGTTCTGCGCGGATGCTCAGACAAGTCGTGGTGGATGGGGCTACGTTTCCGCCAAAGAAGGCAGCGATTTCGACGAAGGTTCGACCTGCATTACTCAGGTCCAGGGTCTGCGAGCCTGTCGTAATGCCGGCATTCCGGTCTCGAAAGAAATCATCGACCGAGCGAAAAAGTACATCGATGACTGCACAACAGCAGAAGGCGGTGTTCAATACAGTATTCGTGGCGGCGGCGCTCGTGCTCCAATCACAGCAGCAGCCCTCGCGGCCATGTACAACTCCGGTGAATATGACACCGAGCTGACTCAGCGGATGCGGAACTTCTGTCGTATCAACGTCTGGCCGGACAAACCAGTGACGTCCAGCAACGGGTTCTGGCATTACATGCACTTCTATTTCGCCCAGGTTGTCTACCGGACGGGTGGCGATGAATGGAACAAGTACCGCGATGAACTCAATGAAAAGCTCCTGCGAGAAATGCAGTCCGGCGGTGGCTGGGCGGATCCTCAGGTCGGCACAGTCTACGTGACCGCTCTGAACTGCATCATGCTCCAGCTGGACAAGGGGTATTTGCCCATTTACCAGCGATGATTTTTCAGGATCGCGTCGTTTCCTGACAGTCGTTTGTTCATGTCAGCAGGGTGAGATTACTTCATGGTTACCGGGCGTCAGACAGTATCGATCGTTGTAAGAGGGATGGTCAGTGGTCGTCGCCGAAGTTTGTTCGGTTGTTTTGCGGCGGTTGTGATGGGCCTCGCCGGATGCGGTGACGGTGATGCACCGACTCCCGCCGAAGCAGCACCAGCATCGGCCGCATCGAACGGTGCACCCGCTTCGCCCAAATCGGGTGACGTCGCAAAAGACTCATCCGCTGCGAAGGATGACGAGCCTGTGGAATTCAAGCCGCTGAATCTCAGCGCGCTCAAGGGGAAAGGCAAAGAGTCCAGCGAAGGTAGCCCTAAGAAGCTGTCAGCAACGGAACAGATCCAGTCGGTCATCAGCCACCTGCAGCCGCTTCAGGTCTTACTGGGACAGTGGCGCGGCACAACACGGCGCGAGTATGAGAACTTTAAGGCCGTCGATCAGCATGAATGGGTGTGGGATCTTCGAACCAAGCCCGAACAACCGGCCCTGGTGATCAACAGCGACAAAAGTCCGTACATGAAATCAGGCCGACTGACATGGGATACGGCTTCTCAGAAGTTTCTGCTGTCCGCCACCGACGCCGGCGGCGTGACTCGCACGTTTACCGGTGATTACTCCGAGCGGGTTCATGAAGTCGTTGGCAGCGATGACAAACTCCATAAGGTGTTTACGCTGCTCTTTGTCGAGGACAAAGGTGGAGAAGACGGTGAACAATGGCAGCTCGCGATTGCTCAACAGGAAAACAATCGTTACCTGCTGGAAGTCGGCAAACGTCGAGGACAGGCGTCCTTCAATCGCTTTGATACCGTGTCGACTCAGCGTGAAGGAACGAGTCTTGCCGCCAGCGATACAGACTATGCAGAAAAGGCCTGCATTATTTCCGAGGGACTCGGAACGATGGAAGTGACTTACAAGGGGCGATCTTACTGGGTCTGTTGCACTGGTTGCCGCGCGGCTTTCGACGAAGATCCCGAAAAGTGGATCGCACTTGCAGCACAGCGCGACAAAGAAAAAGACAAGAAGTAAGCCCCGCCGTCATGTCTCATTCTGCAGTCGTCGCCATCGACATCGGAAACACCCGCGCAAAGTTCGGCATCTTCACTCCCAGCATGACTGGTTTCGTGGATGCTCAGTCGATTGTCGCGCGAGTACTCAATCAGACGAGTGATCTGTCCATCGAGTTTCTGCGATGGTGGAACTCTCTTGAGACTTCGACTGTGACTCAGATTGTGGTCGCCGGCAGCGATCCGGATGTCAGAGATGAACTTCTTCGTCGCTGGCCGATCAAGCAGCATGTCCCACTGGTGATCAGCAGCTTTCAGCAGATTCCTGTGACCGTCGATGTGGACTTGCCGTCCCGAGTGGGAATCGATCGCCTGCTGAACGCGTTCGCCGTGGGACGATTGAAGGATACTGCTCACCCCGCCATCGTTGTGGACTCGGGAACGGCCACAACGGTCGATCTTGTGACTGCTGACGGGGCGTTTCGTGGCGGCAGTATTCTGCCCGGCCTGAGACTTTCCGCTCACGCCATGCATGACTACACGGCCAGACTGCCGTTGCTGAACGTCGATGAGATGCTGCAGTCTCTGCCCGTCCTTCCCGGAAGAAACACGGAAGCCGCGATGCTGGCCGGACTGTTCATCGGGCAACTCGGGGCAGTCCGTGAGATCGCCTCACGACTTGCCGATTCAGCCAGAAACATCTTTGCGGATCATCAGGAGCCTCAGCTGTTTATCACCGGGGGCGGCAGCCGACAACTGGCCGACCATCTGGCGGGCAGCGTTTACGTCGACAGCCTGGCTTTGCATGGACTGGCAATGCTCGGACACTGCGGCAAGGTCACCTCTTGATCCGTGGCCGCCCTGACACGATCCTGATCTTCTCTCAGGACGCTTTCCTTGCAGTTATCACGACGAATGGCACATCAAGGACAAACTCCGTCACACTGATGCCAGTGAATCCCGCGTGAACAAGTTCACGTCGATAAAACTCCGGGCCTCGGTACGATCGCAGGAACAAAGCCACCGGCAATTGGCTGAAGGTCAGCGGGTATTGTGTCGTGTCCCAGGCCGTTCTTTCGAAGATCACAACCGTCCCGTCAGGCGGCAGAGCGGCATAAGCCCTGGTCAGCAGGTCCAACACGATCTGATCCGGCCAGTCATGCAGGACAGATTTGAACGTGATCACATCGAAGCCCGCAGGAATTCTCTCACTTGCCAGATCAAACTCGCGAAAGCGAATGCGATCTGTCAGCCCGGCATTCTGAACGTGGTTGCGACCAACGTGACAGACCACCGGCAGGTCGGCCACGTCAGCAAAGAGCTGTGCGTACCGGCGACAAACCTGCACAGCAAACTCGCCGCTGTTTCCACCGATGTCCAGCATGCGACAAAAGCGACCAAAATCGACCAGGTCACAGCAGACGGACGCTTCATACCTGGTCAGCACGGTGGTCAGCGTCATCCACCGAGCTGCATGGCGACAGTTTTCAGGCGTGACTTCCAGGCATCGACGATAGTCAAAGTACTCAAAGAGCCTTGATTTCGACATGAAGGCATCGCTTGATGTCAGCCAAGCATCGGCTTGAGTAAAGAAATCCGCAGCCACCAGCTCCGCAAACTTCAGTCGCACGTGCAACAGCTCAAGAAATGGCAGGACATTACGAAACTCGGGGGTGAGCCGAAAATCGACGTCCTGCCCTTTGATGCATTCGATGACTCGGCCATGTTGAAGAGCTTCCACCAGAACGCTTTGTCCACAGCGGTCAAACGGCATGCCGTTGAAGAGCGACGACCGATCCATGGTTTCATACTCGGCCAATCGCTGGATGAGCCCGAAGTTCAGGGCACTCAGAAGCAATCGAGCGACAAAGGCGTCGCGCCCAAATTGTTCGACGGCGAGGTATTGGAGTGATTCAGGACGAATCATGCAGTCCTCCGATGTTTAACGCCGTGAATCCAGTCGAGATACTCCGAGTGCCCAGGCAGATTACCAACCATGTTCTCTGTCATCTCCCGCAGCTCAGCCTCCAGAGTATGCTGTTCCGACACGTGAACGGCCCGACTGTTGAGTCTTCGATCTTTCGGGAACTTTTGGAAGGCAGCCTGAAGACAGAAGAGGTCCTGCTCCGAAGCGCCGGAAGGAATTCTCAGCGAGGCAAAGTGGGAATGGCTGTCCGATCCGCAGCGACCGAACAGCAGGTCACGCGTGTATCGAGCCATGCTGGACCAGGATTCATAAGCGTCATAAAGTCGGCGATGATATTCCCTGGCAATTACGGGATACGACTGCGGAGCCGCGGTCAGATAGTCAAGCAGCAGTTCACAGGCGGTCTGGCAGAGATGTCGTCCCGCATGTGCGACCGGATCTGTCACCATCGCACCTGCGCCGACAAACACCAGATTCCTGTGCCACATCGTCCGGCAGCACCCGACAACTGACTCCCGAGACACCGACTCACTCAGGTTGATCGCATCGATTTGCAGAAAATCACGCACGATCGTCTGTAAGTCCGGGTCCAGTGATAAGGCTTCCCCGCGTGTTTGCGAGTCTGACGTGAATCTGTGGCACGCGAATCCGGATCGCAGCCATCGAATGCACGAGAAATCGGACGGCTGAAGAACAAACTGCGAGAACGACGGAGGCATCGCATCGACTATCGCATGACAGGTCGAGACATGATGGAAGGGCGAGTCCTCGCATTGTCCGAACGTCAGCATTTCCTCATTCGAATACTGCTTTCGGAATTCTTCTGAGCAGCAAAGCACGAGATCGCAATCGATGTTCCCGGCCGGAGACGTTGTCCCGACATGACTGATGGAACCATCATCTCGGTGCACCATCGAGATCAAGGAACTGCGAACTTCGGAAACTCCGCGTCGTAGCGAAGACTCACGCAGCATCAAGGCAAACAATCGGCTGTCGAACGACAATCGATAGGCCCCGGATTTCTGGAGTTCTGATGTTCCAAGAAAGCGTCCGGGGGCACGATGACGGAATGCGGCAGCGGCTTGCGGAAGCAGTTCGTGCAGCCGACCTGCAAGAGTCTCCGAGCAGAGTTCTGCGATGCGTCGCGACTGCAGAACTGGAATCGCCTCCGACGCCGCAACAAAGTACTTGTCCAGCCCCGTTCGATAGTCTGTCCCGAACTCATAGACTCCATCACAGCGTCGAAGGAGCTCTTCTTCGGTGACGCCGAGGTTCGACAGAAGGCGAAAGAACGACGGCTGATGAGATTCCCCTGGAAACTCCCACGCAGCCGTGCCGTCGCTGACGACTGTGATCGATACCAGCTCACGAGGGATCGCGGCGGACAGATACGCGGCCGCCATCCATGCGGATTCACCACCTCCCAGGATAACAATCTTCATTGTCGAATGGCTTCCGGTGGAGATGGAACGTCGTGATGTTCCCGGATCAATATTCGTCGACGCAGGAGTTTGCGGGGTGAGTTCGGGCATGCGAAGCCGTCCATGGTCATATCGAACATTGCCGCCCGCGCGATATGTGCGGTCAGACTCCTTTTCGAACGTAATGCGGTGAAAGTTAACAGAGTTGCCGTTGCGCTCCTACGGCACCATCTGCGGGATTCAGAAAGGAACTCATCCCGGCCCCGGCAAATCGCCTCGACAAACCTGCGGCAATCTTCAATCATGTGATGCTCCGATCCCGTGCTGGAATTCCCTGCTTTGCCTTCCGTTTGCCCGCCGAAACGATGGACTGGAAATCGACTGCAATTGCCATCCTTCTTATCTCTGCGCTGTTCATCGCATTTGGCCTTTGGCGCGCGCTGACTTGCCCCGCTGGCTGGCGTGCCTGGATCTGCTATCGCATCGCGATGTTTCACCGGTTCCTGTTTTCACGATGCACTCAGGAAAACGCGTGCACGATCCCGGAAGAAGGGGCGGCAATCATCGTTGCCAACCACACGAGCCCGCTGGATCCTGTGGTGTTGTGGACGAAGCATTTTTCGGAATTCAAAAAGCCACATCTCCGAGTCATTGGTTACATGATGGCGAAGGAATACTACATCCGGCGCGGACTGATAGGCTGGGTCTGCCGAGCCATGGAGAGTATTCCTGTTGAACGGTCCGGCCGCGATATGGTGCCGATCCGCGATGCCCTGCGACGCCTTCAGGATGGAAAGCTGCTGGGGCTGTTCCCGGAAGGTCGACTCAATCTGAAAACACCGGACGAGCAGCTTCTGCCGGCGGGTACGGGAATCGCGTGGCTCGCTCTGAAGTCCGGTGCCCCGGTGATTCCCGTGTTTATTCGCAATTCGCCCCGATCCAAGTCGATGGTGCGTGCCTTTGTGGTTCGAACTCGGACGTCTCTCCGATACGGTCCTCCGATCGATCTGTCGCGATGGAAAGATGCGAAAGGCACGCAGGAAGAACTCACCGAAATCACCGACTACATCATGAGCCACATCGCAGCTCTCGGCGGCCTGCGCATTACGCCGGTACACATCAGGAAAGACATTTGAAGAGACTCCCAGGGAACGACTCATCATTCATGCCAGCTGCTGACTTTTGTTTCAGGCATTGAGTCGCCATGATTCGTTTGGTGTTTCACTGGTGACAAGTCGGAATCAATGGATGTCTGTGAAATGAAGATTGAACATCTGGCCTTCAATGTGCCTGACCCCCTGAATTTGGCTCGCTGGTATACTCAGCATCTTGGCCTGGTCGTGAAGCGACGTACGATTGAACCACCGTTTGCCCACTTTCTTGCGGATGACAGCGGAACGGTCATGCTGGAGATTTACGGGAATACTCAGGCACCGATGCTGAATTTTCCCGAAGTGCAGCCACCGGCTTTGCATCTCGCTTTCCTGTCTCGCGATCTTGCCGGCGATGTGAAAAGGCTGACCGCAGCAGGAGCGACCGTCGTGGCGGATGTGCATTCGATGCCGACCGGTGATGAGTTTGCGATGCTGCGAGACCCCTGGGGAATTCCGCTGCAGCTGGTTCGTCGCAAAGTGCCCATGATTGAATAACGCGGAACATCCGCAAACGCCTGCCGTTGTCTGTCCCGGATCATTGCATTCCCACCTGCTGTTTTTCCCGGAACCATTCCCATGAAATACACTCCGTTGTTTCTGACCCTCTTCCTCACCGTTGCCGGCTGTGCAAAGACAACAGAAGAGCCGGCTGATACCAGGGCTACACCCGACACGACGTCCACTTCCTCGTCGAAGGGAACAAAGAAGATTGGCTTCTCCGCCCTGACGCTGACAAACCCGTTCTTCAAGATCATTGCAGACACGATGGTCGAAGAAGGCAAAAAGCAGGGCTATGAGGTCATCGTGGTCTCCGGCGATCAGGATGTGAATCGTCAGACCGCACAGATTGAAGACTTTATCGTGCAGGGCGTCAGCGCGATTGTTCTGAATCCGTGCGATTCGCGAGCCATCGGTGCTGCGATCCAGAAAGCAAATGAAGCCGGCATTCCTGTCTTCACGAATGACATCAAGTACGACGGCGATGCAGGCAAGGTGGTCTGCCATGTCGCGACCGACAACTATCAGGGCGGACGTCTTGCGGGCGAAGCCATGGTGAAGCTTGTCGGAGAAACCGGCGGAAAAATTGCCGTCATCGATTACCCCGATGTCGAATCGTGTCAGCTGCGAGTCAAAGGCTTTACCGAGATCATTGACGCCCACAATGCCAAAGACGGTGCGGCAAAGATTGAGATTGCCACGACTCTCAGCGGCGAAGGAGCTCGCGAAGCCGGACACTCAGCCGCTCGCGACGCCATCCAGGCTCACCCGGATCTTGTCGCGATGTTCGCGATCAATGACCCATCAGCTCTGGGAGCACGCGTTGCTCTGGAGGATGCAGGCAAGGCGGATCAGGTCAAGCTCATCGGCTTCGATGGCGCCATTGAGGGCAAGGAAGCGATCCTGGAAGGCAAGATCGTCTGTGACCCGATTCAGTTTCCGGAGAAGATGGGTGTTACCACGATCGAGATGATCCGGAAGTTCGAAGCCGGAGACGATGTGCCTGCAGAAATCCTGATTCCGTCCAGTCTGTACTACCAGAAAGACGCACAGAACGACCCAGCGCTGGCGACAAAGAAGTAAGGCCCCTCCGCGCGTAAGGATCTCCCGTGAGAATGAATCCGCCAATCGTCAAATAGCGGAATGGTGCAAGTCCCACGGTGAGCACAGACGAATGTGTCAATGAAGGCAGCCCGGACACTGGTCCGGGCTGCTTTGTTTGTTCAGGGGCAGCTGCTTGCCAGCCTCTCAAAGTGCCGGCTGATCGCTGCTAAAACTCACCACTCAGACTTCGATACAATCTTCGGAGAGCTTCACTTTCAATCTGACGCACGCGTTCTCGTGTCAGCCCCAGAGTTTCGCCGATTTCCTTCAGCGTCTGAGGTTCGCTGTCGTCCAGACCGAATCTCATGCGAAGGATAGTGGCTTCGCGAGGATCCATTTCGTCCAGCAGACGTGAGACGTGAACGAGGTTGTCGGAATTGATCAGTTCGTCTTCCGGACCACGAACTCGTTCGTCAGGAACGATATCGCCCAGAGTCAGTCCGCTTTCTTCCTGCTCCGCCTGAGGCGTTGCGTTGTAGAGCGTGATCGCCTTCTTGACGATGCGAAGCTTCTTCTTGGGAATGCCAAGTTCGCGAGCAATATCTTCCGGGGTCGGAGTGCGGTTCAACTCCTCCGCCAGCTTTGCGGACGCACGTCTCCACTTTGACAGCAGTTCCACCATGTAGGCTGGAATGCGAATGGTCTTGGCGGAATTCACGAGTGCTCGTTTGATCGACTGCTTGATCCAGTAGCTTGCATAGGTACTGAACCGAGTATTCATGTTGGGGTCGAAGCCCTCAACCGCTCGCAGCAGCCCGAGGTTGCCTTCCTCGATCAGATCCTGCAGGGGAAGACCTTTGCCTGTGTAGCCTCGTGCGATGTTCACGACCAGTCGCAGATTGGCACGGACCATACGATCACGGGCACTCGCATCTCCGTTGGAAATGCGGTTCGACAGTTCTTTTTCATCGTTGGCGGTCAGAAGAGCGGTTTCATTGATTTCCCGCAGATACGTTTCCAGAGGAGTCTGGAGACGAGAGGTAACGCGTTTCTTACGTGTGGTCTGTGTCATGTGTGTCGGCCTGAGCAGGGAGCGGCACAAAAGTAATCCCTCTCTTTTATCGTCGGCGATTCTCGCAG
The DNA here is from genome assembly GCA_964538835.1 of uncultured Chitinophaga sp. GTDB lineage: Bacteria > Planctomycetota > Planctomycetia > Planctomycetales > Planctomycetaceae > SXXK01. The sequence continues at coordinate 43,495 of CAZIGZ010000009.1, read as the reverse complement.
CATTCATTCGGAGACCTGCAGAAACTGCCGGACACACATGATGGTTTCCCCGTGCCTGCTCATGCGTTTTTGCCCGTTCAGACGGAGTAAACCGCTCGTTCCGCAAAACCAGACTTCCCGATTCCATCCGCCAGGCCGGTTTCCAAATCCCGCCAAATGGCATAGTCTTTGTGCATGAAGAAGTTTCGGGTTGACCCCCTGAAGAAACTCCCCTCCCGGACACAAGCGAACAAGCATCAGCAGGTTCGCGAGAGGGCCGATGTGGTTTTGGGTTTCTTTTGTTCTCTATTCAATTGTCCAAAGTGCCCTGTATGTCGAAGCGTGACGCCAAACTGCTGGCCGAAGAATGGAATGATTCGCCCGTTCAGCTGAACAGTCTGATCCAGCCGTTTGTACAGGCTCTGAAGAGTTCCGGCACAGAATTCCGCGAAAGCACAGGTTCACGAAATCCGCGAGCCTGGAAACTGTCGGCTGCAGCGGCGTCAGAACTTCTGCAGATGCTCACACCCTCGCGACCGTCATTGAATGAGTATCGCCGAATCGCCTCCCACAGCCCTCTCGACGTGCGTTTGCTGCTGGATGTCCTGGACAGGCTGGAGCACGATCGCGTGGAAGATCACGCAGTGCTTCCGATGCATGTGGTCGAAGAGTTTGAAGGGAACGTGGAAGAGTTTGATCGCTGGTGCCGCTTTCAGTCTCGTCAGCAGACGACACCACTCCGCAGTGAGATCCTGCTGGCGTCGATCGAGATTCTGAACGAGGATGAGATCATTCTGCGAACAGATCAGGATGGAAGTGTGAAGCTTCGAGGCACCGCGAGTGTGCCCATGTTTCTTGCCTTCTGGCGAGCTCCCGGACATCGACTCAGTACGGAGATTTTCCAGGACATCGACCGCGGCAACACCCTTTCCGGACTGGAACGCCAAAGCACTCGCCTCTGCGCACGTCTTCAGGATGTCCTGATCGAACTCGTAAAAACACCCAACGGCTTCCGGATGCAGCGATGCCGACGAGGTTAGGCGTTTGCCAACAGTCGATCCCTGTCGCAGGCTGGTGTTTCTCGTGTCGCCAGGGCAGGCTCAGACGTGATTGTCAGGGAACAAATTCCTGAGGCATCACAACAGCGTCAGCGGTGATGCCGGCATGAGCGAGGTCGATTTTAATCTGGCTCTCGGATGAAGCTCGTGCGGATTCTCGGCGGAGAATTCTGACACGGATACCGTTGGTGTCGCCTTTGGTCAGTTTTGCCAGTTCAATCAATCGAGGCAGTTCACAGCGACGATAGACGACGTCGGTCGTTCCTGGGATCTGCATGAGGTAGTCATGTTCATCGATCAGTACCGTGAGCACATTGCCTGAGATGGCTTTCTCCTCATCGCGTGACAAGCCATTTGTCCGCTGACTGTCATTCGACTCGGGAGATTCACCTGGCGATTCCGATGCGGCACTGGAATCCGCGTTGGCTGCCAGAATCCTGGAATCACCCGATTCGCTCTCCTCGCCGGTATTCTGATTCCCACCCGTTCCTTCGCCCGAACCGTCTCCAGGCCCGAACCCGAATCCTCGAAACAGCAGAAACAGGGCAAGCCCGATGAGGGCCGCACCAGCACCGACACCGGCTCGCGAGGAGCCTCGGACGAGTCGGGGAATCAGCGGCTTCTCTTTTGTGGCGGGCAGTTTTTCCGTCATCATGATTCTCGCAAGTCTGTATCGTTTAGAGATCAGGGATGGTTGAAAACAGGTCCGGCCGGTCGGTAGCCGACGATCGAAAAGTCATACCAGTGAGTTCCCGCAGCGTGGGTTCGCAGTCGTTCCAGCAGCAGTGGCATCCCGTCGGTTGCTCGCTGACGCGGTCCTCCCTGAGCATCTCCCCAGGTCAGAAGGATGATGACCAGAGTGTTTGGATCCTCAAAGGCCTTTGTGGCTTCAAAAATCCTCGACGAAAACTCATCAACCGTCGCAAAGTCCACTGTCGCCGAACGGCGCCCGTCGGCGACCAGAACCTTCCCGTTATTCTGCACATGGACTTCCCAGATGCTGACATGCTTCTGCATCTCGTCCACTCGAAGTGCGAAGCGAAAGAGATCAGAACCGTTTTGCCCCAGCGTCTGAGACAGCGTAGTGACTGCGGCCTCAAGCCGCTGAGCATCATCGGTCTGGCCGGCAGTTCTCAGCTTCAGAACTTCCGTCATTGCAGTCGCAGGAAGATTCAGCGACTGAGCCAGCAAAGTTCCCGCCTGCTGATGCTGTGCGAGGATACTCTGAAAGCGTTCGTCGTAGGTTCGTCGCAGGTCGGAAAGTTCCTGTTTCTGTCGCTGGACATCTTCCAGCACTTTGGCCCGCTCGGCTTCGATCGCACGCTGCCCTTCAGTGCGTTCAGTCTCAACCGCCTGCATTCGATTACGGTTCTCAATGTACTGTGAGAACATCACGATCAGAAGAAGATCGAGCAGTGGAGTCAGCTGCAGTGATAATCGACGGCGGTTGATCATGCAGAGACCTCCGGCCTTGCTGTCCCCGCCATTGCGAGTTCTCGCTTGGCACGTGCCACCATCTCACGCACGTGAGTCCGCGAATCCGTCAATCGTGAAAACCGAACCTCCAGCAGGCTGTTGATGAA
>CAZIGZ010000009.1:0-40865 GCA_964538835.1 uncultured Chitinophaga sp. | reverse complement strand
CAGAATGATTGCCGCAAACAGACCAGTGAAGGTCGACCAGATAGAATCTCCAAACCGCTCCATCACCAGATTCACAGAAGCAGCTGACTTGGCAGCTGCATCCGCCTGCAGCGCTGAACCGATCGCCAGAACGGTCCCGAGCACACCGCTGAGCGGATACGCTTCGATCATTGTGCGAGCCGAATGCACAAGTGTCTCGAAGCTGAGCGATTCGAAGTAGCGACGCTTTTCATCCAGGATCTTGAGCCGCTGGAGGCAGGTCGCTCTGTCTTCCGATCGAGTCGGATCGGCGAGGACTTCGTTCACATCCTGAACGAACGCGTCGATTTGAGTCGTCAGCGGCATTGACCGATCGAGCACACTGCGGTGTCGCAGGCCGCGGGTGAAATCCTCCAGAACCGAAGCAATCGCTCTGGTATCACGAGCGCACCAGATCCTCAGAAAGAGGAAGAACAGAACATGCAGGACAGCAATCACTGCGATGACGGGAGTCGACAGGCTCGACAGAAACTCCAGCCATTCACCAACAGTGTTTGATTCAGGAAGCCGCAATTGCATGTCGTTACTTCTGGAGACCAGTCAAGAAATCCGGAACCACTGCCATTTCAGTATTCAGGCGGTTTGGACGCAGGGTATTGCCTGAAGCGTCTTTTCGTCCAGATCCGATACGGCGATCGGGAGCGCCGAATACAGGAACGGGGGAGATTTCTGCGGGATCAATGGGATCATGGGGACTGTGGAAAAGCCACGGTTCGGGCAGTTCGTTGTGCCAGTTCTGTCAGGCTCAACAGATTTGTCGCCTTGTTGCCGGATGGGTACATTCGTACGAGTCGCGTCTTTGTGAGATCTGTCCCGCTGCAGAACGACGGCCAAAATCAGGCCAGCCATCATCGGCGACAGGTCCCCGGTCAGTTTTGGGTGCTCGATGCTGCTGCCGCTCCTGGTGATTCTTGTGGTCTGGCTGGCCTCGCCGTGGTCACCGTTCGCATCGCGCCCGTGGCGAAGGGGGACTTACCGTGACTACAGAACCAGGAAGTCCCGCTCGCGAAAAACAGAAGGCGACGAGGGGCCACCGCGTTTCGATTTTCTGAATGACGAAAGTCAGGTCGACTCAAAGTCAAAGGCTGGCAAAAACAAGTCTTGAAAGCCAATGGCGTTCGTCGGGAGAACACTGACGGAGTGGTCGGGAAGGTTGCGAGTCTCTAGACTCCGCCCCTGTTGACTGAATCCGCAAAGAGTGGCGAAGGATTGAAAATGGGCAACTCCAGCGATGATCTGAACGATCGGCTCAGCCGGGAATTTTCACGCCGGGACCGCCGGAACGACAATCCCTCCACGGAGATCGTACGAGTTTCCTCGGAACCAGAGGCAACGGCACCGGTCCCGGTAGGCCCGAAGTCAGGCAGCCCTGCTCCTTCGGCCAGCGATGTTGAGCGGGATCAGATGGGGATGATCAATCGACTTCGGCTCCGCAATGCCGAATCTGCCCACCAGCTCGAGCGGGCACGGCTCGCATACCGCACAGAAATGCAGCTGTTTACTCATCAGTCCGAAGCGGCAATCCGGGAAAGCCGCGCATTCTGGGATGCAAAGTCTGTCGAAGTCGCGGAAACAATCAAGACCTACGTTCAGGCCACAATCCGAGCGTTGGAGATTAACCGACTGGATTCGAGGAACGCGGACCTTCAGCGAGCCTACGAAGTCGCTGCGAACGCGTTGGAGAAGGCTCGATCCGCAAAGTTGCCGGAAGTCATGAGGGACCGCCTGATTCGTGATATCCTGGACAATTTTGAACGGACATTGTCGAGGATTCAAAACGACACCATCGTGTCAAAATACGATTTGGACTGACGTCGCTGAAAAACAACAAAGTCGAATCCTGACTTCAGGCCAATTTGGGGGTCCCGGGAATCGATGGATTTGCTGAAATCCTGCGGAATGGCGTAGAGGTTTTGTCCCCCGCCAGGGTAGCAGAGGTAGCCCGAAGATGGAGATTCGGACCATGGCAGACCTGAATAGCCCCTCCTACCAATGCCCGTTACCGGGAGCATAAGTTGAGGCTCCAGTCATTTTTTCAGCGACTCCGAATGGCTCGGGAATCTATTTCCCGGTGCCTTTCGTTTGCTGCGCTGGAACCATGGCTGTCGAGAGGCCCCAAGTCGGCTCGGCGAAAGGGAGGAACTCTCTCACACAGCACCGAGCTGTCTGAACCGCGTTATGTCCTTTCGGCTCTCCCTGTTTCTCCGATTTTGGGTGACGGCGTTTCATTTCCGGAAACGACCAGTGAAGCCGCGGCCGTTTCGGATTTCGGTCAGGATCCCCAGGAGCTGATCCAGTGGGATGTGGCGTGGGACGAAATCTCCGCGATCGATATTGGGTTCGGCCGGTGGCAGGATTCTTCCGACACGGAAGTTGAGAATGGCGGCACAGACAACCTGCCGGATGACAAAGAGGATCTGATTGATGATGGTTCAATCGAGATCGACTTCGGGATCGAACTCCCAGACGATCCGGAACCGATCCAGGATGGCCTTGATGGGCTGGAATCGCTGGAACCGGAAGTGGGTGGTGACGTCGGTGACATTCAGTTTTCCACGTCGCTCGATGAACTTCTCGGTTACGTGATTAACAACGAGGAACTGCTTCCCGCATTGAATGCCCGCGCGGCCAATGGCGAATTTGGTCAGATCTTCCCCGTCTTCTCGGTGGCGAGCGGTGCGATCAGTCTGGAGACGTTTCCACAGAGTATCCCACCGCTTGAGGTCTCCATTGCGATCGGCGATCAGGCCGAAGACGTTTTGCTGCCAACGTCTGAAAACACTATCAATGTGCATCTGGAAGAACTGGGCAGCTGGCTGAGCGGGTCCCCGGCTGAGCAAATCTGGCAGGTTCGTCAGGCAGCCGTGCAGGCACTTACAATGCTGGTTCCGGATGTCCCGGTTCTGCTCACGATGAACAGCGTCCCGATGGGAACACAGCGGTTTATCGTGATGGATGGCTTTGGCTATCCGATGTCGCGGCAGCCCGCGGAGCTCGATCCCAGGATGTCTGGTGACGGTGAGATTGAGATCGAAGTGGGTGAAGCCTCCGGGCTTGAAGAAGATCCCGTCATTCCGCCGGTTGTTTCGAGCGGCAGTCAGACAACATCGAAAGACGACAGCCGGCGCCCTGAGCCTGAACCAGCACAGCCGAATCAGGCCCCTGTGATTCCTCAACCGACCAGCCCGAACCGATCGGTGCTTGTGGATCAGTCGACAACTGCCCCGGCGATCCTTGTTGTAAATGCCGGCTTCGACGATGCAGGAGTCTTCGGTGACCTGGATCAAACGCCAGCGTTGCCTGTCTCAAGCGGCGAGCGGAGTTGGGGCACAGCTCATCCTTTCCCTTCGGATTGGAGGCTGACATTTGGAGAACAATGGGCAGCAAGGCGCGCTTACCGTCTCGCGAAGTCCAATCATGGCAAGGCAGCCCGACAGGATCGAATGCCGGTTGCTGAAGCCCTCGGTGAATCACAGTTTCTGGCCCCCGCCGGCAGTCACGAACAGCTTCAGGAGCAGACACCTGGTAACCAGCATCGCCTGTCATCGGCTCGCATTATTCAGTCGCCACTGACTGCGGACCTTACGACCACAGTCGTGTCAACTCGCCAGCAATTGCTGCCGTCATCAAGTCAGATTCAGCTTAGACGTTATCGTATTGGCCATCGCCAGGCGGTGGCGGCTGAGTATGCAGAAATCCCGCTTCGGGAAACCATCATCGTTTCTCAGGAGCGACTGGAAGACAACGCACCGTCTCAGCTTCGCTACGTCGTCAATCCTCGCGCCCCGCCGCGAGGGCCGCCGCGATCTGAGTACCTGAAAGAGAACTTTGCAGACAATGATCTGCTGGAACGATTGAGATACAGCATTGCTCCGAGAGGACCTTCCCTGGCTGACAGTTCTTCACTGTCTCCCGGGTCAGTTTTCTTCTCGGGGCCGAGAGTCAGCCCTGTCTTCTCCTGCCAGCTGGGATGTTAAAGCCAAAATTGCGGAAGTGATGATGGCCGACCAGATTGAGCGGAAAGAATGGCCTCACTCGGCTCCTTTTTCTTTGGAGCCGACGCATGTCTCAAATGTCCGACGACGCACGGATGCGGAGTCTCATCAGGTACCACTATCAGCGGAACAGACATCTGACCGCCGTTCACGACACAGATGATCTGTTTCAGGATGCATGGATTGATCTGAACCAGTCGCAGGGAGAACCGGTTCCTCCGGAATCAGTTCCTCTGTCTCACGAACATCTTCTCCGACAAGCCGTAGGACGTGCGGCGGAAAGAGCATTCGGGAGACTGCGAAAACGAAGCCAGCGAGGATCAGCTGCCGAAGTGCAGCTGGAATTCGAGCCAGCTGACTGTGTTCCGGATTATGCTCTTGTCGTTGACCTTCAGCAGCAGATTGAATCATTGCCTTCCGATGAAAGAACAGTGATTGAAATGCTGAGGTCAGGTTATGACGGAACTGAAATCGCAGCTCAGCTCAAGGTTTCTCCTCAGGCTGTGACGCGACGAAAGCAGAGAGCACTGGAACGACTGCGACAAACTCTGGGCGAACATTCATGAGCACACCCCCAGACAATCAGACGAAATTGAAAGCACCTGTCTCATGCGAGCAGGTGCTCAATGTGCTCGTTTTGCGCTGGCCGGAAGAGCCGAGTGACACGATGTCACCGGCTCTTCTGGACCATCTTTGCCACTGCCGCGACTGTCTTCGCAAATGGATCGCACTGGAAGCCGCCACAGAGCTTGCGGTCTCGCTGAAGACGATGCCCGCTTCACCAGAAGTTCCGGTTCCTCACATTCCTCGACAGACCGTTCGATAACATTCGAGGGACAGTCGGCGGTTTCATACTTCCGCCCAGGTCACGCTCGCATTCCTGTCCGCATTCGGGTTCCCCGGCGTTCAAGCGCGATGTCCTCCGACCGACGAACGCCTATTGATCAAGGGCACCAAATAGCCCAAATCCTGAAACCACGCGACAGCCGGAAGACCAGCGACCCGGCGTCCACGGTCACTCACCGGCCCTCAGATTTTCAGAACATCCAGAATTCTCTGGCAGGCATCTGATTTGTTCAGAGCGTAGAAGTGCAGACCTGGAACACCCTCACGCCGCAGTTCTTCGCACTGACGGATGGCATGCTCCACACCGATCTCAAACTGAGCCTCAGCGTCGTCCTTCACCGCTTCCAGCTTTGACGCGAGGTCCTCAGGGAAAACCGTACCACACATGGAAGTGATGCGTTTGATGCGAGCGAAATCGGTAATGGGCATAATTCCCGGAACAATCGGGATTCGGATACCCAGCTGTTCGCACTTCGTTCGAAAGTCAAAGAAGTTTCGGTTCACGAAGAATAACTGAGTAAACACAGCATCGGCCCCGGCATCGACTTTGCGTTTCAGGTTCTGAAGGTCAGCATCCAGAGATGGTGCTTCGACATGCTTCTCCGGATACCCCGCCACACCGATCCCCATCTGAGGCTGGTGTGCGCGAATCAGCTCGACGAGCTCATTGGCGTTCCCAAGTCCGCCATCTACCGCACGGAACGATTCCTGCCCCGCGGGCGGGTCGCCTCGGAGAGCCATGATGTTGTGAATGCCGGCTTCCTTTGCAGTGGCCAGCCATTGGATCAGTTCCTCGCGGGTCGAACCCACACACGTAAAGTGTGCCATGGCGGTTCGACCAAATGTCTCCTGAATCTCGCGACACCATGACACTGTTCTGTCACGAGTGGACCCGCCGGCCCCGTAGGTGCACGAAACGAATGAGGGCTGATATTCCACCAGCGTCTGCAGGTTTCGTCGGAGTGCAGCATCACCTTCCGCAGTCTTTGGCGGAAAGATCTCGATCGACAGGACAGACTTGTTGGACGCAAAAAGTTCCGAGAGACGCATGGCAGGACTCTTGAGCAAGATTCTTTGACGGGACCGATGGTCAGATTTTCAGGACGAACGACGAACAACGCGGTGAAAGTGCAGTTCCACTTCCCGATCAACGACTCGCCGCATTCCTTCCAAAAGGCAGTTTGGCTCATGATCGGATTCACCGAGTCGTTTGACTTCAGCGAGACTTGTCCCCGGAGCGACACTGAACGCTCCCTGATAAATGATCTGGTTCCCGGCATCAAGCTCGGGAACGATGAAGTGCACGGTTGCCCCAAAGCAGAGCATTCGGTGCTGAAATGCATCTTCGTATGGTCGGAAACCAGGGAACGACGGAAGCAGGCCGTGGTGCAGGTTGATGATGCGGCCACCGGCAAACTTCCAGCACAGATCCGCAGGAAGTACTCTCATATAACGGGCGAGGACAACATAATCGATCTGCTGTTCGTCGATCACGCGTTCCAGAACACGGTAATCAGGATTCCCCTGTTCATCACCCATATTGATCCACGGAACTTCAAACTGCTCTGCAACGCTGCGACAGGCATTTCGATTGCCGATCATCACCGCCACCTCGGCCTTGAGACGTTTGTCACGAATTGCTCGAAGAATCGCCAGTGGTGGCTCCGAGCGATAAGTTGTACAGATTGCCAGCCGCGGTGGCCGTGCATGTTCATCGCGGGACCAGACGCGAACCTGAAGCCCTCGCTGATGACCGATCTCCTGCAGGTGCCTTCTGAGAGTCGCAATTTCACCCGACCATTCAATGCGCATCAGCATTGCAAAGAGTCGTTCAGAATCACGGTCGTACATCTGGATTTCGTAGATGTTCGCCCCGGCTCCGGTAACGTAATGCACGATTGGGTCGGCAAGTCCGGTATGGTCAGGACCTACAGCTGTAATGGTGACCTGCATGGTAACAACACGTTTCTGAACAGAACAAAGTCGACGCGGTTTCCAAAACCAGAGGCTTCGACCGCGGGCGAATTGGACTTCATTGAACCGGAAAAGAAAAGCGGGGCTCAGTTGAGCCCCGCAGTTCTTTCAGTTTTTAGCTGCCGAAGGAATCTATGTCGAGGACTCTTCGTCGGTCTTTCGGCGGCGACGCAACGGGCTCAGAGCCAGGAGAGCTCCCAGCAGTCCAAGACCTGCCACTTTCGCGTCTTCCTTCGAAGGAGCTGGTTCTGCCACCGGAGCTTCCAATTCAACGACCGGAACAGATTCGTTCACTTCTGAGATCGTCTGATCCCACCATGCCTCAGTGTCCCAGCCTCCCAGAACAGCATCGGTCTGCTGAACGGCTGACTCGTCGACCAGCACAGCAGCCTCTGGCGTCTCCACAACGACAGGAGATTCCGTCATCACGGCTCGCAGATCGCCAGCGAGTCGAGAAGGCAACATGCTGATTGTTGTGTCGCTTGAACCATCAGCGAACGCCGGAGCAATGGATGTCAGCATCCACGTATCCGGAGAGACCGGCAGTGCTGACTCTTCGCGAGAAACGATCGTGAAGTCCACTGGATTGCTCCAGAGGCTGGCAGCACCGGTCGTCGCATTGAAGGCTCGGACCCACACGCGGAACGTTCCCCTTCCCAGAGCTGTCGTCGGAGTGAAGCTGGTTCCCCCAATGTTGCTCTGGCGAAGTAGGATGGTTGACGGGCTGGCGGTATTCACGATGTAGATCTCGTAACCCGATGCTCCATCCACGGTCTGCCAGGTGATTCGAGGTGTCTGGTTCGTCGAAGTTGGAATCGAATTCACAACCGGACGACCACCCACAAAGAACGAAATCGCGAAGCTGAAGTCACCCTGCGTGTCAGCTGATCGAGCACGAACCAGTGCACGATAGTTGCCAACCGGAAGGGCATCCGTGTCTGGCAGGGTGTAGTTCGGAGAAGTCAGTCCGGCCACAAAGCGGAAGCGACTGACCACGCTTGTCGACAGAACCTGATCAATCTGGAACTCGTAGCTCGTGGCACCAGCCGGCTGCCCGTTCAGTGTTGTCGCCATGTTCGTCCACGAGAATGACGGAGTCGTATCGAATGTTGAAGACGATGGCCCCGTCAGTGTCGGGCTTGTGACAATCTGGAAGTCCTTCGGAGCACTCCAGTTGCTCAGGTCACCAAATGCACTTCTCGCCTGAACCCAGTAACGATATCGGCCAATCGGCAGATCCGTCGGGATCGTGTAGTTCAGTGCATTGATGTTGGATACGTCATACACGGTCGTTCCGACCGACATGCTGGTCACAAAGACTCGATAAGTCAGTGCTCCCGGAACGCCTTCCCATGTCAGAGTCGGAGTCGCATCTGCAACTCGACCGGTTGGACCGATCAGGCTTGGAGGAGTTGTCACACGGAACGTGCGAGCGATGCTCCAGTCAGAGGATGTCGCCGGATCAACAGCCGAAGTCGTTCGAACATAAACCTGGTAGGTTCCGAGCACGAGGTCGACTGGAATGACCCATGACGTACCTCCGATTCCAGCCTGGCTGATGATCTTCCTCGATACGCCATTCTCGATCTTGTTCAGCCAGACTTCGCTGACTGGGTTTGCACCGGCTCCCAGCGGATTTGTCCACTCCACTGTCGGACGAGCAAGGAATGTCGTCGGCAGCGGAGCCGTCACTGTTGGACGCTCCGTCACGGTAAAGTCATAAGTCGAACTGATCGTTGACAGTGCCGCACCCGATGACGATCCCGCCGCCGGCAGGTTCACGGCACGAATTGTGAACTGGTATCGTCCGAGCGGCAGATCCGTCGGTTGAGTATACGAGGTCGACGTAATGTTCATCTGGCTGATGACCTGAACGCGGCTTCCGAAGTTCTCGGTCACCAGCAGTTCATAGCGGTCTGCTGCAGGTACGGCATTCCAGTTGAACGTCGGTGTTGCGTCCGCAATCCGTCCGATCGGAGCGACCGCGACCGGAACCGGAGCAACTCGGAAGACCTGATCCGAACTCCAGTTCGAATCCTCGTTCACAACGTTGAAGGCTCGAACCCGAACGCGATAGTCTGCAAGTGTCAGATTGCTGCTCGGAGTCCAGTTGGTTGCTGTGATCCCAGCCACTTGTGCAACCTGAACGTTATCAGTCAGGTTGAACAGGTCCACTTCGTATGTCACAGCTCCCGCGACAGGCGTCCACGCGATCGTTGGTCGCACCGACGTCGTAGGCCCCGCCGGAGAAGTCACGACCGGTGCCACACGGATCTGGAACGCAACAAACGGACTCCAGTCTCCCAGATGATCAGCCGCGTCAGTTGCTCGAACTCGGACCTGATATCGCCCGATTGGCAGGTCGGAAGTTGGAATAAACTGATTCGGAATGGCAAGACCTGTCGTGCTGAATGTTGTCAGCAGGAAGGTGCTGCCGGTCGTCAGCGATTCAATGTTCACGGTGTACTTCGATGAACCTTCAATCGCATTCCACTGAATGGTCGGACGCGGAACCGTCACTGCTCCGGACGGTGCTGCCACCACCAGCGGAACGACTTCAAATGTCCACGTTGCAGGGGCGGCTGTTGTTCCGATCTTGTTGGAGGCAATCACCGTCGCCGTGTAGATTCCTGCCGGCAAGGTGTTTGTGACTTCCTGGAAGCTGAACGTCGTGGTCCCACTGTAGACCAGTGTATTGGCGGCGTTTCGCACTTCGACAGCGTACGAGTAGTTCTCCTCGTGTGAGGTCCAGACGATGACTGGCGTCAGATCGCTGGTCTGAGGAATTCGACCGTCACCCGTATTGAAGTCCACCGGTTGATTGATGACAGGAGTAACCGGGTTCGACAGCGTTCGGATCTTGACCGGATAGTCTTCGACTTCCCCATCATTCGCGCGGTCCGTTGGAGTCAGCCCGCCTGCCGTGCTGATTCGGAATCGCATGAAGGTATCGCCAGTTGGCGAGTTTGCCGGGATATTGAAGAACAAACGGTTGGTTCCCGCAACCACCGCCATACCGGCGGACGGTGTGAGACGCTCGCCAGCATCGAAGACACCGTTCATGTTGAGATCAAGCCATGCGTCGAGCATGCCGGCTTTCGAAGCGACGATGTCAACAAACGCCTGAAGTGCCTGACCATTCGTGGTTTCAAACCGCGTCGGGAATGTGACGCCGTCTTCATCAGCCCCGTCTCCGGAGGCATCCGCACTTGGTACACCGGTTGTTTCTTTGTCGACTCCTGCTCCCAGGAACAGGCCACCGGCAATCGTGTGTGCCGCGCCGGTGCTGGTCTTCAATGTACCGAACGTGTCCGGTGCATCTCCGTAGTCAACAATCAGCGTATTCAGTGTCGTGGTCGTGGTGCCAACGTTGTTGGCCGCACCACTGGAATCCGTGACCTGCAGCCCAATCGTGCGTGTCATTGGCGCTGTGTAGCCCAGCGACTGCAGATAGCTCCAGTTCACAATGAACATCGACGACGATCCAGCATTCGTCTCATAGGACCCGTTGTTGTCCAGGTCCCACCTGTATGTGAGCGTCTGACCAAAGAAGGTATCCACGTCAAAGCTCAAGGACGCATTCAGTGTCAGATCATAGGTCTCATCAACAAAGTGCGGAGACGCGACAGCAACCGGAGCATCATTGACCTGGTTCACTGTGATCTGAATTGTCAGCGGATTGGTGATGTTGTCATTCAATCCGCCGGTCGCTCCATTGTCCTGAAGAGTCAGGTCAACGGTAATGACGCCGGCAGTGTCCTGCTGGGACCTAAACGTCAGATTGCCGTTGGCGTCAATGCTCAGTGTGTCCATCGCCAGATTGCCGGAAACAAGCTGAACGTTGTTGAGATTCCACGTCAGTGTCTGAGTACCCAGTTCATCGAGTGCGGTAGCAATTGCGGCCGCAAAGGTGTTGATCAGGTCAATATTCTGAGTTCCCGCGTCTTCAGCAACGCTGATTGGCAGAACCGAATTGACAGTGAAGACCGGTTCATCGTTCAGCGGATTAACCGTGATCGTGAACGTTCGGGCAACACTCTGCGCTCCAAGGCTATCTGTCAGCACGACCTGAATGGTTGCCGTACCGTTTACGTTGGGAGCCGTCGTGAACGTCAGGTCGCCGCTTGTCGTGTTGATCGACGGACCTGCACTAAAGAACGTGGAGGTTGTCCACGAACCAGTGACACTGGTCACCGTCAGGGTCGCGGAAATCGTCTGCGGAGGAGTTTCATTGGCAGGTCCTGCAGCTTGGCCAGTCATGAATCCGAGAATTGTCTGAGCCCCCGCATCTTCATTAATCGGTGCTGGATTCGTCAGAGGATTTAAGACCGGGATATCGTTCACAGGAGAGACCGTGATTGGAATCACGTCCACATCTTCCTGTGGAGCCGCTGGTGGTGTCGGAGGTCCTGTAAAGCCTCCCATATCGTTGGTGGTAATCGTAATCTGCGCGGGACCAAAGTAATCCTGGGCCGGGATAAACGACATACCAGCCAGTGCTGCATTAATGGCGTCGACCGTGCCGGTAAATGTCATCGCGGCATCGGTTGTCCCGTCGCCAAGTGTGAATGACAGACCCGTCACGCGAGACAATGACATAACCCCATTAGTCGAGGCCAGCGACACTCGCAGCAGATTCGTGCCAAGCCACACGTCTGCATCAGAGACCGAAATCAGGTTGCCGTTTGCCTGACTAAAGACAAGTGTTGTGTCTTCCGGAGTTGTCTGAGCGAGCGGCACAGAGTTGACCGGAGGATCGTTGATACCGTCAGTCAGCAACAGCGTGAACTGTGTGGTCCCATCGACTCGATTTGGGGCCAGGTAGTTTCCGGCCAGATCGCGAATGCCATCCACGCCATCGGTTGTTGCGTCATTGTTGTCGACCGTAATTCGATACTTGCGTTCATCCGGGAACGAAGTCGTTGAACGGAAGATGACTTCGTTCGTGGTGGAATTGTAAACGAACACATAGTCAACGCCGTTGACAAGCAGGCCTTCCGTAATCACGGTGCCATTCGGAAGGTTCGGCAGGTCAGAAGCCTGCTTCACTCCGTCGTCCATGTAGAGTTTGAACTGTGATCCATTCAGCAGGACACGAGCATCGTCGATACCGATGCCAATATCAGACAGTGAGATGATCAGTTCTCGAACGGTAATCGGAGAGTTCAGCCAAACCGCATCGAGTGTGGAATTCAGGTCATCGGTTGACTGGTCGAGCGGCGTTGAGAAGTACGCTGTCGGCCGGAAAAAGTCCACACGGTCAATCGCACCACGGTCCTTGAACACGTTGGCGCCCTGCGCGGCCGGTGTTGAAACAGCCGGGTCATCGCCTCGAAGCTGACCATAAGCATCCACTGTCGGCGTTGTAATCGGCGACACGCCAAGCCCGAGCGGATCACGAACCGTAATGAACCCAGTTCGATCCGACAGGCTGTCAATGGAGCTGTCAATTGCCTGTGAAAGAGGTGCCGGGTAATAGTTGCGGCGAGTCTGGTCAACAAACAGCGGATCCGCATTGGTCAGACTGATCGGGAACGTTCCCAGACCAATAGCGCCAGTTGCCGCGTTCGTGCCATTGTTTCTGTACAGCGTACCGCCAACAACGGTGCCCAGCGCCTGTGAACCAGCGTCAACGGAAATCCCTGTGACGAGGTCAGCAACAATATTGTTAAGCAGTGTCGGGCTGGCATTCTGGTCAACCTGAATACCAACACCAACTCGGTTCGTTGGGTTACCAACAATAGTGTTGTTGATAATTCGACCAACCGGAACCGGTCCAACCGTTGACGTGGCTCCCGGAGGTACGTCACCGCTGAACAGGATGCCGCCCTGGCCGGACTGAACAATCACGTTGTTGGAAATCACGATCCCTGGCAGCCAGTTGTTTGTATTTGGCTCGCGCAGGTTTCGTGGCGGACCGGCATGAGTCAGAGCTCCGGCCCCGGCCGGGTTCGGGCTTCCGGTTCGGGTACCAGCATCCGACAGGATACCCCAGTTCAGGGAGTCAGAGATGAAGTTGGACCGAATCAGCAACTGCCCCTGGTCTCGATTCAGGTTGCTGTCCCCATAACCTTCGTGGTAGATCATGATCGTTGGATCTTCTACGGGTCGAAGGACGCCAACCTGCTCCGTCGTTGAACTCTGAACGAACTTCGACGCAACCTTTCGGCCACTGCCATAGTTCACGTCAACGGTCGCGCCAAGGTTCCAGACCGGCTCAGCAAAGAAGTCGACGTCGAGACCAAAGATCAGGACATCGTCCTTCTCAAAGCCCGGTCCGCGCTGAGCAGCATCGACAATCTGAGAGAAGTCGATCGTGAGCACATCAAACTCTGAACTGAACGAGAACTTCGGAATTCGAGGATTGTTGTTGTCGAGCGATGTGAAGGTTGGCGAATCGAAGTCAGATGCCGGGCTCACCGTCGGACCGGTTCCCGTGCCGCCAAGGATCGAAATCGGGTCGAACTTCTGACCGGCCGGAAGCTGAATTCGAATGCTGTGAATCTGCTCCGGATAACCCGTATTCGGATCGATGTAAGGTGTCGTATTTCGGAAGGTAAACAGCGTCGAGGAACCAGAGGTGTTGCCAAGTCCGGCGATGGTTCCGAAGAACCCGTCCGGCATACCGTCGCTGGCTGGTTTCTGCAGTCCGTCATTCAAAGTGACCAGGGCTGTGCCATACAGGTTAATGACACTGCTGGTGCTGCCAAGGCCTGAGTCTTCAGATCCGTCGGACAGAGAAGCCCGGATCTTCAGGATGCCCTGAACTTCAGTTGAGTTGATCGCATCCAGGATTCTTCCTGCGATGGTCGCAGAAGATTCCCCGGTTCGATAGCTGTCCATTTCGTAGCGACCATCCAGCACCGCTGACCGGGCTGGATTGAACATGATTGCAAAGTGCCCCTGCGCCACGCCATTCGACAGAAGCTCGTCTTCGTATTCGAAGGTGACGGAGTTCACACCATCACTGATCGTAAAGGTCTGACCGTCTCGCAGCGAAGACGCATTCGGCACACGAATCGACTGCGAATTTGTCAGCCGGTCATTGGTATCACGCGAATCGAATTGCGGGTTAGGAACAGATCCCGGAGTACTTGCGTAGTCAGATGCACGACGAATTTCCACGTCGTAGGCACCTTCAAGAATGTCCTGGTATGGATTGGTGTTGTTGCGATTGACAATCTGAGGATTGTCAATGAACGCGGAATTGTTCGGGGCGTTCGTCACCATTTCGCCACGCTCGGCGAACCCGATGATAATGTCGTCGATGTACATCCCTTCGAAGGCATTGTTCATGCCTCGCTGAGCTGTATTCGCTGTATCAAAGTACCCGCCGAATCCGTCGCCTGGCAATCCGGTTGTGTGACCCATCGGGCCGGGGTTGGTCACATAGTGACCGATGATTCGCAGCAGATCTCCGCTCGTCTTGATGTTGAATGGATTTACGACCAGCGGATCTGCCGGTCCGTTCGCATCCACCACATGGCCTTCCACGGAAAGATGCAAAGTATACCGCTGCCCAGGTGAGGCTCCCGTAGCAAACGGCGGAACGCCGACCTGCACATAGTACTCGCCAGGCGCAAGATTCACGTCCAGGAAGGACGAGATCTGGTTGCTTCCGATATCCAGTGTTGAGCCCAGGATGTTTTCGACAACCGTTGCACCGTTGGTGTCAACAATTCTGAGCATCGAATTGAACGTCGCGTTCGTTCCGTCCAGATCCACGATGACTCGGCGAGTCAGTGCACCAGCTGGAACAACGAAGCGATAGAAGTCGGTGCCGGTCGCAGCGGTTGAGGTTGCCAGAATTGAAATGTGAGGAAGCGGAGCGGCATTGTTCTCCTGAATCGTGTTGTTGGCCACGTCCGTCCAGGAAAGTGCTTCCAGGTCCTGAGCGACAAGCGGATTGGCCGCGTTGTTCAACTCAGTTTCGTAATAAACGCCCGCTGGCAGCAGATGGCCAGCCAGAGCGTTCTTCATCGCCAGAGCCACTTCATTTCGGCTCATCCCGGAATGAATCACGACCGGTGTCGTTCCTGGAGTGACTCCAGGAGCACCGTCGACAAACAGCCCGGCACCACCGCTTTGGGTCAGCGTTGTTCCGATCGTTGTAATCGGGGCATTTGCCGGCTGACGTGCAATGTTGACTCGGTTGCCATCCGTATGAGGATTAATTTCCTTCAGCGGCGAACCCAGCGGCGTTGCAGCAATGGCCGTTCGCAGTGCCTGATCAATCGCCCGTGCGATTTCATTGGCACTCATGGTGCGGGAAATTCGGATCGCATTATTGCTGCCACTCACTCCGTCGTAACTTCCGTTGACCTTCTGCAGATCAAACTCGAACGTGAGAGTCTCGGTATCAACGTCAAGCGTGAAGGTTTCGCCTTCGACCAGTCCGCTGAATGACGGTGCGACAAGAGTGTAACCCATGTCGAGTTCAAACTGGTTCACGCCTTCCAGAATGTAGCTCTGACCATCACGGAGAGTGCGGCCATCGCGAGCAAACATTTCTTCGCCGACCGTCGTGATGTCACCGACGTTCACCGCACCGCTCGTCGCGAATTCAAAACGAAGACGAAGGTCAGAGCGTCCGGCGAAATTGCTAAGGTCGACCCGAGCCTGTCGCCATTCCGGAGTAGCTGCTTCGTCGAACAGTTCCACGACATCCGGGAAGAGCTGACCATTCGGGAACGAGGTCACTCCGTTTGGACCAAGATCCTGTTCATCGTCGCCGGTCAGAGCACCGCGGTAAGAATCGTTCGTTGCGGCGAGCACCCAGTTGGTGCCATCACCTACATAGACTCTCATCGCATCAGACATCGAACGAACAAAAGGAATGTAGTCGTTGCTGTCGGTCTGCAGCAGGTAATTGAAATAGAGCACCGGCTTGTCAGCCGCGCTATATCCTTCAAGGCTGAATGGATTGCTCAGGTACGTCCCATGAGCCCCGCCCGGGAAGTTGTAGTTGTTCAGCGTTCCCAGGTTTCCAAGATCGTTTTTGTTTCCAGCGGTTGCACCACCACGGAGATTTCCGAAGTACAGGCTTCCACCGCCTGGTGCCGCGTTTCGCGTTCCGTCAATGGACGCGGGCAAACCATGGCCCGGATCCGTACCCCGATTGCCTGTTCGCTGCCAGAGGTTGGTCTGAAGCGTTCCGAACGTAATTGCCGCTGCCCCTAAACCGGTCGCCAGGACTGACTGACCGTCCACAAAAAATGGTACCGGGTCGCCCCAGACAGCATTCGGATCAATGACGTTCGGTCCTGTCGCGATCGCGTAAATGTTGCCCTGATCGTCTGATGCAAACAGCGTTGAAGCATACGCACCACCTTCAACACTGTTCGGCCCAAAGGTCAAACCTGTCAGGTTGACCGGATTACCATTGGCATCCCTGATCGTCGTCTGGTTGGTGATGGCAAACGTTGCCAGATTCAACTCGACCAAAAGCCCGGTGCTGGTCACACCATACAGCGAGGTTCCGGCCATCGCCACGCCCTGAACCGTTCCTGTCACCGTGGTCGGGAATACACCGACTTCGACAATGTCCGTTCCTGATGGGTTGGCGAACGACGGAACATTGTTGTTCGTTGCTCGACCATTCGCGGGTCGTGTCGGACCCTGTGAAATCGCTGCGCCGGTGCGGGTATTGAACTGGTAAATCAGATTGGCACGGTAACGACCATCGCCGCGAGTACCAACAAGCACACCACCAGTTGTGTTGGGAGCGAAATAGGTGAACGCCGATACCTGCATCCCCGCATTCGACGTCGCTTCGGTGAAGTTCGCAGATGGGTCAGAGTCGTGATAGGTCACGATACCTTCATCGCCAATATTGGTTCGCGTAGCGTTTCCGGTATTGATCTGGAAGTAGGTACTGTCGCCTGCATCGACCCCAGTCACGAAGCTCCATCCATAGAGTTCGCCGTCCGGTCGCATCATGATTTCCGCATGGTTGACACCAGTGTCGCCAACAACATTGACAGCCGTGCCCGTGTACGGATTCACGATGTAAACGAACCGCCCGTCGCTCACGAACATCGGAACGTCACCAATGTGGTACTGAACCGCGTTCTGCCCCTGCTCACCATCTCCAAACTGATACAAAGGTGCCGTTGAAGTTCCCTGACCGCCGAAGTGCTCATCGAAAATCCGACGAACAAACGGAATCGGTTCGAGTCGCACCTGGGTGCTAACCGGGTTGGCGACCATCGTCTGATTCAGCGTCGCTGGAATCTGACCATGCGGCGCGACGACGAGGTAGTAATCACCTTCCGGAAGTTCAAATGGTCCGATGTACGGATCAAGTGCACCGGCACTGCCGCGAGACAGGTCATCCATGTCCGCGCCTTCCCGAGGACCACTGCGGTCTTCGGAAACATTGGAATCGCTGGCCGCCAGAATCAGCTGGTTCGTGCGAGCGTTGTAGATATACGCATCAAGGTTCGCTCGAGACATGCCGTCCGCGTAATCGATGTCGAAGACAACCGATGCGAAGCGATTAGGATTGGTCAGTCCCGGGATCTGCTGAATGTCATCGTACGCAACGTTGAACCGATAGAAGTCCACGTCAGACGGCGCCGAAATTCGGCCGGCAATCGCAACAGCTGCTCGATCGGTGTTCAGCAGGTTTCCAACATCCTGGTTGCCGCTGGCCAGTGCCGTGTCATTCGGGAAGGTGCTCTCAGCGTACTCGCCAGCCAGTGGGGAGTGGACTGGCTGGCCATAGATTTCAATGCCATTCGTCGCAAAACGGATGTCGGAATATCGAACGGTCGTTCCCGGGACTTCATCCGTTTCCTTCATACGAATCTGAAGCTGGTAACTGCCGGAGGTCAGGCCCGTGAAGACCTTGTTGGGATCAGAAAGATCCGCACGATTCGCTGCTGTGTTCAGAGAGTCAATGTTGCTCGAACGAACTCGAACCTGATACGTCCCGGTGGTTCCGACATTTCCTGGCAGAATGATTCGGAAACCGGCATCCTTCGGATTCGTGGTATACATGTCGTCGCTGTTGTAGAGCGACTTATTGAGACCGTTGGCCTTGACCAGAGCACTCTGGCGATAGATCAGACTGGAATTCGTGCTTTCGTCCAGGGAATTGTCCGACAGAGCCAGAATGGTGCCCGTCGAGCTGATGAGTTCAACGACGGTGTCGAGCGAATAGGAAGTCCGATCGATGTCGATCCAGACTTCGCTTCCTGCAATCCCGGTGAAGCTGTACACGTCGACGTCACCCGGAGCATTGATTGCTCCATGGATTTCAAAGCCAAGACGAAGGTTATCGTCGCTGCTGTTCTGAGTCGTCGTGGTGCCATCAGAGTTCTGAACGATGAAGTTCTGCTTGCCCAGTGCACCAAGGAACTCTGCCAGTCGCGCGGTTGCATTTGTTCCCGGAGCAGTTGCAGAGATCGTCTCACGCTCGTTGTAGACTTCCACATTACGGTCATGCGCGTACTGGGAAATCATCAGACTTCGCCACGCTCCCGCGGTACCCGTGCTCGCGCCGTTGGCGTTGGTGTCTTTCAGCGGAAGTCCGTCCAGTCCAAATCCTGCACCCACGCTGTCGTCGGAGACTGACGTCATGATCACCGGGAAGTACGGCTGACCGACGATCTGCAGAATCCCGCCAATGCGGTCATCAATGTCCAGCGGCTTTCCGCCAGCCGTGAAGCCCGCATTCGAGCCTGCCAGTTTCACGACAAGGCTGGCATCTGGCGAGCTGTTCAGCCGCAATCCGCCATACGTATGGAAGTTCGGAACCGTGATTTCGTTCTGCACGACGTGAACAATGTCCGTATCGTCCCACACCGACTGCGTTGTCAGTGTCTCACCCCGGACGACGATACCGTTGACCGCATTGCGTCCCAGAAGGTTGCGAACGATGAGCGGGCCCTGGTTGCTCTCATATCCGCCGAATGCATCGATCAGCCCGGTCGAACGACCATAATCGCCCTGGAATGTCGCGACCATGGCATTGGCATTGATCGAAAGAACCGGACCTGAGTTATCGCGGAAGATGTTATTCACAAGAACCGGCTGGGATCCTCGCGCGAAAATCGTTCCGGCAGAATTCGATGTTCGACCATAACGTGATGACGGCGCTGTGCCGCCTGTCCCGTCACGATTCTCTTCGAATACGCTGTTGGCAACTCGCAGTTCCGACTGATGAGCCTCAATCACGTTGAATCCGGCGAAGTTGCCGTCGGTCGGAATCACATTTCCACCGAATGTCACGAGAGCATGATCGACGCTGGCGGAGGAACCTGGTGCAAGGTAAATGCCGCCCCAGAGTCCCGATCCGGTCGTACGGCTCGGGCTGGTTTCACTAGCGCCTCGTGAATCATCGTTGTTGGTGTCAAACGTGCCACCGGCACCGTATCGGTCATCAAGACGAGAAGTCACAATGATCTCGCGACCGCCAACGGCTTCCGCGATCAGCTGCGCGCCCATGCCGACTTCAATGCGCGAGCCTTCCATCTTGATGATCATGTCCGGATCGATGACCAGACTCGCATCCATACGAGCTCGATTTCGGCCGGTCAGAGTCAGATCAAGAATGCCGGTCAGAGTGGTGCCGTTATCCACAAAAGTCGTGGACGAGCCGTTCAGATTGGCAATCAGCGTGTAGTTTCCGCCACCTGTGTCGTCCGAACGGTACAGCCGGCGCGATACATACGGAGCAACCGCGGGCGGAAGATTTGCAAGTGCCACGGAACCAGTCGCTGACAGCGTCACCGAACGCGTCGGCAGAGAAGCCGGACTCTGGTTGCCGGCGGCGTCAACATACACGATGCGGTAGTTGTAAGTTCCGGCAGGAAGAGTTCCGCTTGTTGTGGAAGCCGCCAGTGTCACAAGGACCACCGGAGGAGCATTCACTTCCAGGAACGGACCGCCTGGAGTTCCGGACAACGTCAGATTTTCGGAAATGATGTGGACGATGTCGCGGTCATCAAAGCGCCCTGCGACAGTCATCTGCTTCGTCGGCGAACCGGCCGCCGTTTGAATGCGGATAAACAAACCGTTATTGGAATTGTTGACCAGCCGATTGCCATATATGTCCGGTCCGACGCGGCTGTAATCCGGTGTAAACGCGACGGTCTGGAAGGCCGGGGCCGTGAAGGTCGTCTCTTCAAAGCTGTCCGGATCCGCTGACATCGCGGAGTCTTCGCTCAGTGTGATCAGGTTGTTGTAGATGCCTGGTCGTGACTCCATCATGGTGATCGGATTCACGATCTGCTGAACGGAATCCACATCCAGCTTGCCGCCACCGTAACTGAGTGACGCAAAGGCGACGTAGTCCATGAAAATGCCGGAACGCTCATGGTTGATCCGGCCTTCGTCGTTGTCGACATCGCGACGGAAGACAAGTCCTCCCCAGTTACCTGGGCTTGGTGTTGTCGGGGTTGGTGTTGTATCTCGTCCGATCGTTTCATCACGCCACGATGTCATCGTGACATCCTGAACCGGAGTTCCCAGCACCTGCAGCGTGGCACCGCCACGGTCAACGGTCACAGAAGAGCTGCCGGCTCCGATAAAGGAATCCTGGAACTTCAGGACGGCACCGGCATCAATCATCACCACGACATCTTTCGGGATGTCCATGGATGATCCATCGGCCAGATCAAAGCCTGAATCATCCAGGCCAATCTGGAAGGCAATATTGTCAGCCTTCGTTGCAACGTTGCCGTCGGTACCGCCGTTGCCGACAATTCGAACAATGTCGCCCGGCTGTGCCGCCGCGAATGCGGTATTGATCCGAGTATAAAGATTGGTAACGTTGCCCCCTGCTGTGGCGTTCTTGTCCACAACATGGACTCGGCTGATATCAACCGCGCGGAACCAGAAGTTGTAGACGCCTCCTTCGACACCGTCATGATCTCCATCCAGTCGCAGCGATGGCTGGTTCAGTGCTGAGTCACGGATCGTGGTGTCGGTGTTTGGACGGAATGACAGCCGCAGGTCATACTTGCCCTGCGTCGTCCCATTCATTCCGTTATCCTGAATGGTCGGATCATACTGGTCATTGCCACTGGCACTGACTCCAATGAAGTAGGTCCCCGCCTCGAGTTCCAGCGTCAGCATGGAGTCTTCGCTGAAGTAATCATCGTTCTGCGAAATCAGCGTGCGTTTTCCGGACGAATCTTCTTTGTAAAGCCGAATGACAGTGTCCAGCAGGCTCGAGTCGCTCATGCGTTCGGCGATGGTTTCCGCGGTGAACTGCCCCTTCTTCGGCAACACGAACCGAAACAGGTCAATGTCGCGGCTTTCCGGACGGTACAGCGCCTGCCCGTGAATAATGTCCGCGTCACCCGGGAAGTCCGGCTCAGCCGTTGTCGTCTGGACTGTCGGGCCTTCAAATCCCCCCATGACCGTCATCGCCGGCTGGTCGTAGGCATGACCCAGACCAAGCAGATGCCCGATCTCATGCATGGCCGTTGAGAACCAGGAACCGCCGTAGGAGTCATCCCAGGTTTCGGCATTATCCATGATGGCCAGATTCAAAGGACGGCTTGAATAGCCAATCACCCCTCCAGCCCCGGTAATGATGTTCGGGTCAATCGCACGGAGGTCACCCGTGACGATCGTGAAGCCCTGGTTGGCAGTCTCGATAAACTGCACGCCCATGTTCTTCGCGAACAGTTCAAAGGCTTCGCGAGCACGCTGCTTCTGATTTTCTGTGATCAGGTTAAGCAACGGCGTGCCCTGTGGGGAGAAGCCATAGTTTCGCTGGAAGTTGTAGTAAAAGGTGCTGATCTGCGGATTCTGGTCCAGCGGAGCTTCAAGATGGTTTTCTCCCGGAACATCGATGTCTCGATGCCCTGGCTCATCGCCGTTCCCCGGGAAGTCAAACGGATAAGCGCGAGACAGAATCTGGCCACTGATCACCCGACTCTGGCTGCTCATCGTTCCAAGATCGACGGAATTGCCAAAGCTGGAACCTGGATCCACAAACGCGAAGTTGATGTTGCCTGAAGTCAAAGTCAGGTTGGTGTTCGGATTCCCCGAAATCGTCGTCTTCACCAGCTTGCTGACCTGCGTATTCAGGTTCAAAGCCCATGCAAGCTGAGCCGGAGTCGTGCCGCCAGTGGAATCAAGAGTGACCGCGATCGCTCGATTTGTCACCGTAATCGCAGGCATGCCATTCGTGTTCAGCGCTGCCTTGCTGAAGGACAACGTAATCGGGTTTCCATCGATCGAAACAATCGGCTCGATCAGGACATTGGCCAGCGCACCGCCCGCGGTTCCAAAATTGCTGTTGAACGCTTCGGAATACGATGTCGTCGTTGGCGGAAGCGGAATCGCTTCGTCCGTGCCGATTCGCAATCGATAAGCGCCAGCGCCTGACAACTGGTCGATTGGCACTGAGAAAGTCAGGGTCGCCGTGTTGGCGGCTGCACTATACACGACGGATGTTGGGAGATGGACCGCATCGTCCGTGTTCTCAACCGTGCCGCGCGTCGCGCGAAGCTGATAGAAATTCGGATTCTGTGCAGTCGCTGTATCCAGAGTATCTTCGTTGAAATACACAACGATCTGGTTTCGCTGCTGCGTCAGGCTTCCGTTGGAGTTACGGACAATCGGCTGCGGAACAACCGCTCGGACCTGCGCACCCAGATTCAGTCGAAAGAAGAAGTAACCGTCCGGATCTGATGTTCCACTCCGGAAGGTCTCACCGCCAACATTCCTCAGAGGATTGGAACCGCTGCCTTTGATGGTGATTCGGTAGTAATCGTCCGGCAAATTCTCTGCAAATCGAAGCACCACATCTTCGCTGGTGGCCCCCAAACCAACGTATCCCAGCGTCACTGGAACTTCGTTGCCGTCAGCGAAAGTGCCGTCACGACCCGAACGAGTCACAATGATCGGGGAATTATTGAACAGCCGGTTATTCGAACCATCAATCTGCTGCCCCGGATTGAACTGAAGCGTCAGTTCCTTGGGAGCGACGTTACGAGTTTCACCGGATGTCAGAAACTCGCCAATATTGGGGCGAACGGCCACCAGGGACGGGGCGGCAAGCAGTGCACGAGTTTCCAGCGAATCTTCCAGACAGGCCGACGTCTTTTTGACCAATCCCCTTCGTTTCACTGAATTGCGGTTATGGGTGAAACGGTTACGGACAGCAGTCAACCATGTCGAAATCAGCATTTCGTCAACCCTGATAAGTACGAATTGAATGATCGAAGTTGCTCAGGACTGTGATCTGAACAAAGATTCAGTTTTTGTTGCACAGGCTGATTGTAGGGAATCCCCGCATTTTCTGCGCGCAATTACCTGCAATTTCAAAGACGGCGATTTTCACTTCAACAAACACCTGGTTGTCCAGCAAAAAGATGAAAAATTCGGTGCTTTCGACGGAAGAAACGTACCGGATGTACCTTAGGACCATGGGCAAAAACCCCTAATTCGATCTTCGACGGTTTTTTGCCGTCTGCTCCAGGATTCGCTGGAATCTGCCGGTTGTAACGTCCCCAGCTTCTGTCGCATTTTCCAGTTCATCCCTGGAACGGCGTTTGGAAACGGTTCGGAGTTCGTCGCAGCCCGCTTGTGTTTGCAGAGTACCGGTGAAACAATCTGAGAAGTCGAAACGACGGTTTTCCCTCCAGTGCTGATTCCCGCCCTCCTTGCTACGTGAGGCCTACGATGTCGCTCACCTCATCCTCCATTCTGAACGCCACTCGACGTCACTTCCTGGGCGGTGCCGGTCTGGGTTTGGGTGCAATCGCTCTGGGGTCGCTGCAATCAGCGAAGGCCGACATTCCGATTTCGCCGTCCCAACCGCTGGAGCAGCGACAGCCCCATTTCACAGCGCGAGCCAAGCGGGTCATCTACCTCCACTTGACCGGGTCTCCGCCAAATCTGGATATCTACGATTACAAACCCGCGCTGGTGGCTCGGACGGGCCAGGATTGTCCGGATGAATTTCTGAAGGGACGCACGTTCGCGTTCACGTCGGGTGTTCCCAAACTTCTTGGAACGCCCCGAAAGTTTGTTCAGTGCGGCGAATCGGGTACATGGCTTTCCGACGCGGTTCCGAACCTGCAGAGAGTCGCCGACGATATTTGCTTCATCCATTCGATGAAGACTGATCAGTTCAATCATGCTCCTGCCGAACTGCTTCTCTACACCGGATCGCCTCGTTCCGGACGACCCTCCATGGGTTCGTGGGTGACTTACGGACTGGGCACAGAGAACCAGGATTTGCCGGGCTTTGTCGTATTGATCAGCAGCGGGGTTCAGCCCAATGGCGGTTCCAACTCCTGGGGCAGCGGCTTTCTGCCCTCTGTTTTCCAGGGGGTCCAGTGCCGGTCCAAAGGAGATCCGGTTCTGTATGTGTCCGATCCTGCAGGTATGAATCGTGAACTGCGCCGCAGGTCCCTGGATACATTGCGAGCACTCAACGAAGCTCAGGCTCAGGAACTGGGCCATCCGGAAACAACGACCCGGATTGCTCAGTACGAGCTGGCTTACCGCATGCAGGCTTCCGTGCCGGAGGTCATGAGCATCGCCGGCGAATCAAAGGACACTCTTGAGAAGTATGGTGCGGTGCCGGGCGAATCCAGCTTTGCCAACAACTGTCTTCTGGCGCGTCGACTGGTGGAACAGGGTGTTCGCTTCGTCCAGCTGTTCGACTGGGGCTGGGACTTCCATGGCACGGGACCTGGCGAAGGCCTGACGGATGGACTCACGAACAAATGGGCCAAGACCGACCGTCCGATCGCAGCACTGATTGAAGATCTCAAACAGCGAGGCCTGTTCGAAGATACTCTGATCATCTGTGGCGGTGAATTTGGTCGCACACCATTCCGCGAGGGTCGAACCGCGGGAAGTGCGGTGCTGGGCCGAGACCACTATCCCGATTGCTTCACAATGTGGATGGCTGGCGGTGGCGTTCAAGGCGGATGCAATTACGGCGAAACCGACGAACTTGGGTTTCAGGTCGTGGAGAATGTGGTCACCCCGCACGACCTTCAGGCGACAATCATGCATCTGCTTGGTTTCAACCACGAACAGCTGACGTTCCGCTTCCAGGGGCGTGACTACCGCCTCACTGATGTCCATGGCAAGGTGCTGAACGACGTTCTGTCCTGAACCAACGGCCTTGCTGTTCGGCAAAAACTGCCGAACGGAAACACGTGTCAGCCAGACCAGATTCTGCCATGCAGAATCTGGCTCGGCTAGAACCAGCCGAGGTAACCGGCGGCCATCATGAGCACGCCCAGTGCAGAAAGTACGGCAACCGCGATTGCTCGATAAGTCTGGCGCTGACGGTCTCGAATGGAAAGCACGGTTTCCACCATGGCAACGCGTGTGTAGCGTGCCACTGAGTTGTCCAGTTCCGATCTGTGTCTGCTGGGTGCTTTCGCGGCAATTCGCGGGGACTGATGATTGAAAGACGCTGTGTTCACAATTTCACCTGACTGAGAGAACAGTTTCATCTGAGGAGAAGAGAAAGAGGACGGTCGTCGTTACCTCATGTTCGTCGTCGTCCGCCAATAATTAGGACGGTGCCAGAATCGTCAACCGGAATCCCGGGCAAGCGGATCACGCTTTCCCGCAGAATCAAACGCATTCTTCCGAACACGCCATTTGCACTTTGGTAGTTGCCAAATTCGCGTCTTCTCCAACAATCATTAATTACGCAAATCGTGAATTTACAGACGACTTACAAACTGATCAGCGACGGCATGTTCATCTGCGAACAGTCGTTCACAGGGGATTCGAAGACATCTGTCTACGCAAGTTCACCCATGGCAAATCGATCCGTGTGTGAACGGCCGTAAAGGAATGGAGTTGTGACGATGGAATGGATGGAGTGGTACAATTCGCTGAAGAAACCAGACTGGACTCCGGCTCCGTCCACCATCGGGACAATCTGGTCAATCCTCTATCCGGTGATTATTGTCACGTTCGGCTTTGTCTACGTGCAGGTGGCCCGACGGAAACTTCCGCCAGCCATCGCGTTTCCCTTCACCGTTAATCTCGTCTCAAACCTGGTGTTCACGCCGATCCAGTTCACCCTGCGAAGCATGGTGCTTGCGAGCATCGACATTCTGATTGTGTGGGCCAGCATCATCTGGTGCATTCTGGCAATTCGACGGCACCACTTGTGGGTGGCAATTGCTCAGGTGCCCTACCTGGCCTGGGTGTCTCTTGCAACCGTATTGCAACTGTCGATCACGTGGATGAATCGTTGACCATCATCGCCACCACGCTCATCGCTGCTGATGGTTCGGCCCCGAGCCCATCACAGCGGCGCCGACAGAATCTCACCAGGCACGTGAATGCAGATGCAGCGGGTTCGGAGGCAGGCCGTGGGACTCGTGCCAGAGTGATTTCTCCGCCGACGTCATTGATCGAAGCACAAAGACAACCACACTGCGCGGGAGCACATCCCACGATTGATCGGATGACAACATGGCCTCATCCAGCGAGGGGCGGGCCGAGTCAACAATGGTCACCCAGCGTTCAGAAGGTTTGTGACGCGGCATCCTGAATGCCACCGGTTCATCACGCGGATTCAGGATCACCAGCAGCGTGTCTCCAAAGACAGGAACACCACGCTCATCCACTTCATCGATCGATTCACCATTCAGCCTCATTCCCAGCGCACGCAATACGCCGGAGTTCCAGAGATGGTCGGCAACTTCTTCACCATCCTGATGAAGCCACGAAATATCCTTCACGCCGGCTCCTCGTATTCTGCGGCCGAGGAAGAACTTGCGGCGTTTCAGAACCGGCTGTGAATGCCAGAGCTGTGTCATCGTGCGACAGAACTCAAGGAACGCTGACTGTTCGTCATCCAGTTGCCAGTTCAACCAGCTGATTTCATTGTCCTGACAGTACGGATTGTTGTTGCCGTTTTGCGTGTGTCCAAGTTCGTCACCGCTGCGGAGCATTGGAACGCCCTGAGACAGCAGCAAGGTTGCGAGCAGGTTCTTTCTCTGTCGCAGGCGCAAATCCCGAATCGCCTGATCGGTTGTTTCTCCTTCGACGCCACAATTCCAGTTGTTGTTGTGACTGTCGCCATCGCGATTGTCTTCCAGATTCGCATGATTGCGCTTCTGCTGATACGTGACCAGATCACGCAGCGTGAACCCATCGTGGGACGTCACAAAGTTGATGCTTGCATACGGACGACGACCATTGTGCTGATACAGATCGCTGCTGCCGGTCAGGCGAGTTGCCACTTCAGAAATCAAGCTGGCTTCTCCGGCCCAGAAACGTCGGACCGTGTCGCGGTAGCGACCGTTCCATTCCGACCAGAGATGCGGAAAGTTGCCGACCTGGTAACCGCCGCTGCCCAGGTCCCATGGCTCCGCAATCAGTTTGACCTGCGACAGAACGGGGTCCTGGAGAATGATATCAAAGAAGGCGCTTAGCTTGTCCACATCATGCAGTTCACGAGCCAGAGCGGAAGCAAGGTCGAAGCGAAAGCCATCGACATGCATCTCCTGAACCCAATATCGCAGGCTGTCCATGATCAGCTGCAGCACTCGCGGCGTCTGCATGTTCAGAGTATTGCCGCAGCCCGTAAAGTCCTGGTAATACCGCCGATTGTTTGGCATCAGTCGGTAATACGAGGCATTGTCGATGCCTCGCATCGACAGTGTCGGGCCCTTCTCGTTGCCTTCACCGGTATGGTTGTAAACGACATCCAGAATGACCTCGATCCCGGCTTCATGGAATCGGCGCACCATGTTCTTGAATTCATGCAGCACTTCGTCAGGACGACTGGCCGATGAAAAGCGAGGCTCCGGTGCAAAAAACGACAGCGTGTTGTATCCCCAGTAGTTCGACAGGCCGTGCGAAACCAGATGTCTGTCATCGACATGCGCATGCACGGGCATCAGCTCGATCGCCGTGACACCAAGCTTCTTCAGATGCTCAATACTGGCTCTCGAT
Organism: uncultured Chitinophaga sp.; assembly: GCA_964538835.1. Classification (GTDB taxonomy): domain Bacteria; phylum Planctomycetota; class Planctomycetia; order Planctomycetales; family Planctomycetaceae; genus SXXK01. The sequence goes on along the minus strand of CAZIGZ010000009.1, from coordinate 13,104 downwards.
GCAAGCCCGGAATATGTGCCTCGCAAAGGTTCGGGAACTCCGGGATGAAGTTTCGTCTGCCCCTTCACATGAGCTTCATAGATCAATGTCCGGTGCCACGGAGTCCGCAAAGGACGGTCGTTGCCCCAGTGAAACCGATTGTCCACAACCACCGCCAACGGAGCGCACCAGGCGTTGTCTCGCTCATCAAAGGACAGATCGTCCTCGCCGGTCTTGTAACCGAACATCGCATCGGACCAGCCGATGTTTCGGCCGATGGATCGGGCATAGGGGTCCAGCAGAATCTTGTTCGGATTGAAGCGATGACCTGCCTGCGGATCATAGGGGCCGTGAACTCGATAGCCGTAAAGCTGCCCTGGGCGAACATCCGGAAGGTACGCGTGCCAGACACGGTCCGTCTGCTCTTTCAGCTCGACCGTCGCAATCTCAGACCGATCTGACGCCGAATCAAACAGGCAAAGGTCAACGCGAGTCGCGTGTTCCGAAAAGAGGGCAAAATTCACACCACCGCCGTCCCACGTCGCGCCCAGCGGATGTGGCCTCCCCGGCCATGCTCGAAGTTCCATTGCCCTGTCCGCCTTTTTCCCACGTCAACGGTTTGGAATGCCACAAAGCCGAACAACTCCGGCAAACTCGCTCAACACTGATCTTACGTTCACGTGCGTGGGAATCCTGAGCTGCTGGGGTTGTCCGGACTGTAACGAATGTATCGATCCACAGGGATTCGTCGCACGACATTACGTCCCGGAATCCCAATGCATGGACGGGAGATACAGGTGAACGGTCCGATATTCCAGACACAGGATGACAGCGCGCCGAGATTCCAGAGTGCGACCGATCGTCACAATCCCACTGTCTGCCGCAGTTTGGCGAATTGGCAATGGGAGGCGACTTTGTGTTTGACTCTGTTTTTCCCGATGTTTCTGATATCCGATTCTGGGGGAGGCTGGTATGCCAGCCAGACTTTTCCGTTTTGTCAGCTGGCCATGTTTGAGCTTCTGAAGGACGTTTTCCGCACATGATGGGCAATGTCTTCAAAGTGTTTGCAGTCTTCACGGCGGTGGTCTCTGTCGCCATGATGGGTGTGGCCATCTCGACCAATCTGGTCGCACCGGACATGCGTTCGGCGATGAACACCGAAGCGATGAAGAACTACGTGTTCGAAAAGTCGACCGGTGAAAATCCGACCTGGAAGGTGACTCGCCGATTTTCCATTGACCCGACAAAACCGGATGATCGCGGTACGGTCGGCAGCTACCCGACTCCATATGAGGCAGTCATTAAGGCTCATCAGGACTTGAAGACGCAGCTCAGCAACCGGGCGTCTCAGATGGCGACGGACACCAAGACTCTTCAGGATCAGATCACATTCTTCGAAGCAACGCAGAAGCAGGACAGTGACGCTGTCAACGTGCGAATCGCGCAGCTTCAGCAGGTGGCGACAGATCGTGAACAGGAGGCAAAAGATGCCTCAACCGCTCTGGAAGCACTGTCTGTGAAGTCGCGTGAGATCCGTGAAGAGACGGGGCTTCGCCGAACCGACGTGCTGCGTCTGCGACACGAACTCGATGAAATGCGAACTGACTTTTATCGACTGGAAGTGATTCGTCGGGACCTGACAGACCGACTGCTTCGTCTTCAGATCGAAAACGGTGAACTGGAAGCTCGAAAGGCTCAGATTCAGGGTGGCAACAATCCTGCAGTGGATCAAAAAGATCCGGGCAAGGTGTACAACCCCTGAAGTTTGTTCGTGACATACGAGTCGACCACGGAATTCTCCACTGACTGTCGAAAGGTGTGATCGGAGCACCTCAATGAACAACGTAGTGACAAAGACACTGATCGTCCTGCAGCTGGTTTTCAGCCTGTTCTTCATGTGTTTTGCCGGAGCGGTTTACACGTTCCAGAACGGCTGGCGGGCGAAGGCTCAATCGGCAATTGAGGAACGAGATCGGTTCAAGACAAACTTCGAAACAGAACAAAGGGCTCGCGCGGACGAAGCCTCCAAGGCGGTCACGGACCTTAAGAAGGTCGAAGACCGTGCTGCTCTCGCAGAGGCTCAGGTTGGTCAGCTTCAGATTGACCTGAAGCAGGCTCAGGCCAGCCTTGCCAGTGCAGAACAGCAGCGAGACAAATTCCAGGCTGACCTTCTGGTAGCACAGGACGAAGCCAACGCGCGTATCACAGAAACCAATCTGGCTCGAGCAGAAATCAAGCGACTGCGAGACCAGGTGAATGATGGAATTGCTCAGCGTCGATCCCTGGAAGACCAGAACCTCGACCGTCAGGGCAAGATTGACGAAGGCAACGATCGTGCTCAGGCTCTCGTGAAGGAAGTGACTCGCCTGCGAGACCGGATTCGAGCCATGGGCGAAAACCCGGACGATATCTTTGTCGGGACTGTTCCAGCCGCTGTGGAAAAAGTGAACGGTGAAGTTCTGAAGTCACAGAAGAATGCTTCACGCTCACAGGAACTCGTTGAAATCTCCATCGGCGAAGACGACAACATCGTCGAGAAGATGCGACTGATCGTTTATCGCGACAACAAGTACATTTGTGATATCGAAATCACCGACGTCATGCCGGACAAAGCGGTCGGACGCGTTCTGGAAGAAACTCGAAACGGCAGTATTGAGCGAGGGGACCATGTCACAACAAAACTCTGATCCGACGATTTACGACAGCCTGATGTTTGTGTCCCTCGGCGCACTGATCGTCGGGATCACTTTCTGGATCCTGACGCTGAACAACTATGGCTGGAGCGCTGGCTGATCCTTTCAGCCGATGTCCCTCAAAATGATCCGGGCGAGCCCTCATACGGCTCGCCTTTCTTTTTTCCGGCGTGAGATGCGGTTCAGCGTTTGCACTGCATCTCTTCCTGACAGAACCTGACCGTATTCCACTGGTTTTCGGGCCGTAACTGTGACCGGGCATGTGCGCGAGGAGCGCATGTGCACGAGAAATCGGACCGACTGAGCACACTCATGGCCGAAGAACTTTCTCCCGACATTCCTCGCCTGCTGGCATTTGTCTGTGCGGCTGATTCGAGCATCGAGTCCGTCGCCACGATGGAGGGGTTGAGTCCCCAGCTGGATAAAGGGCGACGGCTGCTCGATGTCATCGTGGATCTTGGTTGTCGTCCGATTCAGGATCGCTGGACAGAGATGGTCGACAGTGGCTTTGCCATTCAGGCCGATGTCCTGGTTCCGCTGAAGGAAGGCTATGAACCGGTTCGGATGCTCTTTCATGCCATGCCGCTGCATCAGGGGCAGGATGAGGGCATGTTTCTTGTGGCAATCTGCTCCGGGTTTCGAGCCGTTATGGCGGGCCCGGATGAAGTGGCACGCTGTCGGGCGGTGCTCAACACGGCTGTGGACTCCATCATCACGATTAATGTGGATGGCATCATCGCGTCGGTCAATCCCGCCACGTTACGCATGTTTGGTTACAACGAAGACGAACTCGTTGGTCGCAACATCTCCATGCTGATGCCGGAACCGTTTTCATCTCAGCACGACAGCTACATCAAGCGTTATGTGGACACCGGCAACGCGACCATCATTGGAATCGGTCGTCAAATCACTGCGATGAAAAAGGGCGGGGCAGAGTTCCCTGTGCATCTTGCCATCAGTGAGTTCAATGTTCGAAAAACTCGATTCTTCACCGGAATTGTTCGCGATCTGACCGACCTGGAACAGGTTCAGCGTCAGTTGCTGCAGTCCGAGCGTCTCGCGGCCATCGGACAAATGGTCACAGGCCTCGCCCATGAAAGCCGCAACGCTCTGCAGCGTGCCCAGGCCTGTCTCGACATGCTGGCGCTGGACCTGCAGGAACGTCCGGAACAACTGGACCTGGCCCGCCGCACTCGTAACGCGCTCCAGGACCTTCATCGTCTTTATGAAGAAGTACGAAGCTACGCGGCTCCGATCCACCTGGAGTACCGTGAATGCGAACTCAACTCCATCTGGCAGAAAGAATGGGACAACCTGGCGACGGTGCGAAAAGATAAACGCATCCAGCTTCAGGAAGTCGGCAGCCGCGATGCTCTTCGCTGCGAGATCGACGTGCATCGCATGGAACAGGTCTTCCGGAACATCTTCGAGAACGCTATTCATGCCTGCGGCGATTCGGGAACCGTCACCGTTCGATGCTTGAACGAAACGATGAACGGCCAGCCGGCCATTCGAGTCGTCATCTCTGACGACGGCCCCGGAATGAAGCCCGATGTCATTCGCAAGGTCTTTGAACCCTTCTTTACGACCAAACAGAAGGGGACCGGACTGGGCATGGCGATCGTCCAGCGAATCATGACAGCGTTAGGTGGGGTCATTACGGCCGGAGCGGCTTCAACTGGTGGTGCAGAGATTTCTCTTCTGTTTCCAGCACGCCCCCAGAATCGGAATGCGTTTCGCTAAGTAGGCCAAAAGACAGCCGTTTCACAGGAAAATTGCTGTTTGGCCGACTCCGACGCGACACGCTCGCACACAGTTGTGCGAATGTGCACACACTGCGACATTCGAGGGCCACGAAACTACCCGACCTGTACTCCATGCCCGTGAAAACGGAGATTGTTATGTCCTCCAATGTGATGAATCTGCTGATCGTTGAGGACGATCCGGATTTTCGTGAAACCTGTGCCCGCTGGATGACCCGCAAGGGCCATGTGGTGGCGGCGGCGGCAAATGGACATGAGGCACTGGAGATCTGCGACCGGAAGTACTTCGACGTTGCCATCGTCGATATGAACATGCCGGGCCTGACTGGACTCGAACTGCTGGATCGGATGAAAACGTCCCAGATCGAGACGGAAGTCATCATCCTGACGGGTCAGGGAACGATCGAAAGCGCCGTCAACGCCATGAAACTTGGGGCGTGCGATTATCTGACCAAACCATTCCCGATGGATGAGCTGGAACAGCGATGCCTGATGGCATGGGATCGCAGTCGACTCCAGAGAGAAAACCGCCAGCTGAAGGCGATCATCGAACGATCTCAGCCTTCCGTGAAGATCATAGGCGATTCTCAGCGAATGCGAGATGTCTTTCGGCTGATCGATCGAGTGGCTCCGACCGACAAGCCTGTTCTGATCCAGGGCGAAAGCGGTACCGGTAAGGAACTCGTGGCCCGCGCACTTCAGCAGCGAAGTCACCGTGCCAACAAGCCGTTCGTCACGATCAACTGTGCTGCTCTTCCGGAGCAGCTGGTGGAGAGCGAACTCTTTGGACACCGAAAAGGTGCGTTCACCGGCGCGAATGAAGATCGTGCGGGTTTGTTTGAAGTGGCGGACGGAGGCACGCTGTTCATCGACGAAATCGGCGAACTGCCAGGCGCATTGCAGCCCAAACTCCTGAGGGCTCTGGAAGATGGTTCGATACGCAGAGTTGGTTCTCATCGGGAGCGTCGGGTCGACGTCCGCCTGATCGCGGCGACGAATCGCAATCTCTCCGATGAAGTCACAGCCGGGCGTTTTCGCGAAGATCTGTTTTATCGAATCAACGTCATGTCGCTGGAACTTCCGCCGCTCCGCAAACGCGAAGGCGACGTGGCCCTGCTGACAAAGGCTTTACTGGGCAGGGAATGGACACTTTCGGAAGAAGCTCAGCGGGCCATTGAAACTTACCATTGGCCGGGCAATGTCCGTCAGCTCAAGAATGCTCTGGATCGAGCCCAGATTCTGGCCAACGATCATTACATCACAATCGATGACCTTCCGGCCGAAGTGGGAGATCCGGCCGACCATGGCTCGATTCACAGTTCACATGGATCACTCGTTGCCGCCGGTGTTTCAGCGGGAAGTATGCCCGCCTCGTCCGGACCGGCGACGCGGCTGGAAGACCTTGAACGGGCTCATATTGTGGAAATCCTGAAGCAGCAGAACGGCAATAAGGCACGGACTGCGCGCGTGCTTGGCATTCATCGCCGCAAACTGTACCGTCTCCTTGAACGTTATGGCATTCGGGAAGAGCGGCCTGTCTAGGCGTTTGCAGCGAGTCCTGTGGCTTTGTCCTGCCGATCTTCCATAGACTGCACCCGCAAGGCAGTCACGCTTACGACAATGGGAGATGGGGCAAGGCCACGATGAAGAGACTTCGACTGGGCGCCGGAATTCTGAATCAAACGCCGCTCGACTGGGAAGGCAACACTGAACGCATCATCGACGCCATCCGAATGGCTCGTGCGAAGGGTGTACATGTCCTGTGCCTGCCGGAACTCTGTATCACAGGTTACGGCTGTGAGGACATGTTTCTGGCTCCTCATGTCTGGCGGACGTCCTGGCATATGCTGCAGCGCATTGTGCCCGAAACAGACGGGATGATCGTCTCGGTCGGTCTGCCTCTGTTCGTGACAAACGGTGTCTACAACGTGGCCTGCGTGATGTCACATGGTCAGATTGCCGGCTTCGTTGCCAAGCAGCATCTGGCTGGTGACGGTCTTCACTATGAACCGCGATGGTTTCGAGCATGGCCCGCGGAAACGACATCCGAGTACCACTTCGATGGCCAAAGCTGGCCGGTCGGAGATCTGATGTTCGAATGCGATGGAATTCGGTTCGGATTCGAGATCTGCGAAGACGCGTGGGTCGCTGGACGCCCGGGCAATCGTATGGCCGAGTGCGGTGTGGATGTGATCCTGAATCCCAGTGCCAGCCACTTCGCTTTCGGAAAGCATGAGGTCCGAAAACGCTTTGTGCTCGAGGGATCTCGCAGTTTTGGTGTCAGTTACATCTATGCCAACCTTGTAGGCAACGAAGCCGGTCGTGCGATATATGACGGCGGAGGATTGATCGCGTCGGGCGGTGATCTGATTGCTTCCGGGCCGCGTCTGCGATTCCACGCGACCGACGTCGTGATTGCCGATGTCGATGTGGAGCTGACGAGGACTCGGCGTGCCAGCATTCATTCCATGGCAACGCATCTGGCCGAAGATGTGTTTGACCGCATCATTCCGATTCGAGGCAGATTCAGGGACAACGCGGACAAGGTCGAATCGCCGCGACTCATTGAATCACCAACGAGGTACGAGGAATTCACGCTCGCAGTTGCTCTTGGCCTGTTCGATTACATGCGGAAGAGTCGCTCGTGCGGATTCGTGGTCAGCATGAGCGGCGGTGCGGATTCCTCCGCCTGCGCTGTGTTGATTCGAGCGATGGTGCTGCGGGCTCTGGAAGATCTGGGGCACGATCTGCTTCGCCAAATGCTGTCATATGTTCCCGGCATCGAATTGGCTCATTCAGCCGATGACTTTGTGCGTTGCCTGTTTTCAGGCGTCTATCAGTCGACACGAAACAGCGGCGAGATCACGCGGAATGCGGCCGAACAGGTGACGAAGGGTGTCGGCGGCAACTTCCACGAGATCAGTGTCGACGAAATTGTCCGCCTTTACACCAGTGCGATCGAGAACGCCATTGGCCGTGAACTGTCATGGAAAACGGATGATATCGCCCTTCAGAACATCCAGGCCAGAACTCGGTCTCCTTCTGTCTGGCTGCTGACCAATATTCGCAATGCTCTGCTGCTGTCGACCAGCAATCGCTCAGAAGCCGCTGTGGGCTATGCCACGATGGATGGCGATACCTCCGGAGGACTCAGTCCCATCGCCGGCATCGATAAGGCCTTCCTGCGCGAATGGCTTCGAATCATGGAAACAAACGGGACGGCCGGGATCGGCCCTTTCCCTGCCCTCCATTTTGTCAATGTGCAGCAGCCGACGGCCGAACTTCGCCCCGCGGAATACGAACAGACCGATGAAGGTGATCTGATGCCGTATCCACTCCTTGACCAGATCGAACGTCTGGCGATCCGGGACAAACTGAGTCCTGCAGAAGTGCTTTCGACGCTGCTGCGGGAAGGCTCACCGTATTCAGCCACACAGCTGTCCGAGTGGATTCGCCGGTTCTTTACTCTGTGGTCGCGAAACCAGTGGAAGCGAGAACGATACGCTCCATCCTTCCACGTCGACGATAAGAACCTTGATCCAAAGACGTGGTGCCGATTCCCGATTCTGTCCGGTGGCTTCCGAATGGAGTTGAATCAGCTGACCAAAGAGCAATAGCACCGGGGCTGGTTGTCTGTCCGGTGAACGGGTCCTCAAGTTCGAGCGATTCTGCGTCACATTCTCAGACCAGCCCGACTTTTTTCCGCAGCGCCCACTCGCAGGTCATCAGGGCAATCAGGAACAGCAACGTTCCCCAATTGTCCCATAGACTGATGCGTTCCTGCCGAATCAATGACAGCCCCGGAAGCCCGTCCCTGGCCCATTGCTTCAGCTTTTCCAGGAACTGCTCCTGCGACAAAAACTCACCGCCGCTGGCATGTGAGACTTCGCGAAGAAGTGAATAATCCGCAGACGGGTCGTCCAGCTCCGGATCGCGAGCATTCACATGGAAGCGTGTGACGCCGATGCCGCCAAACGCCTCACCGTTCCTCGAGGCCTTGACGCGTGCCCAGTAGTCACCGGGTTCCATAGTTTCCGCAAAGTCACCAAGACTCATCCCGGTACCGGCTCGCGGAACCACCGCATGAATCTTGCCCTTCGGGTCGGTCACTTCCACTACGAACGACGCATCCGTTATGGCGTTGCCCTGAGGATCGCGCGCTCCGAAGGTCAGTTCCGTGGGCTGCCCCGGTGTCAGGTCTCGAGGCGTTGCCTGAATCCAGATCGCCTGAGAATCATCCGTTTCCTTGCGAGTCAGCCAGAAGATCACCTGGCGCCAGAATCGCATGTGTTCTTCTTCAAATCCCTGCGTGGCCCAGAGCCATGTGGTGTCACCAGCGAAGACCAGTGATCGCCCCTGTCCGGTCCCCTGGCCAATCAACAAAGGAAACCCCTGATCAGATGCGGCAAGCACCTGAGCCAGCGAATTTTGTCGCGGCGCAATGGCGTTGGCACCGGCCAGGGGTGGCAGTGCCTCCCATCGTGTGCGGTTCTGTTCCGGAGCGGCGATCTGCATCACATAGTGGCTGAGACCATCGCGCGACGGCAGCATCTTCTGTGGCTGAGTGAGCTGTCGGTTTTCTGTCGAAAGTTCAATCGGAAGAAAAGCCGCCAGCGGTGTGGAACCATATCCGCCCTGGCCCAGGTTTGATGCACCTCCCGTCATCATCAGACCTGCTCCCTGCGCAAGACAGCGAGCCATCTCCGTCAGCTGAGCAGGCTTGAAGGCACTGGCGGGAACATCTCCAATAATGTATCCGTCGTAACTGCCTGGCTGAAAAAAACGATCCGGAATGCGATTGTTGGCCAGCATTTCACCACCGCGAATCGCATGGAAATCCAGCTGGACTCGACTGCTGTCGTTGATCTTCCGAAGCCACTTCTGTTCAGACCGAATGATGTCAAAGTAAGCCACTCGAATTCCGCCGCGACGAACACGAACAATCGACTCGACGCGATTATTCGTCTGACGCACTTCTCCCGGCAGAGGCTCTGCGATGACAACAAGCTTCAGGTCGCCAATCTGTTCCGGCACAATCTGGAATTGAAGAGTTTGCTCTTCCGATGGAGACTGAGGATTCACGTTTGTGACCGGACGCACGACGTCCGTCGGAAGGAGCGGCTCAAGCGGACCACTCGCTCCGTCAAACAACCCGTTGCGGTTCTCCAGCAGAACCCGCACCGTCACTTTCTGCCCCTGAGCTCCGGCGGTTCGAAGACGCACTTTGATCGGCAGCACGTTCCCCTGAAACACTTCGCGAGAAAGGTCGAGGTCATCAAGAGCCAGGTCGAGCGATGCCGTGGCAGCTTCTGTGCTTCCAAATCCCACAGAATAGATTGGACGCTGCTGACGCCCAAATCGGCGAGCCACAGAAACAGGATTAATGTCCAGTGTTCCCGGTGCAGCCTGCTTTCCATCACTCAGCAGAATGACGGCAGGAACTTTCTCCTTTCCCATCTCTTCGGCCGATAGCTCCAGAACCTTACCAATTGCCGTCATGGCTCCATCGGCTGTATTGCCCACCGTGGCGGTCGTCTGGAGCGAATCTGAAAAGTCGCGAATTCGAATCTCCGCCTTCTTTCCAATGGCCTCAAACTCCGCGTCAGCCGCTTCTTTCAGCTTCTGCAGTGCGAGGCGGCGTGTTCCGCCTTCGGGGATGTCCTCCGTGTTCATGCTCTTGCTGGCATCGCACAGAAGGTACATCACCGCGTTCGACTGATCATCACTCTCCAGCATCAACACCGGGCGCAGTGTCATCAGGAACAGGACAACGGCAATCAGCACTCGCAGCGCGATCAGGGCATTTCTTGCGTTCGGCGAGAGGTGCTGAATGCGGCGAGGATACGCGATCCGAATGACGCTCAGCACCGCAGCGAAAACCGCAACGGCGAACAGCCAGGACCAGACAGGCTCAAACTGCAGCGACATTCAGTGCAACATCATGAATCGTTGGTGGACATAGCGCTCCGAACGAAAGGAGAAGCTCTCCCGCAGAATATCGCAAGTCCCGCGTTGTGGATACTGACTCCCTGTGGGATGGCCGCCCTCGGCCGTCGATCGAGCATCGAGGCCCACAGTGTAGAACGGTTATCCTCAGCCGTTCCCCGTTTGAATCGCAGACGGACGAGGGCGTCCATTCTACAAAAAAAAGCCCGGCATCTTTCGACGCCGGGCCTTTGGTTCGTTCAACGATCAACGGACGGCTGGGCCATCCTTCCTTGATGGACTACTTCTTCGCCTTTGCGGCCTTTTCTGCTTTCGCTTCTTCCAGTGCGGCCTGAGCTGCAGCAAGACGAGCGACTGGAACACGGTATGGGCTGCAACTAACGTAGTTCAAACCAATCTTGTGGCAGAACTTCACGCTCTCCGGGTCACCACCGTGCTCACCGCAGATGCCGAGTTTAATGCCTGGACGAGTCTTGCGTCCCTTCTCGACAGCAATCTGCATCAGCTGGCCAACGCCAGTCTGGTCCAGAGTGGCGAACGGATTCTTCTTGAAGATCTCGTTCTCTGTGTATGGCATCAGGAAGCTACCCATGTCGTCTCGGCTGATACCAAGAGCGGTCTGAGTCAGGTCGTTCGTGCCGAAGCTGAAGAACTCCGCAGTGTTTGCGATTTCGTCAGCGGTCAGAGCACCTCGAGGAACTTCGATCATCGTGCCGACCATATAGTCGAACGTGATCTTCTTCTCGGCCATAACTTCCTTTGCCACGCGGTGGATAATCTCAACCTGCAGGTCGAGTTCCTTCTTGAAGCCGACAAGAGGAACCATGACTTCAGGATTCACCGGGATCTTCTTCTTCGCCACGTCAGCAGCGGCTTCGAAGATCGCTCGTGCCTGCATTTCGGTGATTTCCGGATACGCGATGCCCAGACGGCAACCACGATGACCGAGCATCGGGTTGAATTCGTGCAGAGCGTCAACGCGAGCCTTCACCTTGTCAGGCTTCACACCCATCTTCTTCGCCAGGTCAGCCTGAGCCTTGCTGTCGTGAGGAACGAATTCATGCAGTGGTGGGTCGAGCAGTCGAATGGTCGCTGGCAGCCCCTTCAGTGCCTTGAAGATGCCCGTGAAGTCTTCTCGCTGGTAAGGCAGAAGCTTCGCGATGGCCTTCTTACGATCTTCCACGTTGTCCGCAAGAATCATCTCGCGAACTGCGTCGATGCGATCGCCTTCGAAGAACATGTGCTCGGTTCGTGTCAGACCGATTCCCTGAGCACCGAAGGCAATGGCCTGTTCGGTCTGCTCTGGGTTGTCCGCATTCGTGCGAACCGCGAGCTTTGTGACCTTGGAACACCAATCCATCAGCTGCTTGAAGGACTGGAATTTTTCGGTCTTCGCGGCAGCCTTGTCGCCGAACAGCAGGCCCATCACGATACTTGAAGGACCTGTCTTGACCTTGCCACCGTAGATCGTGCCGGCGGTTCCGTCGATGCTCAGATAGTCTTTGCCTTCGTGGAAGGTCTGACCAGCAATTTTGACGGTCTTCTTGTTGTAGTCGATCTCCACAGCGCTGGCACCGCAGATACAGACCTTGCCCATCTGGCGAGCCACGAGAGCTGCGTGTGAAGACACACCACCCTTGGCTGTCAGAATACCAACAGCAGCGATCATGCCGCGAAGGTCTTCCGGTGACGTTTCGTTACGAACCAGCAGAACGCTTTCGCCCTTTTCAGCAGCGGCAGCAGCTCGGTCGGCGTTCAGATAAATGATACCGGAAGCAGCACCTGGACCAGCTGGAAGACCAGTTGCCAGAGCCTTGGCCTTCTTGATTTCTGCCAGATCGAAGTCCGGAGCGAGCAGCTGTTCGAGCTGGTCCGCTGGATTTCGCAGGATCGCAGTCTGCCAGTCGATCAGCTTCTCGTTCACCATATCCATGCTGAACTTCAGAGCGGCAGCAGCAGTTCGCTTGCCGTTTCGAGTCTGCAGCATGAACAGCTTGCCCTGCTGAATTGTGAACTCGATGTCCTGCACGTCCTTGAAGTGCTTCTCGAGCGTCGCACGAACCTTCAGAAGTTCAGCAAATGCCTTTGGCATCGCCTTTTCCAGCTTTGCAACTGGCTCTGGAGTTCGCACGCCGGCGACCACGTCTTCGCCCTGAGCGTTGATCAGGAACTCGCCGTAGAACTCATTGGCACCGTTGGCTGGGTTACGTGTGAAGGCCACGCCGGAACCGGAGTCATCGCCGGTGTTGCCGTAAACCATCGCCTGAACGTTGACTGCGGTACCCCATTCGGCCGGAATGTTGTACTTGCGGCGATACACGATCGCGCGGTCATTCATCCATGATCCGAAGACAGCGCCGGCAGCTCCGCGGAGCTGATCCCATGGGTCGTTCGGGAACACCTTGCCGGTTCGTTCCTTCACCAGAGCCTTGAATCGCTTCACCAGTTCTTTCTGGTCGTCAGCGGTCAATTCGCTGTCGACGATATCGCGATGGTACTTCTGGTGCTTGTAGCCTTCGATGACAGTTTCGAACGGCTCATGATCTTCACCTTCTCGCTTCTGCACGCCCAGAACCACGTCGCCGTACATCTGGATGAATCGGCGGTAGCAGTCCCATGCGAAGCGTTCGTTCTTGGTGGCTGCGACGAGTGACAGAACGGTTTCGTCGATTGCGGTCCGGATGATACTTCAGGGCCAGCTTCTTGTAGGCCTTTTTCAGCTC
>CAZIGZ010000008.1:13521-88322 GCA_964538835.1 uncultured Chitinophaga sp. | reverse complement strand
GATAAGTGAAATGAAGAGTAAAAAGACTGAAGTCTGGTGTCGAGGTGGCTGGCACTTGAAGAAGAGAAAAGACCGGCCTATTTTTCCTCGCGTCGGTAGTCGACTGGGGTGACTCCGGTCATGAACCGGAAGGCACGACTGAAGGCGCTTTGGTCAGAGTAGCCGCAGCGGTGGGCGATCTCGGCGACCGTACTTTCGGTTTCAAGAAGCAGGCGCGAGGCGGCGGTGATCCTTGTTTTGGCGATCAGTTGCAGCGGGGTCAGGCCGAAGAGTTTTTTTGTCAGTCGGGCGAGCCGGGCTGGCGAGAGGCGGGATCGGCTTGCGAGCACGGTTGTCGAAAACTCGGCAGACAAGTCCTGTTCAAAGTCGGCCAGGGCTGTGGCCAGCGCCGCTGGAATCTCCTTCGGATCAACGGGCACTCGAACATCGCGTGAGAACCCAATCAGCCCAATCAGGTTTCCATCGGAATTGCGGAGTGGCAACTTGGAGGTCAGGCACCAGACGGGCTGACGAGGGCGAATCCACTGCAATTCCAGCGAGTTGATCAGGGGCTTGCCGGTCTTCAGAACCCTGCGATCCTGCTCCGTAGGAATACGCCCGAAATCTCCAGGGCAGATATCGCTCGGGCGCTTTCCCAGCGCGTCAGAGGCTTTCTGAAGCCCGTGACGCGCCAGCAGCGATTCATTGACCGCAACGTAACGGCCAGCGATGTCCTTCACAAAGAAAGCGACATCTGGCGTCAGATCGAAGAGCGATGTGAGCACTCGAATGTCGATGGCTCGCAATTCGCCCGGAATTGTGAAACGCGGAGTCGTTATGCGCGATTTCATGTTTCTGCGTTACTTCCGTTCAAGACAACCGGCCACCATGCGATACAAATGTACCCACCACATGGATGTCTCGGACATCAAACGTCAAGAGTCTTCGTGTTATTATGTATCAACTGCTGATGGGCGAGTACTCGGCGGTCCCCTGATGTCTCCAAAAATGATTCTTCGAAACGTCAGCATCAGCCTGTGCTGCGGTTTCCGGACGTTTGCATGCTCATCACGCGTACATTCCAACTTTCGCCGCAAGCTCTCAATATTCTGGATTCAATCGCAGAAGAATTCGAGTTGCGCGACCTCTCGGAAGCAGTTGAATACTGCATTCTCAAACAAAAACTGAGCGACAAAGAACTCGCTCGCGCACTGCTGGAACGCCTGTCTTCAAAGTCGCTGCGTCCCATGGATGAACAACCGCAGTAAGTTCGTTCTTGACAATTTGCGGCTTCTCTTTATCGTTGATCAACGATAAATGGCTTGCTCAGATGTCTGTGTAAGCCCGTGCGCAAAAACTCAGCGCGAGACGAACAATGCCTAAGCAACGGCCAGGCAAATCGAGATGCCCTGATACCGGACCATGCATTCTTCCGTCGGACCAATCGGCGGAGCAGTTCGCATCTCTCGCGTGGGCACTGGCCCACCCGGCTCGCGTTCGAATCGTGCGTTTGCTCATTAGTCGCGACGCTTGTGTGTGCGGAGAAATTGTTGACGAGATGCCGCTTGCTCAATCCACGGTATCACAGCATCTGAAGATCCTGAAGGAATCAGGACTGGTTCAGGGGGAAGTCGATGGCCCCAAAGTTTGCTACTGCATCAACCCGGACAAACTCGCCATTCTCAAGTCGCTTGTTGCATCCTTGTAACTGTAAGGCACCGTGACTGCAGGTCTCTTGTTTCTGATATCAAACATGACCCAACAAATCCAAACGAATCATCGCTTCTTCCATCGTTCTTCGGCGATTAACGATCAGCAAGTCGTAACCTGAGCCTGTCGCCATGACGGCAGGACTTCATTAAGGAGAGTCTCTGTGAAATCCATCGTTGTTTACGATCGTCCGATGTGCTGTTCAACGGGTGTATGCGGGCCAAGTGTTGATCCGGTTCTGCCGCGGTTTGCAGCCGACCTGGATTCTCTGAAGAAGGCCGGATGTTCTGTGGAACGATACAACCTGGCGCAGCAGCCTCAGGCTTTTGTGCAGAGCGCCGAAGTTCAGGCGCTGATGGCCACGGGGGGAACGGACGTCTTGCCAGTGATTGTCATCGACGGGCGCATCGTCAGTCGGGGGCTCTATCCTTCGATGCAGATGCTGCAGATGTGGACAGGAGCAGCAGCGTCAACATCATCTTCATCAACATCTGCTGCTGCTGAAACAGTTGCGAAGCCGGCCCCGGGCCTGAGCCTTCCCATCATGGGGCAGGGAAGCTGTGACGGTTCTTCCGGATGCTGCTGACAACTACATAACGGATCAACTCAGTACAGTTTGGCAGGCCATGACCGATCTGGTTGATCATTGAAGTTCGAACACAGGAAGTCGATGCTATGGAATTTCTGAATCACCCCACTCGCCACCTGTTCTTTACGGGCAAGGGCGGCGTTGGAAAGACATCGGTGGCCTGTGCCGTGGCCGTCTGGCTCTCCGATCAGGGCAAGCGAGTTCTGCTGGTATCGACCGATCCTGCGTCCAATCTGGATGAAGTTCTGGGGACGAGGCTCCAGCGGCAACCGACTCCGATTCTCTCGATTCCGCACTTGTTTGCGATGAACCTGGATCCAGAGCAGGCTGCTGCTGACTATCGCGAAAAAATGATCGGTCCCTATCGCTCACTGCTGCCAGCGGCTGCGATTACGAGCATGGAAGAGCAGCTGTCCGGATCATGCACTCTCGAGATTGCTGCGTTCGATGAGTTTTCTCGTCTCCTTGGTGACGCTTCGGCGACGGCCCCGTTCGATCATGTCCTCTTCGATACAGCGCCAACCGGCCACACGCTGCGACTCCTGACGCTACCCTCGGCCTGGACCGGGTTCATGGAAAAGAACTCGACAGGAACATCATGCCTGGGGCCTCTTGCCGGTCTGCAGGCACAACAGGCTCTGTACCAGCAGACAGTCAAAGCACTGAGCGATGCGGCTCAGACAACCCTGGTCCTTGTGACACGTGCCGAACATGCGGCGTTTCGTGAAGCAGCACGAACCAGTCACGAGCTGCAGTCTCTGGGCGTCAGCAATCAGCACCTTGTGATCAATGCGGTCTTTCGAGCGACAGATGCCTCGGACCCGTATGCAACTGCGCTGCAGAGTCGATGTGATGCGGCAATTTCGGAGATGCCTCCGGCCCTTCAGCATCTTCCGAGGACAGTCCTGCCGATGACTGTGGGCGGCCTGCTGGGAGCGGCATCGCTTCGCCAGCTGGTTCCTCGCAGGCCGGGTGAAAAGATCCCAATGGCCAGCGAGCCAGCTGTTCCGCCTCTGTCCGGCGAAGGTACCGCAGAGCCGATCTCACTGCCACCGCTGTCATCGATCATGGACGACCTTGCCGCGCCGGGGCATGGTGTGATTCTGGCGATGGGCAAAGGAGGTGTTGGGAAGACGACGGTCGCGGCCGCTGTCGCGGTGGCACTGGCTGATCGTGGCTACGATGTTCTTCTTTCAACGACGGATCCGGCGGCCCACATCGCGGCAGCCGTGGCCGGCGAAAATCGAGCGAACCTGACGGTCAGTCGCATCGATCCGGCTGCTGAGACCGCAAAATACTCACAGGAGGTTCTTCGAACAGCCGGTGCCGGACTCGATGCCGCAGGCCTCGCACTGCTGGAAGAAGATCTGCGGTCGCCGTGTACAGAAGAGATCGCCGTCTTTCGCGCGTTTGCGGAAGCGGTGGCCCAGGGAACGCGACGTTTCGTGGTGCTCGACACCGCTCCCACAGGTCATACAGTTTTGCTTCTGGATTCAGCACTGGCCTACCACCGCGAGGTGACTCGTCAGGCAAGCGGCATGCCGGAATATGTCGAGAAGCTTCTGCCACGGCTGAGAGATCCCGAACTGACTCGTGTCCTGATCGTGGCGCTTCCGGAAGCAACGCCGGTTCACGAAGCAGCGCAGCTTCAGCGGGATCTTCGACGGGCCGGAATTGAACCATTCGCATGGGTCATCAATCAGTGTTTCACTCCCTTGCAGGTCTCAGATCCGCTGCTTGTTCAGCGTCGACTGCAGGAAGCAAAGTACATCGGAGAAGTTGTCCGAGAATACTCGAAGCGAACCGCGATGATTGCCTGGCAGATCTCTGCCCCTGTTGGCCCCTTTGCCTTACGGCAGGCGATGACGTTTGGAACACACACTCAGGAGCAAACCATGATCATGAATGCGCTCTATCCAGAGCTTCAGTCCTATGTGACCAGTAGGCTGAAAGAAGCCAGCCTGATCTCCGAAGAACGCAAAGCGGAGCTGCATCAGCTGTCCGACTACGTGAAGCAGTGCCGACAGCAAAACCGTCCCGCACGGCTGACATTTGTGTGTACTCACAATTCCCGCCGCAGCCATCTGACTCAGATCTGGGCTCAGGTCGGCGCGTCAGTGTTTGGTCTGGACCATGTTCAGACATTCTCCGGCGGCACGGAAGTCACGGCCTGCAACCCTCGCACGGTGGCAGCACTGCAGCGGGCAGGCCTTGTGATTACAACGCCCGATGCGTCTGTTTCGAATCCGCAGCATTCCGTCTCGTGGTCCAGCAACAGTGCGCCGCTGGTATGTTTTTCCAAGGTTTTCAATCAGTCTCCAAATCCTGTGAGTGACTACTGTGCGATCATGACATGTTCTCATGCCGATCAACACTGTCCTGTGGCGATCGGCTGTGATCTGCGTCTGGCGATTCGCTACGAAGACCCGAAGGTATCCGATGATACGCCACAGGAAGCAGCAACATACGACGAACGCTGTCGTCAGATTGCCCGAGAGATGCTGTTTGCGATGTCGATGGATCAGGCCAATTTCTAGCGACCAACAGAACCCTGTCGGCCTTTGTTCGTTCACGAATCAGATGGCTTCCTGACAGGTTACGCACAAAGGCGGGGCCGGTCAGGTAAGACCGAATCTTCATTTATGCCTACTCCTGAGGCTTACGGTTCACGCGGGGAATTGTCTTCTGCTGCTGATACTCTGCGACGACCAGCCGATACTGCGAAGATTCAATCATCTTTCGCTCAAAGGCCAACTTTGCAGTTGCGAGAATCTTGTCCAGATCCTCAGGAGTTTCCGCGGCTTGAAGTTTCCTCAGAAAGTTGCCCAGGTGCCCCGAATGCACACGACGCTGAAAGCCGGAATCACCGGAGTGATTTGACATGGAAAAACCTCAAACTCAAGCAGACAACAGTAGCCCTATCTTGTCCAATTTGAACCTGAGTCAGTGAAGTTGTGATGAAGAACTACCTCTTTCGCCGACAGGTTTTGTCCATGTTGGCACCACCGATGGGTTCTCGGTTCTTTGCACGCATTTCTCGAATCTTGCCGGCAATCTTGCCAAGGACTCTTTGGGCACGCTGTGTTCCGTTCTGTGAGGCCGACTGAAGCGTTGCAGTCATCGCCCGCTGCAGAGTGACCATGTCCTTGCGATACTTCTCAAATTCACGTCGAAGGACTGGGAGATCACTTTGGGCAACTTGCCCGTCCATTGCCTCCGAGAATCGCTGTTCAAGTGAATTCCTGATGCCAGCACCGCTGGTCATTCCGATGTCGAAGGCCTTGATTTCTCGATGGCACTTCCCCTGAAGATCTCGGAGCCAGCGACGCACATCATTCCATTCATCGCGATCTTCGCGGTCCGAAGCTGTTCTCTCGTCGGACGACAGATCTCGATCCATCTTGCCAAGACTGGCTTGAATCGAGCTGAGTTTCTGGCGAAGTCCGGTTAGCTGCCGCTCAATCTGGATCGCGGATTTCCAGGCTGCCTCGATTCGCTGGACCATAAGGCCGTCAGAAAGGTCATCTGGGCTGTTTTCGTCAAACAAGACATCGTTCTCGTCGACGAATTCCAAGGCCTCCACTCCCGGGCTTCCAAAGAAAGGCAACTGAGGCGAGGGGGCAGAAACAACCGCAGATTCTGCAACCAAAACAAACAGGTCCGGTCGAAACCCCGGTGCAGGAGAAGCAAGGGCGCTGAAAAGCCCAGGATCATGAATTCCGAGCGGGTGCCACGGACTTCCGTAGATTGACACCGCCTGAGCAACTGGTGGTGTCAACTGGACGTGGGCGAGCAGTTCCGCGAGGGAAAACGGCATGAACATTGGGAACGCCGCGACCAGCGGAGGAGGCAAGGTCACATGGAGTCCCGACGGCAGCGCCGCTGGCCGAAACCAAATCCAAAGCGGAATCTGCGGAACCTGAGGCATCCACAAAGGTTCCCATTGGACCGAAGGACTTCTGTTTGCAAAGGGTAAACTCATAGGCTGCTGCCAGTGGAATACGTTTCATTCACGTCTCTGCAGGCAATGATCTGCTCGTCGTCGTAGAATATGCAAAAATCCGGGAGTGGCCCTCGTTTTTGAACAGAATTCATAAATCAACGAGAATCCTCGTTTGCAATTCTGGTCCTGACTCAGCTGTTCACAGAAATTTCACATCCTCGGGCTACCGTCCTTCCGATCGAGAGGTCGGGCCGGGGGGCTGAAATTTCGTTTCGCCTGATGGCCGATGTACGTCCGGGCTGTGGTTGAGCGCCTTGACGATCATGAGAAGCTTCGAAAAGACGGGCCGGGCGGATGAGTGGAATTGCGTTTGATCGCCATGAGCGGTATTGCGGGATCGAGTTCACTCCTGATCTCCGGACCATGACCTGGGAACAGACCGAAGCGGCGACCCGCAAGATTCTCACCATGATCGCGGAATCTCATGTACACAACGTGATCGTCACCGTGCCAGGCCTTGATAGTCTTCCGGACGGTGTACTTGCTGTGCTTTTGAAGGTCTGGAAGCAGCTGGACCCTCGTACTCGAAAACTGATTGTTGTGACCGAGTCACCGACGATCATTGCAGAACTTGAAGGTTCAGGACTTCTTCAGCAATGGAAGGTGCTGAAGAGCCGAGAGTCGGCGCTTGCCTTCCTGCACCTCGATGATACTCGTGAGTTTGATGTCGGAGTCATACGAAATCAAATTGCGAAAGTCTCGGGAGCCCCGCAGCAGGTAACGGATAATGCTGATCAGGAAGAACCCAAAGATCCATTCACGCTGGAGACTCATCGGGGCTATTGTCTGGTTCGTTTCTTTACACTCGCAGAAAAACTCAGCTGGAGCGATCAGGAAGCCATCACGACAGCAGCCATTACACAGTACGAACTTGCAGCTCCCGCCAACCTGATGATCGATCTTTCCAGAATCCAGTATATCAACAGCGGTGCGGTTGCTGGACTTATCCGTTTGTGGAAAGCCGCTCAAAAGCGCAATGGTCATTTTTCTGTCGTATGCCCGTCTGAAGATGTGCTCTCGGTTTTGAAGGCATCGGGTTTGACGAAGGTCTGGTCCATCACAGATGACCGGGAAGAGTCGGCATACGACCTTGGTGTTTCACAATCGGCACGGGCGGAACAGCGGGAAAAGACACTGCTGGTCGCTGTTGCCCTGCCATGTTGCCTATTGGGGGCTGCCGCGCTGCTTCCGATGCTGTTCAAGCGGGAATCCGTCCTTGGAGTCAACTCGCAACTGGCTGCCCTGCTCCTGAGTGCCGCAGCTGCGTCGACTGGAAGCCTCGGGATTCTGAAGGAGGAGGGCTTTCGGAGGAAACTCTCCATCTTCGCAACGGTCATTTCGCTGCTGGTTCTATCAACCGTCTGGTTCAAGGAGAATCCAATCAGTTTCCGAAAGAAACTGCCGGATTACAATTTTCGTGAATCAGATTGAAGATTTGGAATCTGATCGCATCGTGATCATTACTTAGGTCGTGCACAGTGGCTGTGTGAAATGAAGTATCTGTCAGGCGAAGGGCGTTACTTGACCCAGCGCCGAAGACATCTGACACAAACAGGAACGTTCTAATGGACCCCGGTGCTTTTCCGTCATCTGCGCTTGCTGCAGAGCTGACCGAACTGATCAGTGTTGTTGAGCCCGCATCTTTTGTGAATGTGCTCCTGCAGCGAGGATTCTCGCATCGGGCGACCGATATTCACCTGGATCCTGCCGCTGGCGGACTTCGAGTACGGTTTCGGGTTGACGGTGCACTTCAGGATATTGCACGAGTTCCTGGAGCTTATGGAGCTCAGGTGAACAGTCGAATCAAAGTGCTGTGTGGGATGGACATTACCGACAAACGCCTGCCGCAGGATGGCCAGATCGTCGCCTCGCAGATCACGGGGATTCCACGCGATGTTCGTGTCAGTTCGATTCCGACGATTCTTGGTGAGAGAGTTGTTATGAGGCTCATGCCTCCGTCGGATCAGTTCGTGACGCCGGACACGCTTGGCTTCGCTCCCGAGCAGCTTCGAAGCGTCAAGCGTTTCCTGTCGGCTCCGTATGGGCTGCTGCTGGTAGTGGGGCCCGTCGGTGCTGGAAAGACGACGACCGTCTACAGCATGCTGTCACAACTGAACCAGCCCAACAGAAGTCTCGTAACGATCGAAGATCCCGTTGAACGCCGTATTTCCGGGGCCAATCAGATTCAGGTCGACGCTAAGACCGGACTCCATTTTGCGACAGCTCTGCGAGGAGTTCTTCGGCAGGACCCGAACATCATCTCGATTGGTGAGATCCGAGATGCTGAAACGGCCCAGATTGCCTGTCGAGCCGCCACAACTGGTGTTCTTGTGATCTCAACCCTGCATGCGAACAATACCGCATCGGCCATCGACGTACTTCGCAACTTTGGCATTTCAGCCATGACGATCGCAGACTGTCTTCGAGGGGTGATTGCCCAGCGACTGATCCGGTTGATCTCCGAAGACTCGAAAGAAGTTTACTCGGCCACGGAAGATGAATGCCGACTCCTGAATTGCCTGGCTTCTGAGCCGCCGCAGGTAGCTCGAGGAGTCGCGAATGAGAAGAATCTGAACACGGGGTATTTTGGAAGAACAGCCGTATTCGAGACGATGGAGGTGACGGCAGAGCTTCGGAATGCCATCAGCGAGCACAAACCGGCGTTCGAGATTCGGGAAACTGCGGAGCGATCAGGAATGCAGTCCTTACAGGAGTCCGCGCGAAATTTGGTTCTCGCCCAGAAGACGACTGTCTCGGAATACAGCCGGCTGATTCATGACATCCGCTGGAAGGACAATTCTCAGGTTAGCACGGCATCGGATCATCAACAGGCTATGAAAGTTAACTGAATATTCACGATAAGCAAACAATCTGTGGGACGATCAGTGTGAGTTACCGCGAGGTCCCGCAACCCAACGAGTTTTTGGCATGAGCATCTGGGTCATTGTGCCGGCATTCAACGAAATGCACCGAGTCGTCGGAGTGCTCGATGACCTGTCGGCGCTGTCTGCCAGCGTTGTTGTGGTTGATGATGGATCCTATGACCAGACTGCGGAACTGGCGGCTTCCCGAAACGTGCACGTATTGCGACATATGGTTAACCGTGGTCAGGGTGCTGCACTTCTGACAGGGATTGATTTTGCGCTCAGCAGAGGTGCAACGTTCCTGGTGACGTTTGACTCTGATGGACAGCATCGAGCCGCCGACGTTCCTCAGATGATTGAGATCCTGAAGCGGTCAGAAGCGGACCTCGTGCTTGGTTCAAGATTCCTTGGGAGTGCTCCCGGGATTCCGCTCCACCGCCGGGTGCTATTGAAGCTCGCGGTTCTGTTTACTCGACTAACAACGGGCATGCGACTGACGGATGCGCACAATGGGCTCAGAGCCATGACAGCAGACGCCGCAAGAACGCTCCGATTTTCGGAGGATGGAATGGCTCATGCTTCACAAATCCTGTCTCTCGCAGCTCGCTCGCGGCTTCGTGTGGTGGAGGTACCCTGCCAAATTCGATACACAACAGAGAGTCTTGAAAAAGGACAGAAGAGCAGTGCCGCATTCAAGGTTCTGGGACGTCTGGCGATCGCGAGGCTTTTGAAATGACACTCTTTCAATGGCTCGCGGGCACCTTAATGTCGGTGCTGTTGCTGCTGGAATTGATCCTGCAGATATTGGGACGCACTCGACGGAGTATCAGTTCACTCCGTGGGCTTGTTTGGTTCCTGGCACTGATCGCGATACTGGTCCCGTCAATTACCAACCGGATTGCGAGCCTCCTGAGTATCGGGCGGGGTGCTGATGTCCTGCTTTACGGCACAGCCATCTGTTTCCTGCTCGCATTCTTCTATCTCCTGCACGCGGTTGAGCAGCAGCGGGAGCAGATCACAAGACTTGTCCGACGACTGGCGACTGAGCGGCCATTTCATCAACCCATGCCAACAGATCGTTCCGCAGAACAAATTGAGAATTGCAGTCAACTCAATCCTGAGTCAGAAAATGGCGAAACGCGAAGAAATGCGGAATGAAGAGTCGGCAGAGTCATTGCGACGCTATACCACCCCGATCATGCTGCTGGGCCTGATCGTCCTTTTCATCTGTTACTTTCCGTCCTTTTCCGGTCCGCGGATGTTTGACGATGAAGTCGTTGTGACCGTTGTTCCGGACACACACGGGATCATTGACATACTGATTGACCAGCCCTGGATGAACCCGGCAGCCCGTCCCCTTGTCAGGTTGACGTTTCAGCTGGAATCACGTCTCTTCGGAGAATCTCAATTTGTTCACCGAGTCGGCAATGTTCTCATTCATTTCCTGACAGGGTTGTCGCTCTATTTTCTGGCGATGCTGTTGATGAGTCAGCTCCCGCAGAGCAGTACCTCGGTAACAAAATGCTGGAGCGTGGCGATCGTTGGGATGCTGTTGTGGCTCTTCCATCCGCTGAACTCCGCTGCAATTGCTTACGTGGCACAAAGATGTGAGTCTCTGATGGGATTGTTCTTTGTTCTGTTTCTTTATTGCTCTGCGCGATGGAGGATTTCAGGAAGCGTCGCGTGGCTTGGTCTTGCGGGACTGTCAATGGCGGCCGGGATTTATTCAAAGACCATCATCATTACAGCTCCGGCGGTGATGCTCCTGATGGATCGGGCCTTCCTTGCAGATTCATGGCGAGCAGTCGTCAGAGCTCAATGGAAGCTGGCTGCTGCAGGGGTTTTGCTGACGATTCCTGCCGTCTGGACACTCCTTCCCGGTCTGATGACGGGAGCCGGCAATGTGGGATTTGGAGGTGATGCACCACCGGTCCCTTTGTACCTTGCCGCACAATGTCAGGTGATATGGCTTTACATTTTCTCCGCGTGCTGGCCTCAGTGGCTCAGTATTGATCACGGGCTGCAGGTCCCGGCAACAGTCTGGCAGAACGGATTCTGGATTGGCCTGACGAGTGCACTGCTGGCAGGTGTTCTGTGGATCTTGTGGGGGCGCAAGTGGGCCATTCTTTTTCTGGTCCTTTCGCCGCTCATCATTTTGTCTCCGACATCGTCTTTCATTCCCACCGCGGATCTGTGGGTCGACCATCGGATGTACCTTCCACTGGCATTCCTGACGTTCGGCTTTGCTTCGATTCTCTTTCTTCGCTGTTCCACAACAGTGGAAGCAGCGAGGTCGTGGCTGGTTGCAGGCATTGCTGGACTTCTTCTTGCCAGTTGTTGCTATCTGAGAGCAACGGACTACTCCACCGGAATGAAACTCTGGGCGGCGGCCGTCGTTGAGAATCCTGACAATGATCGAGCCATTCAGAATCTGATTCATGCATCAAGCATCGAGAATCGAGAATCGGAGGTTCTGCCATTTCTCCGTCAGCTTGACAGAGAGCTTAGGGAACGGCGTCAGGAATCGTGGATCCTGCTTGTTCGCCTCGGGGAACAGGAGATTTATCATGGCGAGGCAGCCACAGCAAGAACGACTCTCATGCGTGCTTTTCAGTTGCAGAAACGCCAGTTGCCGGTTCACCGCGATCTACGACGTGCCAAGAATCTCGCCGCATTGTATGTGTGTCTGGCATTAAGTGATCTGTCACGAAATGAGCTGGTCACCGCAACCCAGTACCTCGAACTCGCATTTCACACTCAGGACAGTTCCGCTGAAGCTCGCGCCCTGGCTGGTTCGCTGGCGCGAGATCGTGGTGACTTGACATCGGCCATTCTCCATTTTCGGCGTGCCCTGGAGCTAAGACCTGGGTGGCCTGATGTGCAGAGAGACCTGCAGGCGATTGAAAAAGGAGTCACGCCATAGAAGTGGGTGAACATCCATGGCAGCATCCTCAATTCATCCCAACCCGCTGCGTCAGCGAGGGATCAATGTTCACAACCACAGTAGTGTGCTTTCAGTCCCAAAAACAGGGATTTGTCATTCCCGCGAAGGCGGGAACCCAGAACCCCGCAAGGGTGCGAACCCAACCCGGGAACATTGTTAAGTAATCGTTAATCAGCCAGCGGCAGGGAACCGGTCCGTCGTACGGACGCCGGTTGGCCGATATGATCGCAGTGTCAACCAAACGGAACCCGCCGAATATGTCTTTCATGGATGGCCTGGAGAAATGCCTGATGGTCGCGGTCGCCGCGATCAGCACCATTGATTCCTCAAATCGTGATGCGCGCGTGTCACCGAGAGGAACGGAGTGTGCGCTTCAAATCGACTCTGGGGTTCGGCACGGAAACTCTCGCCAAAGACAGTTGCTTTCGAAGACCTGCTGAAGTCGCGATGAATCAGAGAAGCGGAAGTTTTCGTCACAACCTGTACCGCCTCTGGGTACAACTCCCTGCAAACCAAAGCCTGATCGTCAACCGCAAGGTACAGCTCGTTATGCTGCTTTTTAGCATGCTGTCGAGTGGCCTGGCGGAAGCCGTGAGCGTAGCGGCCATGGTCCCGTTTGTCACCGCATTAACTGCACCGGAAAAGCTCTGGCAGAATCCCCTGCTTCGGATTGCGTTTGATGCCACGAGAATTGCGAAGCCTGCTGATGCGGTTGTTCCAGTCGCTGTTGGATTCGCGTGTCTCGCGGTGCTGGCCGGAGCGGTCAGAATCGGAAACCTCTGGCTTACTGGCCGAGTTCTTGCGGGCATCGGCAGCGACCTTTCCTGTGAAGCGTATCGCCGCGCACTGCTTCAGCCGTTTTCGGTCCACGTGAATCGTAATTCTAGCAGTGTCATTCACACCGTGATCTCAAAAGTGTCGCGGTTGGTAGACGTTGTGCTTTTCTTTGTGCTCCAGCTTGTCGTCTCCACGCTGGTATTGTTCTGTGTGGTTGCCACACTCTTAACACTCAGTACGTGGACTGCTCTGGTGACCGTGGGTTTTCTTGCCGTCATCTATATTGGGATTGCCCAGATGACCCGAAAGCAGCTGGTTCAAATGAGTCATCGTCGTGCTGAATGTGGACGTGAGGTTGTGAAAAACATTCAGGAGGGACTCGGTGGCATTCGTGACGTCATCCTGAGCCAGTCGTACGGAGCAATCCTGCGACATTATCGCCAGCATGACTGGCCACTCAGGCAACTCACCGTTCGGGAAAACCTGCTGAATGAGTTTCCGGCGCACGCGGTAATGGCGGGAGCGCTGGTGGCCATGGCAGGATTGGCTCTTTTGCTGGCAAGTTCATCCGGAGGACTGACTGCCGCTTTGCCGACCCTTGGACTACTGGCAATGGGGAGTCAGCGGATGCTCCCCGCTGTGCATCTGATTTACGTTTCTCTTGGCCATATTCGGGGCAGTGCAGCTGAAATGGACGAAGTGTTGGCAATGCTCGAATCCCCGGTCGATGAATCGCTGATGCGGAAGCATGCCCCGGTCCCATTTCGGCAGTCGATTGCACTCGACAAAGTCACGTTTCGCTATTCACACGACGGTGTCGATGTGCTTCGTGAGATCTCCCTTACAGTTACGAAGGGCAGTCGCGTCGCGATTGTTGGTCTTTCGGGCAGCGGAAAGAGCACGGTTGCCGATCTGCTGATGGGGCTGCTTGAGCCAACCTCCGGGCACCTGCTTGTTGACGGAGAGACGGTTGACACGATGAGCTGGCAGGCGAATATCGCGCATGTTCCGCAAAGCATATTTCTGGTCGATGCAACCATTGCAGAGAACATCGCTTTCGGAACTTGCTCCGAGGACGTTGACCGGGACAGAGTCAAATCGGCCGCTGAAGCTGCCCAACTTGGCGATTTCATCCAGTCACTTCCCAGCGGGTATGATACAACGGTAGGAGAACGCGGAATTCGACTTTCGGGTGGGCAGCGGCAACGAATTGGAATTGCACGAGCGCTGTACAAGCAGGCTCCGGTTCTGGTCCTGGACGAAGCTACTAGTTCGCTGGATGACGAGACTGAGCGAGCGATCATGATGACCATGGAACGTCTCTCTCGCGACTTAACCATAATCATGATCGCACACCGCCTCTCGACCGTTGAATACTGTGATCGTGTTGTCAGAATTTTCAATGCCGCGGCGGTTGAGCTTGATCATTCCGGGATTCTGGGCGATGGCGCTCGCTGAGAATCCTGATGAACGCGGTCGACGAGGATGGGCTGCAGCGGAAGCCGTTTCGCCGAGACGTGGGGATATTGCCGCCGTCGCCGAAGCAACGGGATCGTATGATCGAACAATCTGAAACGGGATCGTTGAGTCATTGTTTGCGAAGGCGGCGCCGATACGCGCCAATAGGTGCTTGATATTCTGACGGACGCTTGGCACAGTCGATGCTGGAGATTTTCGCAGGGCGGTCATCCGTCGAAGCTGCCGCTCGAATGCGCCGCTGGGCCATGGGAGAAGTGACAACGTGGTGCTAGGGTTTCTCAGCCGATTTCGTCGGCATTATCGCAAGTCCTACGCACAGTCCGGCGAGGACATTATTGTCGATTATCTGCTAAGAGGTGTTCTGCGCATCGATCGCCCAACCTATCTTGATGTTGGCGCCCATGACGCGAAGCTTCTGAGCAATACCTACTTTTTCTACCGAATGGGGCTGTCGGGGGTGTGCGTCGAGCCGAACCCCGTGTTGTGCAGTCGTATCCAGCGAGCAAGGCCGCGCGACAAATGCCTGAATGTTGGTGTGGGGATCGACCGCCGGTCCGAGGCAGACTTTTTTGTCATGGAACCAGCCACTCTCAGCACATTTTCTCGCGAGTTCGTGGATGAGGCGCTGACGAACCCGGCATACAAACTGAATCGCACAGTGCGAATTCCGCTGATTCCCCTGCACGACATCATCGGGGAGCATTTTGATCGCTGCCCCGAGTTTGTGTCCATTGATGTGGAAGGACTCGATCTGGACATCTTGCGAGGTTTCAATTTCGAACGGTATCGGCCACCGGTGTTCTGCATCGAGTCTGTGACGCATGTGAGTGAGGAGAAGATCGAGGGTATTTTTGAGCGAATGAGTGAAGTCGGTTATGTCGTGTATGGCGACACATTCATCAACACCATCTTCGTTGAAAAGTCAGTTTGGGATCGCCGCAAGGAAGGACATTAACCCACGATGAACCTGCTGCACACTCTGCGACGACTGCTCGACTTTACTGGACATGCGTGCTTTTGGCTTGGGCGCAAGTTTCATCTCACGGATGCGGAAATACGCGTCGCAAAGTGGTATGCCGATGAGGCCGAGGATCGGTTGAGACTGGATTACAAGCTTGAAAACACGTCCGTCGTTGTGGACTTGGGCGGCTACGAAGGCCGTTGGACGAGTGACATCTTCTCGCGATTCCGTTGTCGGATGCATGTGTTCGAGCCGGTGCATCGGTTCGCGGAGAAACTGCGGTGGCGGTTCAGGCACAATCCGCTGGTTACCGTACACGAATGCGGTCTGGCGAGCAAAGACGAAAAGGCGACGATGTTCATGGGTGCGGACGGCACATCCATCTTCCGTCGCGCCAGTGCGGAGACAGTGACGATTGAGTTGCGTGAGGCAGCAACGTATTTGACAGGGCTCGGCATTGATCACGTCGACTTGATGAAGATCAATATCGAAGGTGGTGAGTACGACCTGCTTGATCATCTGATTGCCAGCGACTGGATCACGAACATCCGCGAAGTGCAGGTACAATTTCATGACTTTGTGCCGGATGCGCAGCGGCGCATGGCAGCGATCAAAGAGAAACTGCAAGCCACGCACCAGTTGACTTACGAGTATCCGTTCGTGTGGGAGAACTGGCGGCTCAAGTGACTCCACTGTTGGCTTCGGCTGAAAGTGATCGCATGCACATCGATTTCATTGACATCCTTCGCTGTTCAAAGACGCAGTCGACGTTCGCGCTCGTTGAGGGGCAGACTTTGGGCGTGGGATAGTGATGGAGGGTATGTTCGAGGCGGCCGTCGTTCGTCGACATGAGCGAATCGGCACGCGTGCATAATCTGACTCGCATCAAACTAAGGCCGCCTCTGCAAAAGTCTGCCGAAAGCGGTCGAAACGTGTTACGGAACGCCTTGGTAAGTTCCTGGCTCCAAATGGTTTCAGCCCGGCAAAAGCATGCCCTTCTGCGAGATGTTGCAAATGCTCCGCGGTATCCTTCGTCGACTCTTTTGTCCCCTGCTCGATGTTTGGCCGCTTTTCGATGGCCGGCGCGTTATTTACTCACAGGACGGCGAGGACGTTCTCATCGCATCCATGTTTCAGCATGTATCGACCGGGTTTTACGTGGACGTTGGCTGCTATCACCCTACTCGATTCAGTAACACGTGCATCTTCTACGAACGTGGTTGGCGGGGCATCAATGTCGATGTCACACCTGACGCAAAGCGGTTGTTTGACCGTCGTCGTCGCCGTGACATAAACGTCAATGTCGGGGTGGCTGATCACGAAGGGGTGTTAAATCTGATGGAATTTGAAGAACGAGCGCTCAATACGCTGTCGCAGGATAACTCTGTTGGAGCGGACCGTAAAGTTGTGCCGGTGCGCGTTACAACTTTGCAATCGTTGCTGGATCAGCATCTTCCCCCAGGTGTGGAAATAGACTTTCTTTCGGTTGATGTCGAAGGATTGGAAATCGCAGTATTGCGAGGAAACGATTGGCAGCGATATCGACCGCGAGTTGTTTGTGCCGAAGTCATGGGTATCGATCTTGTCCGTTGCCTCGAGCACCCTGTGTATCGGTTTCTTGTCGAGCAAGGATACGAGTTGTACGGTCGGACTCCGCTAAGCATGCTGTTTCGCGAGAAGAACTTCTTTCCACCGTATATCAGGCCACCTGTATCGTAAACGCTCTCACGAAGCCGAAAGCGAATGTACAGAAAAGAACCGCAACGACTCCTCGTCGCGGTGCCCCACATCATGCGTCCATAATCCGTTCCTCAGATTTGTTCGCATAGCAGCTCAAGTGACTCCGGTGCTGGCTTCCAGTTGAAGTGATCGCATGCACATCGATTTTATTGATATCCTCCGCTGTCCAAAGACTCAGTCGACGCTCACGCTCGTCAAGGGGCAGGCTGACGGGCGCGGCATGGTGATCGAGGGTGTGCTCGAGTCGACCGACGGCACGCGATACTCGATCGTTCGGGGTATTCCACGGTTTGTAGAAGCCGAACACTACTCTCACAGTTTCGGCGTAGAGTGGAATCGTTGGCCAAGGCTGCAGTTCGAGGACCAAAACGTCGGGCGGCCGATGGCGGGCCATACCACGCGGATGTGGGAGGCAATAACGTGGGCGTCCGATGGCGACGTGCGTGGCAAGACCATCGTCGAATTCGGCTGTGGTCCCGGCAGGTTCCTGGACGTCGTCCGCCGGAAGGGTGGCAAGGCTGTCGGCGTCGACCTCAGTCTGGCAGTGGAGGCGGCGCGGCGGAATTTTAGAGACGATCCCGACGTGCTCGTCGTGCAGGGTGATATCCTTAATCCACCGTTCGCGGACCAGAGCTTTGACGGCGGATACACGATCGGCGTCCTGCACCACACGCCCAATCCCGAGGATGGCTTGCGAAATCTCACCCGATTACTCAGGACCGGAGCATGGGCCGCCTGCTGCGTGTACCCTAAAGATGAGTTTTACGACTATGCTTCAGTCAGAAGGTGGCGGAGCATCACCCGAATCCTTCGCCCCTATCTTGGCTATGGCCTGCCGCTCGCGTATAGCATGACAGCTGCTTACGCGCTCACTGAGCCCATGCTTGCGATCCGCAAGATCTGCCGCCCGCTTGGAGATTGGGTCATGCAGAAATGGCTCCCCGTCCTCGCGATTCCAGATCGCCGCTGGCGTGTGCTCGACCTCTTCGACGCCATCACACCGGAGCACGCATCTACGCACGCAGCCGAAGAAGTCGCCGAATGGATGCAAAATGCTGGGCTGTCCGACGTCGCGCAAACCCCCTGGTGTGCCACCTCGTGGAGAGGCATTGCCGGAAGCACCCCCGTTTCGGCCGGAGTCGATTAAGTCAATGGCACGGTCGAATGATTCAAATCTTGGATTTCTCCCTTCAGCCACGCACGCCACACGAGTCGCCCTTGTCAGCCGCTTAGCGCTCTATCCGCAACATTGGGCGGCCTTCTCTTTTCTTTGCCGCCAATGGAGCGTAGCAAAGCCTGTGATCATTATGCCGCTGCCTCCTGCACTGCCCTCAGTACACGGTTCGCTCGGTTCGATCACCCAGGAACAAGTTCAGGCCGAAATTCCCGGTCTATGCCTAATCACGGTCGACGACGCCAGCACGTTGCGACAGGCATGGCGGGTGTGGCAAGAGCTGGGACGCCTCGATGCAGACGTCGTGTGGGTGCAGGAGGAGCCGAGTTCGTGGCTTACTCTGGTAGTGCTCCTTGCCTTTCGCTGGTCGAGGCGGCCGAGAATTGTCGTGGCTGCTTGCGAGAACATTTTTCCTCGATGGAGTATTGCTGTCGATTGGCTCCGCCGCTGGCTGTGGCGGAGGGTCGACGCCGTGGCTGCCGTCGCCGACGCTTCGATCGATGGGCTCTATGCGGCAGGGTTCCCCCGCGCCGTGGAGACTGCGACACTGGTCGCTGGAAACTTCGGACCACCAGAAGATCGACTGCCTCTGGTACTGCCATTCGAACAGCATAGCGGGATTTTCGTCGTCTGCTTCGCAGGAAGAGTATGCGAAGAAAAGGGTATTTGGACCCTGCTGGACACGATGCGTTCGCTGCCGAGGCACTTTTGCCTCGTCATCGCGGGAGACGGCCCGCTCCTGCCTGAAGTTGAGCAAGCCGCCGCGGAACCTACGCTCAGGGGCAGAGTCTATTTAGCTGGCCTCTTGCCCAAGGAAGAACTGTGGCGGCTATACGCAGCTTCACATTGCCTTGTATTGCCATCACTGACGAAGCCACTGTGGAAGGAACAATTTGGCGGAGTTCTTGCTGACGCGATGTCCGCTGGCCTGCCGATAGTGGCGTCTGACAGCGGTGCTATCCCCCAAGTTGTGGGAAACGCCGGGATCATCTGCCCGGAAGGAGATCCAGCGGCCCTGGCGGCAGCGATTCGTTCTCTTGCGGATGATGATTCAGCTTGCCAGAGACTGCAACGTGCCGGCCGGGAGCGTTTTGCATCGTGCTTTGATATCAATTCCTATGCAACAAAGCTGGCCCTCTGTCTTCGGCTTGAACGGAACGAACAAGGATTGCAAGGGACGAACCGTGGATCGGAGCAGAACAACCGGTGAGGATCTTTTACGCCACACCAGGTACCGCCCACCAAACGCGGTTGCCGGAATCCCGAGTCTGGTACAACAACCTGTTACTGCCGCTGCGAGATCTTGGCCACGACGTCGTTGTCTTCGACTACGACTACACTGGTGCAAATGAGCATCTCGATCCTGGCGCTCTGCTTAACAGAGCGTTCATCGCTCTACACAGGCCGCGATTCGGCGAAGCATTGCTTCAGCAGCTGCGGGCCGCGCACGCGAAAGCGCCCGTTGACCTGTTCTTCAGCTACTTCTATTCCTCGTACGTACACCCCGATATCATTCGGGAGATTGGAAGTATGGGGATTGTGACGGTCAACTGGTATTGTAACGCTTCCTATCAGTTTCACCTGATCAAGGAACTCGCACCAGCCTACAACTATTGCCTTGTGCCGGAGAAATTTCGACTGGATGACTACCGACAGGCTGGAGCCACGCCGATTTACTGCCAGGAGGCTGCCAATCCCAATATCTACATGCCGCATCAGGTACCATTGGAATTCGACGTGACGTTTGTCGGGCAACGATACGGAACACGCCCGTATCTGCTCCGTGGATTGCTGGACAGCGGTATTGACGTAAGGGCGTGGGGGCCGCACTGGCAGGAACGGGGCTCGGGGTCGTGGCTTGCCCATTGTTATCGTCGACTGCGGAATCTGCGTCGTAAAGCAGATAACGACATAGAACAGACAACGTTCCCGGTTGATCGTTGTGGACCTCCCCTGTCCGACGACGAATTAATCGCGATGTATAGTCGCAGTCGTGTCAGTCTTGGATTTACACAGGTTGCAGATCGGAGTGCGATCAGGCAGGTGAGACTTCGTGACTTCGAAGCCACCATGAGCGGGGCGTTTTATCTCGTGGAATACTTCGAGGAACTGGCAGACTTTTTTGAGCCGGACAGGGAAATCGTATTTTTCCATGATCGTGCCGACCTTATTGACAAGGCTAAGTTTTATCTTGCAAATTCCTCGGCCCGCGAGCGGATTCGCGAGGCTGGCATGCGGCGGGCGCGGGCCGAGCACACATGGCATGCAAGGTTTGAGATGATCTTTAGAACGATCGGGCTCTCCTGAGTGTGTGGTATTGCTGGTATCGTCTCGACAGAGAATCTGAATCCGACATTGATTGAATCGATGACTCATGCAATTTCGCATCGAGGGCCTGATGGGCTTGGTCACGTCCGACTTGAGGGATGTCACCTTGGCCATGCACGCCTGAGCGTGATCGATCTCGTTGGTGGAAGTCAGCCAATGACCGACGCGGCCCAGCGGTATTGGGTTGTATTTAACGGCGAAATCTTCAATTGGTCTGACCTGCGGAATCAACTGGAGCAGTCAGGCTGGTGCTTCAGGACGCGATCCGATACTGAAGTGTTGCTGGCGGCCTACATCCATTACGGAAGCAAAGTTGTTGAGCAACTCAACGGGCAGTTCGCGTTCGCTATCTGGGATTCTGTTGAACAGCGACTTTTCGCCGCGCGTGACCGATTCGGAGAGAAGCCCTTTTATTACGCGCCGCTCGGGAACAGCGGAATGATGTTTGCCTCGGAACTCCGGGGAATCCTGGCAACAAGCTTGATTGAGCCGCGTCTGGATCTAGTATCGGTGGACGCCTATCTTGGGCTTTACTACGTGCCGCCCGATCGCTGCATCTATGAAAATATTCATACACTGCCTCCGGCTCACACGCTCATCTTTGAGGGAGGATCGTTAAGGATCGTACGGTACTGGCGGCCCGAAATGTCGTCGTCTCGCGCGGTCGCCAGCCGTGAGGTTGTATCAACGGTCCGCTTGCTTCTTGACTCCGCGGTTCGGCGACAAATGGTCTCGGACGTGCCGATTGGTGCATTTCTCAGCGGCGGACTTGACAGTGCGACGGTGGTAGCGCTGATGTCACAGCACTCTGATCGGCCGATCCGTACTTTTTCTCTTGGTTTCGGAGACGCTATTGATGAGTTGCCTCATGCTCGGCAGGTCGCAACAGCTTACGGTTCGGATCACCGCGAGATTCAGGCTCCTGCTCCCTCGATCGAACTGCTTGAGCAGATCTCTCGTGCCTATGATGAACCGCTCGGTGATTCATCGAGTGTACCCACTTTCTGCCTTGCTCGAACAGTAAAGCAACATGTCACTGTTGCTTTGACTGGAGATGGTGGGGATGAGATCTTTGGCGGCTATGAATGGTATGCTCCGTGGATTGGCAGGACCGCTGACCGTGCAGGGCTCGCAGAGATCCTCGCCCACCGCGTTATGCTGTGGACAGCCATGGTTCTGCAGAAGCTGAAACTGATGACATCCGCTTCCGTTGGACGGATGGGCATGGAGCATCAAGCAAAACTTGTCTCTCGGCAGTTCGACGACATCTTTCATCGGCACATCTGCCTCGCAGGCAAATGGCTGGAAGACCGCTCTAGCCTATGGGGCTCATCAAGACTGCGTGTAATGACGAGTGATGTAATCGCGCGATATAAGCCCCCGACGAATGTGGCAGGGCTGGATAGGGCGACATGGTTCGACATTTCCACGTATTTGCCCGGTGACATTCTTATGAAGGTTGATCGCGCGACTATGTCGCACGGCCTCGAGTCAAGAGCGCCATTTCTCGACCGGGAATTAACCAACTACGTCCTTGCTTTACCAGAATCCATTCGATTCGTTCCAGCCCGACTTAAGTCGCTGCTTTATGAAGCATGTGCTGATCTCTGGCCCAAGAAAATCAGGAACCGAAAAAAGCAGGGATTCGGTGCTCCGGTTGCCCAGTGGATGCGACATCCGGCACTAGTCGCTCTTTGGGAGCGATTAACAGCCAGCGAATCAGCATTAGCGACCTTGCTGCCGGGAATCAGAGAGGAAAGAGCGATTTGTCGCCTCGGTGCGCAGCAGCGGTGGGCTCTCCTGCAACTGGGTCTATGGCTCGAACGGCGGTCAGCGTGCCTTCGAACCCTGTCGTAAGCATTGTGATGGCGGCCCACAATGCCGGCAAGCATCTGGGAGAGACAATGGAGGGTGTTCTATCCCAGACATTCAGTTCATGGGAACTTATCGCCGTTGACGATGGTTCTGTTGATGACACCGGTGAAATTCTTTCTCGCTATGCGTCCACGGACAGTCGCATAAGGGTGATTCGGCACCATAATCGTGGACTGGCAGCGTCACTGAATGCAGGCATTGCAGAAGCAGTCGGGGATTACATAGCCCGACTGGATGCGGATGATGTGCCGATGCCGCATCGCGTTGCAACTCAGGTTTCATGGATGAATGATCATCCAGAGTATGCTCTGGTCGGCAGTACAGCTCTTTACCTCGCGGATAAAGGTAAGACGAACACCTTGAAGGCGGTACCCACTGATCATGCTGCGGTACGCCGTCTTCTTCTCCGTGGAAATTGTCTGATTCACCCAACGGTCATGATGCGAAAGGCGACCTTTATTGCAGCAGGCGGATATAGAGAGTGTTTTGCTGCTGCACAGGACTACGATCTTTGGCTCCGAATGATCGAGCACGGCCTAATTGCGAATATTGCCGAACCACTAATCTATTATCGCATCCACAGCGAACAGGCAACGGTGCGCAAATTACAACAGCAGGTATGGGGAACGCTGGCGGCCCAGTACTCTGCCTTTCGTCGGCGGGAGGGACTGGCTGATCCGCTGGAAGCGGTCAGCAAGATCGACGATTCGATCATCAGGCAGTTTGGGCTCGGGAACAATGCGACACGCGCTCTGGCGGCAGCTTTTGAAGACCGGGTGGCGACTCATTTGTCGGTCTATCAGCGCTCTCAGGCTCTTCAATACGCTGATTTAATCCGGGCTACCGCGGATCACCCGAAATGGGTCCGGTTGTTCAAGCCCAGGCTTGATTGGCAGCTTGCATTGGATGCAATGAGACACGGAAACACGATCGTCGCCGGAAAGCATGCAGTTCAGGCAATTTATTGGCAACCGTCTCTCATAGTCCGATTTCCCATTCGGCTGTTGGAGGCTATTGGTATTGCGGGCGGAGCATGACCTCTATTCGGCAACTGCGAGTGCTGTTGATTACTGAGTCGTCTGTGTCTGGAGGAGCAGCTCGATATGTTCGTGAGCTTACCGCCGCTCTGAATGCCGGCGGTCATCAGGCGACAGTGTTGGCCAACAAGGCGTTAATCGATTCGCATCACCAACAGCTTCGTCGTTCACTTCGTGAGCGGATGCTTTTTCCGCTTGAACTGATAGCGGAATACACGGATTTTCGGCATTTTGCCAGCCGTCGTGAGCTTGCCGCAATTCCTGAGAGTGCCTTCGATGTGGTTCACCTGAATCAAATCTCCGGAGCCTGGTTGTCGATGTGTGCCGTGCAAGGCCTGACACGCAGGTTTCCGACAGTCTGGACGCACCACGATGAATGGGCAGCGACAGAAGGAATTTCCTGCCTGCTTGAAGGAAAAGTCACGCGATCGGCAGTACTCCGTCACGCATCGGCTGGTCACCGAATTTTGCGTCTGTCCCCCTAC
The DNA here is from genome assembly GCA_964538835.1 of uncultured Chitinophaga sp. Taxonomy (GTDB): domain Bacteria; phylum Planctomycetota; class Planctomycetia; order Planctomycetales; family Planctomycetaceae; genus SXXK01. Next base: position 64,377 of record CAZIGZ010000008.1, on the reverse strand, counting down.
CATTCTTCGTTCAAGAGTCGAAGTGTCGGTCGCCTCCTTGACCGTTATTGCCCGCGCGTCGATCTTCATATTTCTCCTTCTGAGCATCTGCGCAGCAAGCTTCTCGCACATCCGCGCCATCGAAATGCCACTGTTCGAGTCATTCGCAACGCAACAAGTCTCCTTGACAGTCCGGAAACGCGAATCGAGCGCCAAGAAGCAAGAAGACGCCTCGCAATACCACTGGATGCAGAATTAGTGCTGATGGTGTCTGTGAATCTTGGCGACATCCACAAGGGGCTCAGTCATGGCCTGAGCGTCGTTCGGCGACTGGCTTCCGATCATTCTCGGCTCCAGACTATCCTTCTCGGTCGAGCCAATGCAGCAATTGCCTCGGCGACTGACGGCATCAGGTGTACAACCCACGAGGCGATGACTCCCGGTGAGTTAGCTCTGTATTACCGGGCGGCAGACGTCACGTTAATTCCTTCCCTCGCAGATAACTTTCCTTACGTGGCTATCGAATCACTGGCGTGTGGTACACCGTTTGTAGCATTTTCCGAAGGTGGCCCAAAGGAGATTGCAGATCTGGAGAGAAACGGTCTCCTTGCCCCATGCTTTGACGAAGGGCAACTTGCTGAATGCGTTCGCCGGGTTCTCACTGACTCTCGTCTGCGAGACAGCCTAGGGACGTCCGGACTCGCCTGGGTCCGGCAGCATTGCTCTCCCGATGTCATGGTGAAGGACGTGCAGCAGGCCTACTCTGACGCAATCAACATATTCTATGGTCATTCACAAACACACACATCCAGAATCAAACCCAGTGGACAGTGACGGCCGCCTGATTTTCAGCATCATTACAGTCGTACTTAACGATGCAACAGGACTTGAGAAAACACTTGCCAGTTTGCGACAACAGACCTCCAGACAGTACGAACTCATCGTGGTCGACGGGGGCTCTTCTGACAGAACACTTGACGTGCTCAGGTCAGAGAGGGCGCACATCAATGTAGTGATTTCTGAACCCGACCGTGGTATTTATGATGCTATGAACAAGGGGCTGCGCTTCGCGAGGAGCGAGTGGATTATTTTCATGAATTCGGGCGATCGCTTTAACGATCCCGGTGTCCTGACGACCGCGACGCCACTGGCAACTGACGACACAGATGTGATCTATTCCGATGTCATGCTGGATGAAGGCGATCAGCAGCGTCGCATGATATGCAACCTCAATGACAGACAGATCCACCATCAGGCGGTCATTTATCGACGTTCCCTTCATCAGCAATTTGGCGAGTACCTCGTGGCGACTGGGGTGACAATCAGCGATTACCTTTTCTTTAATTTAATCGCCGACCAGCGATGGAGAAAGCTTGAGAAACCGATAGCGATCTGTGACGTCACTGGTGTCTCGTCACGGCCGATGTCATACTACCAGAAACTGGCGATCGACCTGATTTTTGGAAATCGCAGCCCGCATATGGTCGGGATGATGCTGCTGGCCTATCCATTCTACCGATTGCTTCTGAAGCCAGTTGTGAAACTTCTGCAGAGAATTGCTGCGAAATGATGCCTGACTATGACGTCATCAGACTCAAGTCGCAGAACTCAATCGCTCACATAACCCAATTCTAATGCAGCGTGCCTGTCCGCTTTCTGTTGTCATTCCGATTTACAATGGAAGTCGCTATCTTTCAGAGGCACTTGACTCCGTAAAGTGTCAAACGCATCTACCGGATGAGGTTATCCTTGTTGATGACTGCTCATCCGATGCCTCAGTCGAGATCGCAGAAGACTGGGCTGCTCGTCATGCGCTGAGCCTGCCCATTCGTTTCTTCTCCACAGAACGCAATTCTGGTTCGCCGGCTCAGCCCCTGAACATTGGCATCGCCGCTGCCTCTGGAGAGTTCATTGCAGTGCTTGAGCAGGACGACATCTTTGCCTCGAAGAAGCTGGAGCGATGTCACGAGATGCTGCTGAAGTACCCACAGCTTCAGTATGTGGCGCACGGTGCCAGTCGCTTCGGACTACCAAATCGATGGGGTAGTGTGGCCCAGCGCAATTTTGAACGCGACTCTCTGGTCCGGGGAATGACGAAAGGAAGAAGCACCGCCGCGTTTCTCATGGAAAACAGTCTGGGAACGCTCCTGGCTGTTAAGCACAGCATGTTCCCGACTGGGTTTCCGGGCATGGTCTTTCGCAAGTCTGCCTGGCAGGATTCAGGCGGACTGCCGGAGTGCTTTAGGGTTGCAACCGACTTTTCGCTCCTGCTGACACTGGCAGGCAGCGGAACCGGATGTTTTTTGTCTGATCGACTCTATTCTCGTCGTGCTCATGCAAACTGCCTCTCACACAACAGCAGTCGCAGTTTCCTTGAAGTGCTGCAGATCCTTGAAATGCAGCTAAGGTCACACCCCGGAATGTTCGAGATTCAGGGAATGCCGGAAGCGTTAAGCTGGCGCATCGTAGAGTCCGCATGGAACATTGGGGCATTTGGGTATCGACGCCAGGCAGGCAGCATGATCGATATTGCTGTAGCGATTGGCGGTGGGTCCCTGAAGCGGGCGATTCAAAAAAGAGCAACGCTTCTTATGCCGCTCTATCGAATGCTCTTCATGCCGTATGCCGTCTCCAATGTGGAGACCGCTAACAGAATGGTTGATCTCGCGGAAGGCTTGCTGATGCTTGTCAGCAGACTTCGAGGCCAAACGTCACAGTTGGGCACCAAATGAGAACGCCTGAGACTCAACCTGCCAGGACACTGCCCGAGTGGCTGTCGATGCGTCAGCTTCGATGGATTCTCTTTCTATTCGTTGCAGCTGTCGCTGCAATGCCGTTCATGAAGTCGCTTTCCTACGGCTTTCACAGACTCGACGATGCCACGTATATGCAGTGCAGGCCGCTTGTCGACCCTTTCAGTGCGGAATCTCTGCGAGAAGCTTTCTTCAGGTTTCATTTCGACAATTGGCATCCCGTAACCTGGGTTTCGTGGATGATCGACAAGCGATTCTTCGGAGCTCGTCCTGAGGTCTTTCGCGCGGGCAACATTCTGCTTCATTCAGCGAATGCCTGTCTCCTGCTGTTCTGGTTGTCCCGGCGAACCGGTCGGATTGTCCCGGCATTCTGGGCAGCAGTGATTTTTGGCATACACCCCCAGCATGTTGAATCCGTCGTCTGGATCTCCGAAAGAAAGGATGTGCTGAGCACGTTTTTTTTGATGCTGACAGTCTGCGCCTATGACCAGAGCTTCATTCACTCGACGAAGCTTCGCGGATTTTGGTACGGATTGAGTTGCGTGTTGTGTTTGACGGGTCTGATGTCAAAAGGAATGCTTGTCACAGTTCCACTGCTGCTGATGATTCTGGAGGCATGGTCTGTCCGGTTCAATCTGAATGCAGCCTGGCTGAAGAAGACAGTCCCTCGAATCACGCCGTTCCTGCTCATATCAGTTGCCGTCGCGGCTCTGACAATTCTCGCTCAGAGCAACAACGTCGTGAAGCTGACAGGCTTGCCTCTGCCTTTTCGGCTGACCAACGCGATTGTATCTTATGTGAGATATACAGGAGCGTTTTTCTGGCCGTCGCAATTTTCTATATCTTATCCGATGCCTCCCGGCGGATGGCCGTCATGGGTGATCTGCGCTGCGGGCGTGCTATTGATAAGTATCTCAGCGATTGCTATTTTTCTGCGAAGAGACTGGTCTTTCCTGCTGGCCGGCTGGCTATGGTTCGTTATCGCCGCGATCCCAATCATCGGTATCGTGCAGGTCGGCCTCCAGTCGATGGCTGACCGATACGCCTATATTCCGTCAATCGGGCTCGCAGTGCTTGCCTGCTATTCTTTCGAATCCGTCTGCCTCAGGCTAGATGGTAAGCGTTCACTAAGAGCGGTCAGGCAGACGTTGAAATGTGTCCCGTTCATGGTGTCGATCGGGCTGCTGTGGCAGTGTGACCATGTTGTCGGAATCTGGAAGAGCGACGAGACCCTCTTCCAGCACGCATTGCTCATCGAGCCTGAGAACAACTACCTGGCGCACCGGGCACTTGGAGACTTCTATTGTGATGAGCAGAAGGTCGAACAGGCTGTTTATCATTACACGGAAGCACTGCGGTGCATCCCTGAAAGTAGTGATTCGATCGTAAATTCCGCAAGAGAATTGCTCCGAAACGGGGAAACGACTCGAGCGGTCGTTTTCGTCAGGGCAGGGCTTGAGGCCGACGAAACAGACCCCAGCCTCTGGCTCATGCTCGGGAATGCGATGCTGGCAGTCAGAAATCCGAACGAGGCGAAGCAGTGCTTCCATCGGGCGATTACCTATAACCCGAGTTCGTCGGAGGCATTCAACAATCTCGGCCTGCTTGAACAAGACCCAGCCAAAGCAGCGGAGTTGTTTTCCAGTGCGATTCGATTTGACTCACGCAATGCTCCGGCGTACGTAAATCTGGGAAACGTATTTGCTCGTCAGCGGCAGTTTGGCAGAGCGGCCGATTGTTATCGGGTCGCGATCGAATTGGCAGATCTTCCCGAAGCGCATGCCAATTTGCAGGCAGTGACCCCATTGATACAGAATGAGTGAGACACATCCGCAACTCAGTTTTCGGGCCAGCGATTTGTGCGTAAGGACGCATGGTGTGTCTCTGGAGTGGATTCTCGGTGAACAATGGCGGACTGTCTGGGTGAAGTACACATGAATCAGGACTCCCCCGACTTTACGATCGTGATGCCCACATTGAATCAGGCGGAGTTTCTTTGTACGGCGATTGACTCCGTTTTGTCACAGAGAACTTCCAGCCTTTCGCTGCAGCTCATCGTCATGGATGGCGGCTCGACAGACGAGACGCTCGACCTGCTGGCGAGTTATGGTCCTGATATTGTCGTGACCTCAGGTAAAGACAGCGGGCAGTCAGATGCTGTTAATCGCGGGCTTGCAATGGCAACCGGAAAAATCTCCGGATGGCTGAACTCCGACGATATCTTGAAGCCACGAGCACTCAGCAGGGTACTGGAGGAGTTTCGTGACGCGAATGTGGAATGGGTTTTTGGTCGAGTCGATATGATTGATCGTGATGGCCATGAAATTCGCCGAACGATCACAGGTGTCAAGAACTACTACCTGAAACGATTGACGTTTCGAGGACTGCTTTGGGCCAACTGGATTTCTCAAATGGGAGTCTTCTGGCGGACGCCGTTCCTTTCGCGTACCGGAGATCTGAATCTGGACCTTCACCTCGCCATGGACTACGACCTGTGGCTGAGATTCTGGCGAACGACCCCGGGTCGGTATCTGGATGCGACGGTCGCCAGCTTCCGAATTCACGGACACAGCAAATCGTCGGTTCGATACCGTGAACAGTTGAAAGAGGCACGCAGAATTGCCTCACTGCATGCAAATGGGCAGTATCCGTGGCTGCTGAGATTTCGAGCGCTGCAGGACGCCCTTGTCGAGCGATGTTATCGATGCGACAGCATCATCCGCTCCCTCCGCCAATCCCGCTAATTTACCCGCGACAACCTACCGTTGCCTCCTGAGCACACCCGGTTTTGGGTTGCAGTCCGTGACCGCTACATCCACGGGCGCGTACGGTCACTTGGATCGCGACGGTCTGTTGACTTGATCTCAACAGGCAGCGTTATTGCGGGACAATTCCTGAGAATCAAGGTGGTTTCCATCCCTCACCGACGTGTCGGGTTCTTCCATTGAAGAGTTTTCGGGAAATCTTTCTTTTCACACAGGCTTCATCAGCGATTAACGCAGCCCGGTAAAGTATCGGGGAGAGACAGTTAGGAGCGGTCTCAGTCAGAAGCGGAGTCTTCTGATCTTGGATGCCTTTGTTTTACGTTACGAAACATCGCGTATCCGTGTTGGAGAAAATGCAGTGTTGGTCGCGACATCACTGCGGGGGTTTCGTCAGGGCTTGGCCCGTTCTGGCGGTGGTTGGTCAATGTTTCTTTTGTGTGTGTTTTCAGTTTTCTTGTGTAGAGGACAGAAACGTGAAACGGATGTTTAAGGGTAATTTGATTCAGGAAGCCCGTCGTAAGGGTTTCACTCTGATCGAGCTGCTGGTTGTGATTGCAATTATCGCGATCCTGATGGCTCTGATTCTGCCAGCGATTCAGTCTGCTCGTGAAGCAGCACGAAGTGCACAGTGTAAGAACAACCTGCGTCAGTTCGGTATTGCACTGTACGCATGGAGCGACAGCGATCCTGCAAAGCGAATCTGCTCTGGTCAGTTCGACTGGATTCGCGACGGGGACCCGACACTGTTTAGCTGGGTTGGCAACGTGGTTGCTGTCAAGGGCGGGCTGCCATCGCAGATGCTGTGCCCAAGCAGCGAACTGAAGTCGAACGAAAAGTTCAACGACATGGTGAAGTCGTCAAATACTTCAAGCAACAATTCTCGAACGCCGAAGTCTCGTGAAACCACGGGTCCGCTCACATCAGCCCTGCTGACCGCCACTACCAACGCTGATCGCGCAACTGTTCTGGCAACCTACATTGAAAAAGGCTACAACACAAACTACGCAAGCAGCTGGTTCATGACTCGCGGTCAGAATCTCGTTTCTTCAGTAAATTCAACAGCCACGAACGTCACGCTTTACGCTCTGATGGCTGGCAGCGGCTGTAAGAGCCTTGTTACGACCGCAGACGATGCTCCTCGTTGCACCGGTCCTCTGACTCAGGTTCAGATCAGCCGATCTGATGTTCCAGCCAGCTCAATTCCGCTGCTGGGCGACGCTGCTCCTGGTGATACGAAAGAAGCGATCCTGGCAACCACAATCAATGGCACGTTGCAGGCTGGTGTCCGACTGGCAGAAGTTGCTAATGACGGACCGTCTCGTGTTTCAGGCGGCCGAATTAAGTTGCTTGATGGTGGTGACACGACAATCCTTGAAGGGTTTGCTGTCAACCTCTACGTTCCTAAGAAGTATCCACAGGTTGGTGAAACTCCAGTCGAGGCTGATATTCAGCAGGCTGCAAATCCAGGTGTTGTTCTGCAGGATACGCGTGACTGGTATGCGATTCACCGTGGTGGTGCAAATCTGCTGATGGCTGACGGCAGTGTTAAGACGCTGTTTGACACCAACGGCGATAATTTCTTCAACCCAGGGTTTACGATCCCGACGGATGGTTCTTTCGACGCGCTTGCAGACGGCTATACTCCTGGCCCATGCGAAATCAACTCATTCGACGTGTTCTGTGGCGTTTGGCTGACAGACCCAACCAAGTTTGCCAAGGCATCATTCGAAGAGTAATCTTCGAGGGAAGTCTTTGACAAAATTCAAGGTCCGGCTTCAACTCTGTTGGGGCCGGACATTTCTTTGTTTTTGGGCTCATTGTTGTAGCGATCGGCGGTCGGTCCCTGAAACGGGCTCAAAAAAGAGCCACGTTTCTCATGCCGCTCTATCGAATGCTCTTCATGGCGTACGCCGTCTCGACTGTGGAGACCGCTAACGAAATGCTTGATTTCGCCGCAACATTCTGAGAAAAGCGGAAAGAGGCACGCAGAATTGCCTCATTGCATGCAAATGGGCAGTATCCATGGCTGCTAAGATTTCGAGCGCTGCAGGACGGCCTTGTCGAGCGATGTTATCGATGCGATAACATCATCCGCATCCTCCGCCAATCCCGCCAATTCTTCCGGCCGGAGTCTGCCGTTGCGGCCTGCCGGCGCTGATCAAGCAATTTCGCCGGCCACTCATGCCCTTGCCAATGCTCTCCCGGTTTCCTGAAGGCAACATAAGTCATTGATGGCGTTGCACTTGCGAAACATGGCGGAGCATCGCTTTCGAAATTCGATTTTTCGAAAATTTCCCCGGTGCGATTAATCTTTTCTTCACAGTGCAGGTCGAGAATTCTGGTCGAGAAGAAAATGTCGTCGCATGGCGGCCTGTTGAGATCATCTCATCCTGTTGCGTCAGTGAGGCACAACCCCTGAGAATCAAGGTGGTTTCCATCCCTCACCGACGTGTCGGGTTCTTCCATTGAAGAGTTTTCGGGAAATCTTTCTTTTCACACAGGCTTCATCAGCGATTAACGCAGCCCGGTAAAGTATCGGGGAGAGACAGTTAGGAGCGGTCTCAGTCAGAAGCGGAGTCTTCTGATCTTGGATGCCTTTGTTTTACGTTACGAAACATCGCGTATCCGTGTTGGAGAAAATGCAGTGTTGGTCGCGACATCACTGCGGGGGTTTCGTCAGGGCTTGGCCCGTTCTGGCGGTGGTTGGTCAATGTTTCTTTTGTGTGTGTTTTCAGTTTTCTTGTGTAGAGGACAGAAACGTGAAACGGATGTTTAAGGGTAATTTGATTCAGGAAGCCCGTCGTAAGGGTTTCACTCTGATCGAGCTGCTGGTTGTGATTGCAATTATCGCGATCCTGATGGCTCTGATTCTGCCAGCGATTCAGTCTGCTCGTGAAGCAGCACGAAGTGCACAGTGTAAGAACAACCTGCGTCAGTTCGGTATTGCACTGTACGCATGGAGCGACAGCGATCCTGCAAAGCGAATCTGCTCTGGTCAGTTCGACTGGATTCGCGACGGGGACCCGACACTGTTTAGCTGGGTTGGCAACGTGGTTGCTGTCAAGGGCGGGCTGCCATCGCAGATGCTGTGCCCAAGCAGCGAACTGAAGTCGAACGAAAAGTTCAACGACATGGTGAAGTCGTCAAATACTTCAAGCAACAATTCTCGAACGCCGAAGTCTCGTGAAACCACGGGTCCGCTCACATCAGCCCTGCTGACCGCCACTACCAACGCTGATCGCGCAACTGTTCTGGCAACCTACATTGAAAAAGGCTACAACACAAACTACGCAAGCAGCTGGTTCATGACTCGCGGTCAGAATCTCGTTTCTTCAGTAAATTCAACAGCCACGAACGTCACGCTTTACGCTCTGATGGCTGGCAGCGGCTGTAAGAGCCTTGTTACGACCGCAGACGATGCTCCTCGTTGCACCGGTCCTCTGACTCAGGTTCAGATCAGCCGATCTGATGTTCCAGCCAGCTCAATTCCGCTGCTGGGCGACGCTGCTCCTGGTGATACGAAAGAAGCGATCCTGGCAACCACAATCAATGGCACGTTGCAGGCTGGTGTCCGACTGGCAGAAGTTGCTAATGACGGACCGTCTCGTGTTTCAGGCGGCCGAATTAAGTTGCTTGATGGTGGTGACACGACAATCCTTGAAGGGTTTGCTGTCAACCTCTACGTTCCTAAGAAGTATCCACAGGTTGGTGAAACTCCAGTCGAGGCTGATATTCAGCAGGCTGCAAATCCAGGTGTTGTTCTGCAGGATACGCGTGACTGGTATGCGATTCACCGTGGTGGTGCAAATCTGCTGATGGCTGACGGCAGTGTTAAGACGCTGTTTGACACCAACGGCGATAATTTCTTCAACCCAGGGTTTACGATCCCGACGGATGGTTCTTTCGACGCGCTTGCAGACGGCTATACTCCTGGCCCATGCGAAATCAACTCATTCGACGTGTTCTGTGGCGTTTGGCTGACAGACCCAACCAAGTTTGCCAAGGCATCATTCGAAGAGTAATCTTCGAGGGAAGTCTTTGACAAAATTCAAGGTCCGGCTTCAACTCTGTTGGGGCCGGACATTTCTTTGTTTTTGGGCTCATTGATATGAAGCGCTGCCCCACATGTGGTGCGGAAAATAGCGAGACTGCTAAGTTCTGTTCCGAATGCGGGCAAGGATTGCTGCCGAGTCAGAAAAATTCCGCAACGATTGCGGGCAGTTCGCTGGATCAGAGCATTGATCGTTTGCGATCATGGATCAAGCAGAAGCGGGAGATGATTCCGTCTCCGTCGTCGCCGGCGGTTGCTCCGCTGATGGGAAGTTTGCAGGCGGTTCCTCCTGATGCGATTGCTGTGCGCGTCGGAATCATCCAGGCTCTTGGCGAAACACGTGACCCGGCCATTCTGCGTACGCTTCTGCTGGTCGCCACTTCGCGAGGTCGTGAGGTTCGTCAGGCCGTGGCGGTTTCTCTGGGCAGGCTGCGGCACTCTTTGTCCGCCTATCTGCTTTTGCCGATGCTGAAAGATGGCTCGTCCCGAGTGCGCAATGCTGCAATGCAGGCATTGCTGAGCACCGGACAGTTTTTTTGTGCGGAAGCTGTCCTGCTTGCCGCGGTGGAGAATAACAAGCTTCGAGTGTCCGCGACGGAGGCATTACGACGTCTCTCGTTGACTGATCGTCATGGATGGATGACCGAATTCGAGCGGATTGACTGCTCTCAGAATCCAGCACTGTCTCAGTGGCGATCTGACCTGCTGGCGTTTTGCCAAACGCTACCGGAACAACCAGCGCCAATCGCTTCTCCCATGGATGAGTCGGGACAATTGTCGCTTGGTTCAATGATTGGTGAGCCGGTCCATGTCGCTGGTTCAGCCGCTTCAGGAGTTTCTTCGTCCGGGAGTCAGATCAATCCTTCTCAGTCGGCAATGACGAACAAGTTGTCGCTGGAGATGGATGCCATGATGAAATCTGACATGGAACAGACCGGGGAGCGGGCGATTGCCGACTTGCTGAAGTCTGCCGGGACAACCGATCATTCGATCGAGCAGTTGTTCAAGAGTCATGGAACTCCAAGTGATTCCATAGCAGATTTTAATTTTTTTGAATCCGTTAGTTCGAATCTTCAGGATTCGTCCGCTTCAAATCCGGTGTTTTCAGCTGCCTCGCAGTCGTCGGGATCGCATTCATCAGATTCGCTTTTTCCACACAGTCATGGTTCTTCCGTGTCTGATGTGCGAGTCATTGGCCCCGGTTGGCCATCTCCGTCGGCATCCGGAACGTATCCCGTTGCATCTCCGGTTCGTCCTGACCCCAATGCCTATATTCCTGCCGGCGGGCAAATGGCACCGGCATTCGGCGGTCCGTCCGCCTACCCCGCTCCGTATCCTGGGTATCCTCAGTACCAGCAAACGCCCTATCCGGCTGCCCAGTATGCTCCAATGGGCGGCCCGGCAACTCCGCCGGTAGCGTTGACGCCACCGACATCGCAGCCGTTTGTCTCGATGGACATGACAGCGTCGTCCCCACTCATCCCGGCCTTTTCGAGCGCGTCCGGCGTTGCGGTGGCATCAGGATCGATGGTCATCCGACTGGATTCGGAGAAGAAGAACGGACAGATCCCGGCTTCTGATTCCGCCGTCACTCCAGCACCGATTGTGCAGGAGCCTGTTTCGAATCCGGAAGCAGAAGCCGCAGAGCGAGTCCGAGAACAGAATGAGCGAAATCTGGCTCGATTGAGGGAGGCCCGTGAGGTAGCTTTCCGAAAGCTCCTGGAGACTCGTGAAGAATTGCCGAAGGCGCCTCCTCGGTTGCTCACCAGGAAGATTGCCGGACTTCTTGCAACGCCGGCCACCGACATCGAAGCCGTGCGAAAGCGCCTGCTGGAATTGGGGGACACGGGATCCCCGACGGCCATCGAGACCATCAGTTCTTTTGGCAGCAAGCCGTCGAAAGAAGTTCGGGCAGCCTGTGCGAAGGCTCTTGGCATGATTCCTTATGCGGAAGCGGCTGTACCGCTGCTCCGATTCCTGAGCGACAAGTCTGGCACTGTCGTCGAGATTGCAGTTGCCTCACTCATCAGCATTAAGCAGCCGTCTGTCCGAGGAGTGATTCTTGCGGCAGGCCTGGTCAACAATTCGCTGCGAACCGTGGTCACGTCGGCGGTGGAAGAACTGGAAAGCGAGGAAAAGGCATCATGGGAGCAATTCCTGCTGAGTGCCTGTAACAGCTCTGACGTCGATGTTGTCGCTTTTGCGGTGTCGCTGTTGTCGAGATTCACTGGAGCCGCCCACCGGGAATTCTTCGAGAAGTTTGTTTCGCATGAATCTGCCGTGATGCGAGCAGCCGCGGTGGAAGCACTGGTGCGAACGGGCGAAAAGCGAATTATTGGGCACATCAATGACGCTCTGGAGGATACCGATGCTCGGGTAAGAAGCCAGGCCGCACTAGCGCTTGCCACGATCCACAGTCCGAAAAGTGTGAGCCTGCTTTCGAACTTGTTTTCGGACCCGGATCTGACCGTTCGTCGTAGCGCAGCCCAGGCAGCCTCCCGCATGGACGAGCCGGAACTGGGCGGACCGGTCGCGAAAGCCCTGGAGAGTGAATCCGATCCGAACACCGTCGAACATCTTCTTGCGGCATTGAACCGAAACGGCGGTGAAAGTGCGTCCGCGGTCTTGATTCGATACGTTGAGGGCGACTCTGGCGCTTTTCGTGAGTTGGCGCTCAAGGCACTTCGCAAGCTGAAGATCCCGTCGAGTGCCCCGCTCTTTGTTCGCATGCTGGATGACAACAATCCGAGTGTCCGTCGGCAAAGCGTCGAACAACTGGCTGTCCTGAAACAGGAAAAACAACTCCCTCGATTGCGTGAGATGCTGAAGCGGGATCCCGATGAAACGGTTCGTGCCGCATGCGCAAAGGCAATTGGGGACTTTCAGGACAAAGGATCGCTGGGCGTCCTTGAAGAGGCTGTTGAGGACCACCCTGTTGTCAAGCTTCAGTCCGTCATCGCACTGGGTCGTCTGGGACAATCGGCCGCTGGGCCAACGTTGTTGGGGGTCCTGAAAGATTCTTCACCGGAAGTACGATATCAGGCCGTCCGTGGGATTGGCCTGCTGAAACTGGAAGGCGCGGAAGAGGCCGTGGAACGGCTCCTGGAAGACGGGGACAAAATGGTCCGCCGTGGGGCTGAGCAGACACTAATTGATCTGGGGAGCAGTCCCGGCAGGATCCGTTCTCAGCGCATGAAGCGGAGATTCTCCGGCCTCATGGCGAAGCTTACGCCAGGAGTTCTAGCGGGTGCTATTCCCGGGGGATCCAAAATCCTCGTGGCTGTACTGAGTTTCGCATTCATCGGCTTAGCATACCTGGCATACACCTATGTTCCATGGGGCGGTTCGGACACTGGAAGCACACTGTTCGTCGATAAGCTGATGAGCCTTGATGTGGACAGCGATAAAGGAATTGCGGCGGCCCTTCGCCAGCAGGGTGTCCTTGATCTATGGTCCATTTCTGAAGAACCTCGCCTGATCAGGCGAAGAGCGGTGCCGGAAAGTTCGCGAAAAGTGTTCATTGATCGGGACGGAGGAGTTTTATTGCTTGGTGTCGACGGGTTGTCGCGTGTGGAGCCATTGGATGACTACTCCGCAGAACTCAAGTCGAGCGTGGAGTTTTCTGCTGGCTTGACCAGCTCGTTCTTTCATGAAAGCAGCAACTCCATTTGCATCTTTGAAAAGGGCAATACCTCAACTCAATTGAAGGTTCTTGATGCCGTCACACTGGAAACAACGAAGACCTATGAGATCAAGGGGGCATTTTCCGGGTTCTGTATGGTCAGTCCGGATTTTTCAATTGCGATGATGCTGGACCCGTCGGGACAACTTTCCCTTGCGGACTTGACATCCGGCGATGTGGCAACGGCCAACGTCAGTGCGATCACGCGGCAGCCAAAGATTGGCAGTCTCTTTGGGGGAGGGTTCTCGAAAGACATGACGACCGTGGCGTTTTGCTCATCCACGGGGTGTTACTTTCTGGACATTAAGTCTCTGCAGCTAAGGAAACTGCTCCAGGCGGAAGGGGGTAAGTCCTTTGTGAATGTGCAGTCTGTCGGCGAGCAGGCTGATTTCGTCGCCCTTGCAGAAACCGGTGAGATTTTCGAAGTCACCCGGAATTTTGAGTCGGTAACGTCTTCCAGAATCGAACTTGACGAACCGTTCGATATTTCGTCTATCTCGCAGACCGGAAAGGATGTGGCTCTCGCAAGCACAGAGGGGTACGATTTCAGCGTCTATAATGTAGGGTCCAAATCCAATAAACGGGTAGTGTCGGAATAATGAGCGGACAAGTCTCTGCACCGACGCCGAGTGCCCCGAGGCATTTGGCGCCGGTATCGTTGATCTGGCCTTTGCTCATTGTAAGTGTGGTGACGACCATACCCTACATCCAAAACCTGTGGGCCAGCTTCCTGAACTGGGATGATGTGCACTGCGTTACCCACAGGCCGGAGGTGAATCAAGGGATTTCATTCCAGAAGCTTCACTGGGCATTTACTGAAGTCGCTGTGAGCAACTGGATGCCGCTGACCTGGCTGAGCTACATGCTGGAGAGCCACTTCTTCGGTCTCAATTCTTCTGTCATGCACTTCACAAACCTCTGCCTGCATACGGCAAGCACAATTCTCGTTGGCCTGATAATTGGCCAGTGGACGAAGAGTATCAGCCTTTGTGTGGCGGTCAGTTTGCTGTTCGGGATTCACCCTCAGCACGTTGAAACCGTATGCTGGGTCTCGGAGCGCAAAGGACTTCTTGCGGTCTTCTTCGGACTGGCCTCAATCCTGAGCTGGGAGAAAGCGAGGCAGGGAGGAGGAATGATATGCAAGGTACTCTCCCTTTCTTTCTTCGCTCTCAGCCTGCTTTCCAAACAACTCCTTGTGACACTGCCTTTTCTGTTTGTACTGCTTGATTGCGTTCCGCTGCGAGACGGAGAATCCGGATTCAGTCTGCGGAGAACTGTGCGATCCCTTTTCGCACACATTCTCTATTTTCTGATCTCATTTGCTGCCCTGGCCATGGCGTTTTCGGCACAACTGTCAGGAGGTTCTGTTTCATCACTTTCTGAGCTTGCCCTGACAACGCGTCTGGCGAATGCTGTTCAGAGCCTGGGCTACTACCTTTTGCAGTCGTTAGTGCCGATACGGCTCTCCCCGTTTTACCGGTATCCTTACTACGGTGTTTCTGCTGGAGAGACGGCCTTGTGCGGTGCCGTCGTCATTGTGGTAATCATTCTTGGCTACCGCTACCGACGTGTGCCCGGTGTTGTCGTTGGGCTGCTGTGGTTTCTGGGTACACTTGTTCCGGTGCTCGGTCTGATCCAACTTGGAGCTGCGGCCCGAGCGGATCGATATATGTACTTTCCGCATATTGGATTGTTTCTGGCAGTCAGCAGAATTGTTGAAAGCAAATCCTGGATTCGCACGAAAGAGTGTACTGTTCTCTTTCTATTTGGTGCCACTAGCTTTGGTTTTCTGGCATATCAATATGCTGCCGCCTGGAATAACAGCATCTCCCTGTGGACGGAGTGCATCCGTGTCGATCCCGAGAATTTCCTTGCCTATGAGCAGCTGGCAATAGCTCTGCTTGTAGAAGACCGCGTGATTGAGGCCGAGCGTGTTGCCAGAAAGGCGCTGACGTTTCCGGAAAATCAGACCAGAGGAAGGGTCTTTACAACCCTTGGGAGTGCCATTCTGTATCAGGGCCGGGAAGACGAAGCTGTCGAGTATCTTCGGCAGGCTGTCGAGAAGACGCCGGAGGATTATCGTGCTCTTATCAACCTGGGATTTTGTATGCGCAATCGAGATCTGACGGAAGCCAGACGACTCTTTGAGCAGGCGCTGACGATCGATCCATCGAATGTGGAAGCCCTTGGGAATCTCGCCAATTGTGAAGCACAACTGGGCAATTTTGGTCGTGCTGTCGACATTCTGGATCAAGCCCTCTTACGGGAGCCTGAGAATGACCAGCTTCTGAAGAATCGAAAATTGTTCCACGATGCTCATCTGAAGCAGCCTTAGATCGAGGCAGAATTTTGAGGCTCCTTCTTCATTTCTTCAAATCGCGTCAATAATTTCAAGAGTCACGGTTTGGTCTTTCAGTTTGTGCATCGTTGAAGATGCGATTTATCCGGTGGGACATGACAACGGGCATCAAGAAAACTGGTATTGGCGAGGATGTGGCGGTTGTCGACCGTTTTACTTCCAGCAAGGCTCTTGTTTCATCCAAGGCCGAGGCTTTGGACTCCACCCAGAAGTGTGAGACCGTAAAGAGTCAGCCTGACTTGGCAGGTGAATTTGAACTGGATGTCACGATTGCCGATGGCGAGCTGAGTCCCAGGAGCAGTTCGTGTCCTTGCTGTGGCGGAACTTTGGCGAAGCGTGCGTATGGAATTCCTCAGGCAGAGGTATCGATTTTCGTCTGCATTGCCTGCCAGTCGGGCCGGCTTGTGCCAATGCCGACCCCGGACACGATTAAGTCCTATTATCCTGACTCGTATTACGGTGATTCCGGCAGAAAATTCAAAGGCATAACTGAGTGGGCTGTTCGTTTGGTTGGTGCAAGGCAAGCTCGATTTCTCGCCAGCCTGGTTCCGGCCAGAGGGAGAGTTCTTGATATTGGTTGCGGGCGCGGAGTATTGCTTCGATCGCTCCTTGCACGTGGCTTCACGTGTGATGGATTTGAGTTGTCACAACAGGCCGCCAGCGGACTGCACTCCGAAGTACGCCTTTCGATTGGAGCAACTCTTGAAGATGCCGGGTATTCTAATGACTCTTTCGACATGGTAGTTTTGTGGCACGTACTGGAGCATTTACCTGACCCTGATCGAACTCTCGAAGAAATCAGGAGGATATTGAAACCTGGAGGATTGCTGGTTGTTGCAGTTCCGAATTTTTCCAGTTGGCAGGCTCGAGTTACAGGCCGGTTTTGGTTTCATCTTGACCCACCGCGCCACCTTCATCATTTCTCAAGGTTTGGCTTGCGACGATTGTTGACTCGAGGTGGATTTCAGCCGGAACGTGAATGCCACTTTTCCTTACGGCAGAATCCTTTTGGCTGGCTCCAGAGTTGCCTGAATATGCTCGGCGTCCTTCCGCGTAACGCGCTTTATTCTCAACTGAAGCGTGCCGGGACAAAAAGCAGAGAGAAATGCAACAGCCTGGGCAATGTGCTGTCATGGCTTGCCTACTTTGCAGGGAGTCCAGTCGCTCTGCTCATGGCTGTCCTTGAGGCAGTTTTTCGACAGGGCGGAACGATCTCGTTCATTGCACGTGTTGACAAACACAGTGCCTTGTCGCCTGAAGATCGCCTCGAATGCTGAGAGACGTAACACGACGGCCAACGGGGTCAGCCATTGCTGTCATGCCCGCCTATAACGCTGAGGCGACGCTCGCACGTACACTTGCGGATATTCCTCCAGGAAGTGTCGAGGAGATCATTCTTGTCGACGACTGCAGTCGGGATCGAACGGTGGAGGTTGCACGGTCCCTGGGGCTGACTGTTATTCAGCACGAGAAGAACACGGGGTATGGTGGGAACCAGAAAACCTGCTACCGGACAGCTCTGGATCGTGGTGCGGACATCGTCGTGATGATTCATCCGGACTATCAATACGACAGCCGCGTCATTCCTCTGGCAGCAGAGTTGATTCGACTGGGAAACTGTGACGTGATTCTGGGTTCGCGAATTCGGACCCGCCGCGAGGCCCTCGAAGGGGGAATGCCAGGCTGGAAGTATCTTGCCAACCGGTGTTTGACGATCTTTGAAAATATTGTCCTGGGACAGAATCTGGGCGATTTCCACAGTGGTTTTCGAGCCTACCGTCGCGAGGTACTTGAAAAGATCCCCTGGGAACGCAATTCGGACGATTTTGTGTTCGACACCCAGTTCCTAGCCCAGGCTGTGCACTTTGGATTTCGCCTGGGAGACATTCCTGTCCCCGTTCGCTACTTTGACGAAGCGTCCAGTATCAACTTTCGGCGCAGTGTGAGGTATGGTCTGCTGACTCTGTGGGTCATGATGCAGTTCTGGCTGAGTCGGCTTCGAATTTATCGATCGAAGATCTTTCGGGAGAGGAGCCCCGCGAGATAGTGTTGGGACAGATCGACTTTAGTGTTCTGGCATTCCAGACACCGCGAAATCTTGCCTCTAATCGCTGGGTTTCTGTTGTTCGGGCCTTGGCCTTATTTCTTCGATGCAGACGTATTTGCGGGTCTGAAATCCGCTCCACTCAACAGTTCAGTTCACGAGTCCTTCATATTGAGGCTGTACAGTGATGTGCAGTACGATGATCCGGGGAACGCGGGGCATTTCTGAGAAGATGGGGGGATTGAGATGGAACGTGAAGATGTGCTAAAGCTTTTGGTAGGCAGTGAGTCAACACAGCATGAGTATCTTCCCGTCGCATGCCTGCTGAAGAGTGGGTATGCGTGTCTTGGATACTTCAATCTCGCGATCAATGAAACACTGCAGTCGTCAATGGTGCTGCTGAACATGCGACTTGCGGATTTGAGGATGGATGAGATTCACTCGCGTCGGACAAAGATTGCTGACTTCAATGACTTTCTTCAGGATGTGGTGATGCGCCATGTCAATGGTGAAGACGAAGCAGCGGAAGATCATGAGGAGGGGACAATTCCGCTGACAGCGATACCACTGAGTGAGATTTCTCTAATGTATCCGGTCTCACGTATTGCCGATCTATTGAAGACAGCCCGCCGAATGGGCGGATCCGCGGTTCCGGCGGAAATCCCAACATTCCTCGACTTCAACAATAAAAGCATCGTGTTGAAAGTTCTGCGAACGAAGCTCTGGTAAGGCCATCACGTGGCATGCAGATCTTCGGGCAATATGTGGTGAATAAGGCTGGATTCGCTGGCGGCGGATTCGCGTTGTTGTTTGAGGTGTTCGATCCAGCGAAGGCGTTCGAGTTCCCAGTGATACTGCAGGATCTTGGCACCGGATTCTGCGAACTGGAGCTCACCCGTGGCCTGCTGGCGATCGGAAATATCTGTCAGCACGCTTGAAAGGTTCCGCTTTAGCTGTTTGGGGGGTGTTCCGTGCAGGATCAACTGTACGGATGAACCAAGCTGAATATGGTCGCCCGGCTGAAGTGTTGTTTCCTCGGTGATGCGCACTGTGTTGACCGTAATGACTGCCTCACTCGACATCGGGTGAATCACAGGACCGGAGGCTTTGTTTCTGAGGAAGCAGTGTTTTGGGAGTATTGGCATGTTTTGAAGTGCCAGCGGCAGATCCGGAGCGCTGCCGATCAACCACTTCCCTCGTGACGGAAGCAAAAACAGTTTCGTGCGACCGTCCGGCAGACGGAATTCAAACAGCCGTGCCGTGCTGTTGAGGGCGGCACGGGAAACCGGAAGTCCTCGGATCGATGACAAAGACTGCTGATGCTTGCAGGACGGACAGGCCTGCGGATGGTCCTGGTCCCGGAAGTACTTGTGCAGCGTCTTGCAGGACTCGCACTGCACGTAGACATTTCGCAGCGGATCAAACTCCATGACCGGTGGAGCGGTCTGCTGGTCGCCGAAGAACAATTGCCACTGCTCCACAAAGTCGGCCGAAATCCGAATCTGTCGACTGCAATGCGTGCACTCGTAGTGGTCCCGAACACGGCAAAGCGACGGGTCAACGACCTTCCGGCAATGGGGACAGACGATGCCGGCATGAGTGGACTGCAGCCCTCTTCGTTCCTCCATCAGCGACTTGAAGAGCGTTCCGGAATCCAGCATGGACTCGGGACACTTGGCAAGATGTCGGCACCCGGGGCAGATGATCGCCTTTCCGGCATTCTTCGCACCGACCTTGATCGCCCTGCCGCATTTGCAACGGAACGAGATCGATCCTGCGAGACCGTTTTGTGCAGCTCGGACTCGGTAACTGACTGTCTGTGCCGCAGCGATCATCTGGCGATACAGCCGATCAGGGTCGGTGGGCTTTGTGAGGAATGCATCCGCGCCCGACCACATGGCGACATTGCGAGCTTCTTCCAGCCGAACCTCGGTCAGGATCATCACGGGAATATGGCACTCGCTCTTTTTGAAGAAAGCGCAGAGTTCGAATCCCGATTCCAGCGGCAGCAGTAATTCCGTAATGATGAATTCCGGTTTGTGTCGACTGACAAATCCGCGTGCCTGCCCCCCGTTCGACGCCTCATGGACGGTGTAGCCCAATGATCGCAGGAAGTCTCCGACTGGCTTTGTGATGGCGGGATGATCCACCAAAACAACAGTCTTGATCAGATCATGCCCCGGTAAAAACTCGAAGGTCATGAAACCACCATTTCGACAAATTCGCAAGACCTCCACCGGTTCAGCATCATCAGCCAAAAAGCAGAGAATTCGGCGTCTGCAATTCGCCCATGATAGCCCGGTAGCTCAAGGGTGAATCGCGATTCTGACCGATTGCTTTGAGCATCCTGCGAAACGTGTGCATCAGCATCCTGCGGCTGATGATCCACTCCTGGAAGATTCGCGAATCTCAGCGGGAAGTGGGCTGAACCGGTGCTTGTAATACTTTTTTGCTTTGGCAGTTCGTTGAAGCAGGGAGTTGTCATAACCCGATACGTCAGTTAGGGATAGAACCTGCCGTGATTCTCGAAAATGACCCCTCACCGGCGCAGTCGTTTGAGACGCATTCGCCAGCTTTCCATTTATGATGGTATCAGGCGGACGTGAGGCGATTGCGAATGAGAAAAGAAGAAAGTGTGAATTTTCAGCTGGCGAGCTTAACAGAATATTCGCAGTAACGCTTCACGCTCTCCTCATGGAAGCAGGGTATCATTCGAATTTTGGATCTTTCGAATCCGTTGTTTCAATTGTTTCACAGATCCGATGGCTCGCGATTTTGCGATGTCAGTCAAGAGGAGGTTCCAGCCAATGTCTGCGGGGGTGATCGATCCCGAATTTTTAGTGGGAGCATCTCTGTCCGCAGATCGGTTCAAGGTCGTGGCCAGGATTGGTGCAGGCAGTATGGCTATCGTCTACCGGGCGTTTGATCATAGCCTGGAAACGGAAGTTGTCGTCAAGGTTCCAAAGAAGGCCAAGCTGGCAGATCCGGGGCTGAGAGAGCGGTTTCACCGTGAGAGCCGGCTGCTGGTGCAGCTTCAACATCCACATATTGTTCGGATTCTGGATATTGGTCTGCATCAGAATGTGCCGTATATTGTGATGCAGTACCTCTCTGGAGGATGTCTTTCCGACAAGATGCAGGGAGCGACGCCACAGCAGGCGGCTATGCCAATTGTGTCAGTCCGCGGCTGGTTACCGGAGGTTGCGAAAGCTCTGGATTTTGCTCACTCAAGGCAGGTCATTCACCGTGATGTCAAGCCTGCGAATATTCTCTTTGACGATCATGGTCATGCATTTCTGAGTGACTTCGGCCTGACTCGCATTATGCATGCGGATCCGGATGCGGATGATGCTCATGCGACGGCGGCTGGGATGGTCGTGGGAACCCCGAATTATGTGGCCCCGGAGATTGTGCTGGGGCATTCGTACGACGGTCGAGCCGATCAGTATTCGCTGGCGCTGACTCTGTACCACGCGTTGATTGGTGTTCCGCCAATGCAGGGGAAGTCCCCGTCAGCCACCATGGTCAATCAGACTCGCCGAGAACTACCGCTTCTCAATCAGGTTCGAAAGACGGTTCCGGAAGCGATGGCACTGGCGGTCGCCAGAGCCGTCTCAAAGAACCCCGGTCAGAGATTTGCAACATGTCTGGAGTTTGCGGAAGCAGTGGTGGACGGGCTCACTCGTCAACCTGCCCCCAAGCCGCCCTCTCGGGGAAACGCGAATTCGACGATCAATGCTTTGTCGGACGACACTGGAGAGGCCGCATACACGGATTCGTACTCCGAGTATGGAGAAGACGAAGTTTCTCGCCCCCTGCCTCCTCGAGTCCGCTCAAGAGAAGCTGGTGCTCAGAACACTCAGCGACCAAAGTCAGCGTCAACCTCTGGCGATTTTCACGTTGCCCACTGCCCTTCGTGCCGGAAGGAGCTTCGACTTCGGTCTGAACATCGGGGGCGTCGGGGGCGATGTATCCAGTGTGGAATTCGTCTGCAGATTTCTCAGGATCTTAAGTCACTCTTTCAGCTGCCGGATTCCAGTGCTTCCGGTTCGTCCAGTTCCAGTGCGTCGGATGACCTGGTTTTGGGTGAAGAGGTTTTTGGTGTGAGGTTTTCTCGGCGACAGATCCTTTGGCTGGGAATCGGGCTCTTGGTAGTCGTGGTTGTATCCTCGCTTGCCGTATGGAGTTTCGTTAACAAGCCTGATGAAATGAAGAAGAAAATCGATGAGGTTGGTGATCGAGAACGAGAATGAGCCAGTCTCAGGTCAGATGTTCGGCAGGAAAATAGAATGTTAATCTCAGTGAAAATGATTCCACGCAGTTCCTGGCTCATCACGCCGCTGATCATCGTGGCCTGCATTGGCTGCGGTGGTGAAGATTTCTCTGCTCCGCCTTCAGATATTCAGAAGCGACTGGCTGATGCAAAAGCCAGTGCGGCCGATCCGGCTGCCACTCCGGAATCACCTGCGGAAACCAAAACGGAGACAGCCGAAGGACAGGCAGCTGCCCCAACGGGTGAAGCTCCGGACGCGCAAGCCACACCTCCGGCGGCAGAAGCCAGCGCGTCGACGACCGACGCACCTGGTTCGCCCGAGCCGGAAGGGAAACCGGTGCCAGAAGGAGATTCCAAACCCGAGGATACAACTTCGCCGGCCCCTTCAACGGATTCCATGCCAAAACAGGACGGTACCCAGGAGTCTGCAAGCCCTGATACGGCGAAGCCTGAAATGCCAGTGGCCCCGGTGACATCGCCAGCACCTCCTGCAGCGTCTGGAGACTCCGCACCGACGCCTTCACAGGAGCCGGGCGGTGAAACCAGCACTGAGACCGCCAGTGGCAAGTCTGCAGAGGAGATTGAGAAGAAGAAGGAAGAGAACAGTGAACAGGGTGTGATGGGCAATGCGGGAGGACTACTTGCGGCGCTCAAGGGATCGACACCCGACACAGCAGCTGCGAATCCTGAGGCGCCAGCAGCTTTGACTCGGTTCGGCAGAACGGCCATCTCAGCGCCGCAGTGGTTACAGCTGGTCAGCAAACTGACTCGAAAGTTTTTCGCGTCATCCACTCCGGGTGCAACCCGTCTGATTGGGTCTTCCGGGGAACGAAGTGCAGGAGTTTTGACAACACAGATTGACTATCTTCCTGTTCGACCAGATGAGGTCATTCTGGTCACACCGCCTGAACCCGTAATGCAGTCGATTGAGAGCCTGCCGGGGTTGATCAACGCGGTTGAACTTTCGTCGGACGGGACAAAGGCTCTCTTTGGCACAACGGACGGACGATTGCTGGTTCGAAGTACGGCCGGTATGGCTGAATTGGACCTTTATGCCAGGGACTTCTTTCTGTTTCAGGAAGAGCGGCGAGCCGTCGCAAGATTGTCCGACGAGGCCATCGTCGCTATTCGCTGTTTTCCCAATGGAAAGGTGTTGACGGTTGATGGGAATAGCCTGTGTGCACTCTGGAATTTTGCTGACATTGTTCGAGAGCCGGAGGACATACAGGCTGTCACTCCTGAAAAGGCAAAGTCTGCAGAAGGTGAATCTTTCAAGCCTGTAGCACAAACCACAGTCCAGCTGGCAGGCTTTCGAATTCTGAGTATCTCATATTCATCAGAGCGGCAACTGGCGGCCGTCGTAACGTCGGCGGAAGAAGTTGTCATTCTGAATACCGAAACCGGAGCTGTTGTGGCGACTCTGAAGGCCGAGCAGTTCGCGAATACTCAGCCTGTATGTATTGAATTCTACGAAGGTCGCCCGGAGATCTTTGCTGGTCTTGCCGACGGGAGAATTATCCGTCGCTCTTTTGGCGAAGGAGCGGAGTCTGTCAAGGGTGCCGACGATCAGGGGAATCCGGTTGACTATGACACCGTGTTCGTGCCAGAAGTCGAAGACACTCGTGGTGCTATTACCTGCCTGAAACACTTCCCGGGTTCGACGGTTCTGTACGCGGGCAGTCTGGAAGGCTTCATCGGTCGCATTAATACTCAGGAGAAGAAAATCGAGGTTTCGTCGCAGCGACACCAGGGGCCTGTCTACGAGATTCTTTTGTCGAAAGCGGGCGTTGTCTCGTTTGGAATGGATCGAAAAGTGTTGCTGTTTGATATGCCTTACGCTGCCGGAAGGACGGGAGAAGGTTACGAGCGAACATATCAGCTTCCGATTGATGAATCGATTGCCGAAGTTGCGGAAGATCCAGCCCAAACAACACCGCAGGCCGGCAAGTCGACTCGACCGGTGCGAAAGGTAACGCCCGTGGCGGTCGTTCCCGACCAAAGCCTGATCAACCTTCGACCATCTGATCCCGTTCTGGCTCTCAGGGAACATCAGCTTCGAACGGTCAAGTCAGACCGGTCAATGCCGGTCCGAATCGAACTATTGAAGCACGTGGGTAACGGGACACGAGCACAGCAGCTTTCTCAGCCGGAGCCGGATGCTGAGTCCGGAATCGTTCAGAAGCAGTATGAAATTCCTACAGAGTTTAACTACTCGATTTCACCGTGGCAGCGGGTATTGCTGCACCTGTCGGATGATGGAATGACGGCCATTGCCCTCCATCGCCAGGGCGATCTGCCGGCACCTCCGCTCGATCGGGCTGAAGCGATTACAGCATGGGACCTGCCAACGGGAACCGTGCTTCGACGCTGGACACAGCCGGGACAGTTTCGACAGCTTGGCGTTTATTTTGACCGCGCCGCAGTCTATTCCTCAACCGGGGATGCTCAGTTGAGTCTGATGACTGGTCGATTCGCATCGGAGCCACAGAGCAGGCATACTTCTTTCGCTGTAGTCCCGGACGGTCGCTCAATCGTTTTTGGAGAATTCGGCCTGCCGGGACAACTGGGTAAGACCTTGAAGAAGCTGGATCCAACCACAGGCGACATTTCCGCCGGCCTGGAGCTTTTCGAAGCCGCTGTGACGGCGATGACGTATTCAACGGATGGCAAGTCCCTTTACGTGAGCGTGCGTGAGCGTGATCTTGTGCGTCTGCTGGAACTGGATCCGGTGACGTTTCAGCTGAAGTCTGAACTTCTGAAAGAGTCCGTTGCCGGAAAGCTGGATGAAGCTCAGCGAAATACAACAGATCAGATTCCCGGCGCGACCGTCATGCAGTTTTCTCCATCAGGTAATTTGATGGCTGTGTATGGCAATTACGGTGGTACAAAGCAACTTCGGATTCTGAAGAAGATCAAAGACAAGTGGCCACTCGATCAGGCCATCGTAATTTCCGCGAGCGATGCGGCCCTGGATTTTGAAATTACCAGTCGCCCGTTCATCTTTGTGAGTGGCCAGGACAACAGAATCGCACTTCTGACAAAGACCGGTATTCTGATTGTGAATCTCAAGAAGGGAACTGTGGAGTTTTCGCAGGCTATTCCGGATTTTCAGGGACATCGACCCGTTGTCGAATTTTCTCCGGACGGCAACTGGGCTCTCGCTGGTGACGCAGAAGGCGTTATCTGGGCCATGGATCTGCGGGTTCCTGTTCGAAAACCGCGGCAGTTTCCCGCCCACACGGGACCGGTTTCTGGCATGTCCTTCTCTGGTAACGGCAAGTATCTGCTGTCATCCGGAGAAGACAACCGGCTGAAGAGCTGGCGGATGGATGGCTTCTTTGCAGAAGTCAAAAAGGAGTCTTCGAAGCCGGAAGCAAAAGAGCCCAAAGGCCAGCAAAAGGACGATCGCGATTCCAAAGCAAAGAAGCAGAATCAGCCTGCTGCCGAATCGAAGTCTGTGAGCGTCATCGCTGACGAGCCTGTCAGGGTTGACGAGCCTGTCAGGGTTGACGCACCAGCGAGTGTTAACGAACCAGCCAGTGAATGATCGACGCGGTGCTGGATCTGCTCGCATCGGAAGTCTCGCTGAAGACTCAGTGAATCCCCAGAACCCCTGGCAGCCGGGTAACGGATGGCAGCACAAGATCGGCGCCGGCCTGAGTGAACGCATCACCGGCCGTCGCCATAATGCGGTCTCGTTCGACTTCTGTCAGCCCCTGCACTTCGGATTCTGAAAGGCCGGTCAGATTGCCTGTGAGAGTCACACCAATGGTTCTCATACCGGCGTTGCGGCCCGCTTCAATCCCAACGGGCGTGTCATCCACGGCGACAATGCTGCTGATCGGATAGACTCCCAGGCGTTGAGCCGCAAGCAGATTCATCCACGGTGCAGGGCGTCCTGCGGGCACATCATCAGAACAGATGACAACATCCGGCGCATAGCCCTGCTCTGCGGCGATGGGAACAACGACCTCCATCAGTTCTCGAGTGTAGCCCGTTGTTGAACCGATCAGAATGCCGTTTCTGCGAAGGATGCTGACTGTTTCCGCAACCCCGGGAATCACGTCGCTTCCTTTGCGAAGAATCTCCTTCTGCAGCGGCAGAAAGTCGTGATACATCGCCTGAATGTCATCTTCGTTCACATCTCGACCATGAACACCCCGCCACATGGCAGAGATTCGGGGCAGCGACGCAACCATCGCGATGTGTTCATGTTTGGCGCGCCCCATCGGCCCACGCGCTTCTTCGACTGTGATCTCGACACCACGACGTCGAAAGATCTCCACAAACACCTGCGTCGGACTCCGGCTTCCGTAATCGACCGTTGTGCCGGCCCAGTCAAAGAGTACGGCCTTTACGCCCTGCCACGGTTTCATACAGACTGTTCCTCATCAGAGAGCCATCGATCCCAGCATCGTTCCGCCAGGCCAAAGGACATTGTCATCCCAGCGCCTCCAGTGCCCGTGAATATTCGAACTCCTGGCAGCGGGCTGGCTTCAAAAGCAGGCAGAGATGGATGCTTTGCGTAGATTCCGTGCCATGTCTCCGCGATCGTCCAGTCCGGCAGATTCAGGATCTTCTGCAGTTCTCGCAGGATCAGCCGATTGATCAGTGTTTTGTCAAAGGGCTCAATCGCGTTGCCGTACTCATGCGAGTCACCAAGAATGATCTCGCCGTAATTGTTCTGGGATGCCATCACATGGATTCCGAAGTGATCCAGTTCCGGAGTCTCTTCAGCGATTCGCTTCTTCAAAGCATCCAGACTCGGACAGATTTCGAAGTTGCGATAGTGCCGCAGCGTCAGTCCGCTGGCAAGATGAGGACCGATACGCCAGCCGGTTTCGTAATCGCGAATACTCATCATCTGCAGCTTGCAGAGCTTCAGTCCCGAGGCTGAAAGGACTTCCGGAAACAGTGTCTGCAGATCAGCACCACCGCACACGATGACCATGTCGAAGTCATAACGATCCCCGGCGGAACTTCGAATCGACACGCCCGGCCCGGACTCGACCGCGTCCACGTCGACAATCGTCGTGTTGAACTCAAAGCGAACTTTACGGCGCTGAGTCAGCCAGACTGGAAGGAATCGAATCGCTTCACGCGGATTGACGCACAGTTCGTGTGGGCTAAAAAGACCTCCAAGAAGCCCGATAGTATTGGCGGCCGGGGTCCTGGCACTGACCTGTTCCGCCGTCATCAATTCGCATGAGATTCCCAGTGAAGAGGAACGTTCCGCAAATTCCTGCAGCACCGTCCATTCGTCTTCTCGGTGAGCCAGATGGATGGAGCCACACGGATTGACCCACATGGGTGAGTCATCGGCCAAAGCAAGCCATCGCTTTCGACTGACCAACGCGGCATCGTAGAGTTTTCCGGGTGGCTGTCCGATCGGCCAGACCATGCCGAAGTTTCTGATGGACGCGCTGCTGGCTTTCGCGTGACGCTCAAAGACGGTGACTTCACAGCCTCGATCAGCCGCAGACCATGCGTGAGCAAGCCCGACGATGCCAGCGCCGATGATGGCTACTTTCCTGGGTTTCACGGTTCTTTTTCCGGTCGCATGTATTCGGTTCATCCCGAAGGGATGACGTTCTTTTCCGGAGTCTATCGGCAGGCGGGATCAGGAGTTCAGTCCTGTCGCCATGGTCTACACGCGTTCTTAACAAAACAGCCGAAACTCGTGTGACCTGTTCTGGTGGATCTGAAGTTGGCTGAGTCTGTGTTCTCAGATGCCGTACGGATTTCATCAGATTCAGAGTACCCGCCCAGGCGTCATGTGACACGATTCGCACCACTTTCAGACCCTGCCCATGGCTGATGATCGTCCTCCTTTAAACCATCAGCAGCATCTCCGTCAGTCATGGTGGGCTGTTTCCGCGGTTGTCGCGGCGTTCAGCACTTACTTCTGCATGTATGCGTTTCGAAAGCCGTTTACTGCCGCGGAGTTTTCCGGAACAACGACGTTCGGCCTGAGCTTTAAGTCCTTGCTGGTGACGTCTCAGGTCCTTGGATACGCGCTCTCCAAGTTTATGGGAATCAAGGTGATCTCGGAGATGCGAGCCACCGCAAGGGCTCGCGTCCTGCTGATGCTGATCGGAATCAGCGAAGTGGCCCTGATCCTGTTCGGTCTGACACCACGACCCTGGAACGCCGTCTTTATGTTTCTCAACGGCGTGCCGCTTGGGATGGTGTTTGGCCTCGTTATGGGGTTCCTTGAAGGTCGCCGTGTGTCAGAAGCACTGTCCGCCGGACTGTGTGCCAGCTTTATTCTCGCGGACGGTGCGACAAAGTCCGTTGGGGCGTGGCTGCTGAATGCCGGAATCGCCGAGGACTGGATGCCCGCGGCCGCCGGTGCACTTTTTGTCGTGCCTTTGCTGCTGGCCGTTTCGGTTCTTGTGAAAACGCCACCTCCATCTGAGCAGGATATCACCGAACGAGCAGAACGAGTCCAGATGGGTCGAGACGACCGCTGGCTCATGATGCGACAGTTTGGGACCGGTCTGGCGGCGATTGTGCTGATGTACCTTCTGGTGACGATTCTTCGGAGCCTTCGAGCGGACTTCGCAACGGAAATCTGGAAGGGGCTTGGTGAACCAGCCGCACCATCGACCTTCACCACGTCCGAGATCCTGGTCGCACTGGGTGTGCTGATTGTCAATGGTTGCCTGGTGCTGGTTCACAACAATCGTATGGCATTCAGAATTTCGCTGCTGACATGCCTCGCGGGGTTCGTGATGATCGTCGCCGCACTGAGCCTCCGCTCGTCCGGAATCGCCGCCTTTTCCTTTATGGTGCTGATCGGACTTGGTCTTTATCTTCCGTATGTCGCCGTCCATGCAACGGTGTTCGAAAGACTGATCGCGATGACTCGCAGCCGAGGCAACGTGGGCTTTCTGATGTATCTCGCGGATTCGACAGGGTACCTTGGATACGTTGGCTGCATGTTCTACAAGAACCTGTTTCATCAGGATGGAAACTTCCTTCCGTTCTTTGTGGCCGCCTGCTGGATCACTGCCGGATGCTCCATCATCCTGACAATCTTCAGTCTTTGGTACTTTGGCTCCGCCAGGATTCTGGCAGTGACGAACCAGGTTCGTCAGGCGATCGAGGATCAGAACAAGAATGCTTAGAAAATCGAAAGCCGCCGTGTTTGAGGGCGTTCCCGGGCAGCTTGTGCTGAAGGAAATTCCCACGCCCAGCCCTCAGGGAAAAGAAGTCCTCGTTCGAGTTGAAGCGTGTACTCTGTGCGGCAGTGATCTTCACAGTATCGAAGGCCGGCGAAGAGTCCCTGTGCCGACTGTCCTCGGACACGAGATCGTTGGGCGCATCGAGGCCTTTGGTCCCGGTGCACTTCGCGCGGATGTCAATGGCGAGGTGCTCACAGAGGGATGTCGTGTCGTCTGGAGTATCGTGGCGTCCTGCGGAAAGTGTTTCTACTGCCAGCGTCAGCTTCCTCAGAAGTGTCTAAGGTCTGTGAAGTACGGCCATGAGGCGTTTCGGCCTGGCTATGAACTTCTGGGAGGGCTTGCGGAACATTGTCTCCTGGCCGAAGGAACGGCCATCCTTCGCGTTCCGGATGCACTGGATGTCGAAACCGTTTGTCCCGCCAGCTGCGCTACTGCAACGATCGTGGCCGCCATGGAGTCGTTCGAGACTTTGCGTCATCAAGTGGTCTGCATCACCGGAGCGGGGTTGCTCGGCCTGACCGCCGCCGCAATCGCGCGATCCCGTAATGCTGAAGGTGTCATTGTTGTGGATCCATCAGAGTTCCGTCGGCATCAAGCCTCTTCCTTTGGCGCGACGCACGCGGTTGCCCCCGACGATCTTCCCTCAGTGGTCCGTGAAACGACACATGGACATGGAGTCGACCTGGCACTGGAGGTCTCCGGAGCACCGGATGCCTTCCGGTCGCTCTGGCCCCAGCTGCGGTTGGGGGCCACGATGGTCCTTGTCGGTGCCGTCTTTCCGTCTGACCCGGTTCCCCTTGCCCTCGAACAGATCGTCCGACGGAACCTGACCATTCGAGGCATCCACAACTACGGCCCAACCCATCTTTCCGCAGCCATCCAATTCCTGCACAGCGCCGAGACCTTCCCGTTTCGAGACATGGTCACCCGCTGGTACCCCTTACATCAGGTCCACGAGGCCGTAAAGGACGCCCAGAGCCCGGTGAACATTCGTATTGGTGTCCGAACTGATCAGTAGTTGATCCTTGAGTTCAGGTGCCAGGCACCTTGACCCAAAAACATAGTGTTTTTACTTGTGGATTTATCCTTGTTGCGCGCGAGTGGCTATGCTCTTCGGAGGCCTCGCTGGCCGGCTTCGACGACGAAGGACGCGCGGGTGATGAGTGGGGCGCCGGGCTTGTCGACGTACTCGACGACCTGGTAGTCGCTCTTCCATTCTTTCGGAGTGACCGTGCAGCTGACGTATCCGCGTTCCGCGTTCTGGAACTTCACGAAGGGATTCTGAGCCAGCATTTCGGCCTGGCCTTTCGGGGCCTGAGTCCCGTTGCCGCCCGATGAAATTGACGTCCCAACAAACTCTGCAGCGACGACAGGCGACTGTTCGCTGTCGAAGTCCACATTGAGATCGTTCGCCCAGTTGGAATGAATGTCGCCGGTCAGAACAACCGGGTTGGGGACTCTGCGAGTCTCCAGGAAACTGAGCAGACGCTTGCGCGCGACGTCGTAGCCGGCCCACTGGTCCATGCTGAATCTGGCTTCCTGTGCAGGATCGCGATCGACTCGTGCCATCATGATCTGCTGAGCCAGCACGTTCCATGATGCCCGTGATCGCAGAAGTTCGGCCATGAGCCAGCGTTCCTGTTGCTGTCCCAGCAGCGTCGCATTTGGATTCAGCACGTCTCCTTCCAGCGGCTTCAGACCATCTCCGTTGGGCTGATCGGTGCGATACTGTCGGGTGTCCAGCATTTCCAATCGTGCCAGCCGGCCGAAGTCGATGGTTCGATAGAGGATCATGTCCGGCCCTGTGGGAAGCGCTGACCGGCGAAGCGGCATGCTCTCATAGTAGGCCTGATATGCGTTGGCTCGCCGCAGCAGATAATCATCCCGAGAGACATTCGCTTCTTCGGAAATATCGCCGGCACAATTGTTGTCGAATTCATGGTCGTCCCACACAACGGCCCAGGGACACAACGAATGCATGGTTTGAAGGTGTGTATCAAGGCGATACTGAGCATAGCGGGTCCGGTAGTCATCGAGCGCCACGATCTCTTTGCCGGCATGCTTTCGAACGCGTTCATCGATGCCGGCGTATTCGTAGATATAATCGCCAAGGTGCAGTACCAGATCGAGTGGCTCCTTCGCCATGTGTTCATAGGCCGTGTACAGACCCGTCTCGTAGTGCTGACATGAGGCGAAGGCAAAACGCAGCTGAGAAGGCAATGCTGTGCTGATCGGCATCGTGCGGGTTCGGCCGGTGCGGCTTGTCGCATCACCGCAATGGAATCGGTACCAGTACCATGTCTCCGGGTTCAGTCCGTTCACCTCGACATGAACAGAATGGCCCAGCTGAGGAGTCGCCAGAGCCTTGCCACTCTGCAGGATTGTCCGGAAGCCTTCATCTGCTGCGATCTCCCACTGTACCTCCACTGTTTCCGGAGTCATCCCGCCACCATCCATGGGAGATGGCGCCAGACGCGTCCAGAGCACAACACTGTTGCTGTCCGGATCTCCTGATGCAACTCCCAGAGAAAACGGATTGTTCACAAACGACAGACGACGCAAAGGCAATCCTTGCACTTCTCGCCCCAGCATTGAAAGTGCGGCCATCGAAGCACCAGCCAGAATCATCTGGCGGCGAGACTGCTGAAACCTGCGGAGTCGCTGATCAATACGAGTCATGGAAAAGACCTCTTGATATGGAAGAATGTGTTTACCGGAAATCGAAAGGCTGCTCAAGAACGACAGCATTACTCGTTCAGAAACTTCTGGATGAGTGAACGATAACTCTCAAGTGTCGCTGTGAGCATGCCCGGGACTTTGCCCATATCGTCGTATCGGCGCAGTCGCACACAGGATTCAAAGTGCGGCAGACTTTCAAAATCGTGTGCTTCCTGATCCGACATCGGGCCGCCCTGAAGTTCCAGGCTTCGTCGCGACGACTCGGTCAGGCCAGTCAGGTAATGAGCTTCCTTCCAGCACAGATATCGTTTTGATGCAACGTGCTGGCGGATGGGTTCGAGTATCTCTTCGGGAAACGTGTCAGCCAGCAGCACGGCACCAAGTTCTTCATGACGGGCGTCAACGCCTTTACGGGCAATGTCTTCGCCGAGATCATGCAGCATGTGGCCATAATCGTGAAGCAGACAGGCGACAATCATAGCATCTGTTTCGCCATACTGACGAGCAAACTCCGCTGTTTGCAAAGCGTGTTCTAGTTCGCTGACGTTCTCGCCGTAATGGCGATTTCCGCGTTCGTGGAAAACGTCAAAGATGTCGTCAACAGTAATCTTGCATCGGCTTGCCATTAAGATCTCCCGAAAACCTCACTTCTACGAGGCGTATCTCAACCTCAGACCGTCAAAGTTGACACTGAATTCGAAGGATTGCTAGTGGACTGCGATTCGCTCTCACCCTTTAAAAAGAAGTTCAGCAGAATCGGAAGTTCGTAGACTGACAGAAGCACGAACAACTTCATCCCTTTCGGATACTTCTCGGCAAAATGAGTCATGTCCTTTTCCCGGCAGTAGATACGGTGACTCCACAATTGAACACGATGCCATACCGGGATGAGCAGGAGATGCAGCCACCAGGGCACGACCAAAAGCAGAGCACCGAAAACACAGAGGGACAGGATGGACACAACAACCAGTAGAAGCACCATTCCAGAGAGATTTCGGAACATCAGAATCAGGTAGGGCACGGAGGCTGCAAACAGAATGGCGGAACGAATCAGCCAGTTCAATTCCGGACCCAGTATCGAGAAAACGGTGGAAACCAGGGCATAAACCGACAGGTAGATTCCATAGACGGCAATCAGATGCAGGACATTGATGCCGAATTCGCCGTGGCGGCACAAGTGACGAGAAAACAGTTCTGCGAAGTTGGCCGACCATAGGCTTGTTCGCGGACCGGAACATTCAGGCTTCATGGATCAGGAATCCTCGAAGAAACTTCCACGGAAAATTGTTTGCAACTGGCTCACCGCCGCAACAGGCGAACACCAGCCTTTAGTGCCGTCGTTATCAGCTTCAGCGGCGAAGTTTTCACGGCCGCAGCGATTGTCCGACAGCACATTTCGATTTCTTCCGGTCGGATAGAAAGCGGCGGTGTGAATTTCAGCACGTTTGGTTCGTACTGACAAAATCCCATAAGCAACGGGAAGACCGGGTCATTCATCATCTGCAGCATAATCAACTGCGGGACATTGAGCCCGCATCGACCGGGGAACGAAGATGAAACGTTCAGTTCGATTCCGATCAGCAGTCCGAAGACACGAATATCACGAACCAACGGGGCCCTGCCGATGTGTTCACGCAGCATCACTCTGAACATGGCACCAGACTCGTACACATGTTGATCGAGGTTTTGAAGTTGTTCCAGCGAAAGGGCGTTCAGCAGGCATCGGTAACCTGTCTCAAAGGCAGATGCCTGAGAAAGTTCCTGCGGCAAATCCGGACATCGAGTGTGCATCAGGTACTGCATTCGATCTGAATACAGAGTCAGGGCAAAGGGAAACATCATGTCACTTACGCCTTTGCCGATGGTGACGAAATCCGGTGACAGAGGCTTGACCATTGATCGCAGGAACGGCCCGGTTCGAAACATGCCCGTTTGAATCTCGTCGATGAAAACCGAGAATCCCTGGTGGCGACGAAGTTCGCTGATTGCCTCCAGCAAAGCTCCAGGAATCTCGCGAACACCACCGACACCCTGAATGAGTTCAAGCTGAATAACAGCAACATCCTTTTTGTCACAGATGCTGATCAGTTGATCGACTGCGTCGGCGGCAAACGGGTTCAGGTAGTTGACATGTGGATAAAGCGGATCCAACCCGATCCGATACCGCCGCTTTTCGGTACCGGTCAGGGCCAGCAGTGTCTTTCCGCCAAAGCCACCTCGAAGAACAACGACGTGCTTTCGGGGCCACAGTGCTGCCAGTGACATACGAAGGGCATTTTCTGCTGCAGAGGCACCGCTTACTGCAGGGACATGATGCCGCAGTCCAGTGCGTTCATTGAGGAAAGCCTGAACCGCATCACGGGCACTCGTCGATGCAGTTTCACGAATCTCAGTATGCCAGTTCTCGGGATTATGGCCGCGGAGGCTGCATGCGACCCCGCCGATGCCGTCAAACAGCCTCCGCGAGCCAACACGAACATAGTGACCGGTGGCCGTGACTTCCTCCTCGTCAAACCCGGTTGCCTTGATCATGCGTTCCAGTGACGGATTGAAGAGTTCACGATAGGTGCGCCGGAGCTGGCGATGATCCAGCAGCAGCGTCTCCAGTTCTTCGTGAAGATTCTGCATCAGCTGAGGAGCAAATATCTCCATGCATTTCAGGAAGTGGGCAGTTGAAATCGTGTTTGGCTGAAACGTTGTGGAATGAAACGTTGACATTCCCCGCTTCATCCATGCCGCATAGAGATCTGGTCGTGCACTGAATGCGCCGAATGGAACCTGATGCTGAGTCCAGGATTCATCGAAGACAACAATGTCCGGACTCAAGTCGCACAACGATGCAGAAGTGGCAGACTGAAGATCCGCTGATTCGGTGACAACAATCAGCTGTCGGCCGGGCAGACTGCGAAACGCCTGAAGTGCCTCCTTCAGGTCAGCAGAGTTTTCGACGGCGTCATGTCGTCGAACAGCGACAGTGTGATAATCAGGCAAATGATCCAGCTGCTGAAGAGACAGCGTATGCACTGCCGGAAGCAGTTCCAGTCGTGCAACAGCTGAGTCGCTGGAATCGAAGTCCGTGCGGAGAGACAGTTCTGCAAAACCGACAGGCCAGAGATCACCAAGGAGTGCAACTGAGCAGGGGGCAGTTTGCCCCTTCAGATAATGACTGAATCTTGTCAGCTTGACTGCTCCGCTCAGAGCTTCTTCACCGGAGTTGGCAAGAAACGTCGGATACCTCGGGGCTCTGCTGGCAGATGGAAAGAGCTGACGCACGAGTTCGCTCAGGACAACACATGTCCGGCCGACCCACGGATTCAGATAGAGTCGAAGGAAATTCGGGATCCTCAGCCGAATCAACTGTTCGGCAGTTTCGAGGAGTGCTTCCGGATCATGTATTCGCCGTCCCGATCCCGCGAGTTCCTGGACTTTGCTTGCCCGGATTGTGTCGGGCGTTCGGGAGATAGTCCGAGATAAACCTGCAGAAGACATCGTGATTCCTCCTGGACATGAAAAGGTCTACCGAAACAAGGTTTTCGCTTCGGCAGGGAGAGTGCAGCATTCCATCCTGGTTCATCTGTCGAATCTGAATCTTGGAAACCGGCAATGATCGATGATGTACCCAGAACACTTCGAATTCCTGCGCTGTCAGAAGCAGTTCTGTGTGGAAGGCGCATGTCCGGACGTACCAGTGAAACAAAGTCGAAAGGACAGGCGTTTGTTCAATTCGATCCCAGAGTCGCCCAATCTGATCACGCGGAAGATCTGTCGTCGTTCGTTGTGCGGAACCCGAATCGGCCTGTTCTCCAGAGTAATAGGCGCGAACCGTGACCTTCGAGTCAGCAGCTCGTGTCTTGCGAATCTCCACATGCGAAGCCTCTGGATTCCGAAGCTGGTCACAGAGTTCCGCCGATGATGGATCTTCAAGGATCTTCGTTTCGACTTTCAGATTCTGTCTTGCCTGAGTTCTCAGCGTGAGTCGGAGTACGATCCATGGGGAACTTCGATGATACATCGCCTCCTGAAAGACACTGCTTCCACGGCGGGCCGAAACGAATTCGCCTGTTTCACGGTGATAGAGAAGAACATTCTCGATCGTTTCGCCCATCGTGGAAACGCGGCTTCCGGAACCATGAATGGGAACAAAGAAAAGTGTCCCCATGGCAATGAACGAGTAGTTTGGAACAACGCAGAATTCGCGATCCGTCGACTTCAGGGCCTGTATGCAGTCGAACAAAGTCTTTCCTGCATCCGCCGTTATTCGATCGCGAGAAACGCGAATACGACCTTCGATGCGGGTTGTCGAGACAACAGTTTTCCCGGGGAATTCCCAGCCGAAATGATGAACACCGTTGTTGTAGCCCGCGATCTGGATATCCGCCTGACTGTACCGATGGCAAAGGCTTAGCAGTTCCTGCACTGTACGAGGTCTCAGTTCACATGGTGTCAGCTGCTGAAGAAACGGGGAAACAGCCTTCAATAGCCAGGCTGAAATCCCGGTGAGTCTGCGCAACGCCAGGCTGGTGAGCGACGGCTTTCTTGCAGACGGCAACCGATCGGGAATCGCGGCCTCGTCAGAATTGCGGGAGAGATTGCCCGGCTTCAGTGTTGCCGGTGATTCGCATAACGGAATTCTGCGACCAGGAATGGAGATCCGGAGGCACGGGACACGAAACAGCATTCCCGCGCCGTTCGGGGGTTCCTCCGGTCTGAGCAAATCATCGATCGCTGTCTGAAGGTGACTCAACTCGACGAATGTCGATGTCAGGTGTTCTGGCAGAAGCTTGCGAAGCCATACGGGCACGCTCAATGCATCAGCGCCGTTCCAGCAGAGGTGACCGGTTCTCAACAGCGACAGCCGGGATACCAGCGGCCTCAGCGCCTGGATCAGGAACTTCTCCATCGCGATTGCATGTGAATCCGACTGGTGAATCGCGAGGCTCTCCACAACCACAACGCACTGCACACGGCGGCTATGGAAACAGAGAATCTCCCGAACCAGAGGCAGAACATCGCGGACGGTGGCCGCGGAATCCACAAAGACCACGATCTCCAGTTCATCACTTTCGGCAAGCGAAGATCGGGAAATCTCGAATCGGCATGTCGTGTGACATCCGAGTGCTTCGCGCAGCAGGAGTACCCGCTGACTCACTGGCGATGGCTGTCCCGTCAGCAGCTGAATCAGTGGCCCGAAACCGAATGAGCCATCCGTTGCCAGCACGAGGCGGACGCGCGTGCTCGCAGTCGCCAGCCTGGCAGCACCATTCGCCTGTGAGTGAACAATGTTCATGATCGTGACTATTCCATAATTCCTGGCTGCGGGCCGTCCGGAATCCGCCCAAACAGTGGCTGACCGAATCGCAGAGGGTCGTCTGCATTGATGAAGCTTGTGGTTATCCGGTCTTTTTCAGTAATCAGGATGACCGTGGAGCCGAGCTCAAACGTGGCCATCCACTCTCCTCGATCAAAGCCTCGCGGAGGATCCAGTTCCGTTACAGAAACGTTGCGAGCACTGAAGCGGCGAGAGATACGAAACGGATGTGTGATGTGACCAACGCCCCAGCCCGCCACCATGATGACGAGACATTTTCCGAAGGGAGTCGCCATCTGCATCACGAGCCGTTCATTCAGCGCAAAGACCGGAAACTCCGGCACCTGGTGAGTCGGATGGACCAGCAGCCGATGGCCCGGAACGTGCACGAGTCGTTCAAGCACACCCTCTGCCGGTGAAAAGACTCGATGGCAGTCGCGCGGAGACAGAAAGATGATTGCGAATCGTCCGTCGCGAAACGGCTGCGTTTCGATTTGCGGGCAAAGTGAGTCCAGCGTATATCGAAGTCCCTTGATGGTCAGGACTGTATCGTTCCGAAGAGTCCCCTGATCCTGGACGGTTCCATCGACCGGCGAAACCAGCACGTCCGGATCCGCAGAGATCGGACGACATTCCGCGCGGACTCCACGAGCAAACAGCTCGTTTACGGATCGAAATTCTTCCAGCGGCTTCTCCAGTTCTGATTCATCCAGAGCCGGATACTTGGTTCCGTAGAGCATTGAGAACACCTTTCGTCGAAGCATCGCTGTGGGAACAGGAACACGTGAAAGCCAGACTGCCAGTGACGCAGCAAATAGCCCAATGAACCCGCCATGGATTTTTCTGGCCTGTCGAATCTGTTCGAGCCAGATCTGCCAGGCGCCCAGTCGCGCCGGCTGTTCGAATTTCTGTTCTGCCATGAACTCAGACCTCTTCGCAAAGTCGCTCTGCAATGCGGAGAGCATTGGCGGCGATTGTTAAGGAAGGGCCAACGCCCAATGAAACCGGCATGAAACTTCCGTCTGCCACAGAAAGATCCGGGAAGCCAAAGACGCGACATTCCGGATCGAGGACTGCGTGCTGCGGAGAATTTCCGAATCGAAGCGTTCCGCATTGATGGGCCACATGTTCCGCCGAGGGAACACGTCCTGCGTCGCAATACCACGCACCTGCCCTTCGCAGCAGTTCGACCATTCTGCGTGTCAGGGCAGCTCCGCGTTCGCGATCGTATGAGGAGAACTGATGTTCAATTCGAATTGTTCCATCGTTCTCAACCTGGACTCGGTTCGCAGGATCGGGCAGATCTTCGATAATGCCAACCAGTGGAAGCATGCGTGCCCTGAGCGCCTTGCGAACGACTTCAGGCATCCACGCAAAGCCGTTTTTTGCCAGGAGCTTTGGGCCAGGAGCGGGTAATGACTGAATGATGCCCATCTTCTCAGGCAGGTCACTGGTCCCGTAGTAACAGTCCGAAAACATCAGCTGCTTGATAAACGTACGGTCGGCATTCGTTCGAAAAGGAAACAGGCCCGTCGCGATCGGTGAGTAGTGCATCATGAGATTGCGTCCAATCATCGGATGCTCGAAGCCGGACTTCAGCAGCAGAGCTGAAGACGCGATCGCTCCGGCAGCCAGCACATAACGTCTGGCTCGAACAAATGATCGCTGTTCACTCAGGCGGTCCGCGATCCACAGTCCACCAACCCGGCCGGCCACCGACCGTTCGATTCTCTGCACTTCGCAGTTTGTTCGGA
The DNA here is from genome assembly GCA_964538835.1 of uncultured Chitinophaga sp. Taxonomy (GTDB): domain Bacteria; phylum Planctomycetota; class Planctomycetia; order Planctomycetales; family Planctomycetaceae; genus SXXK01. The sequence continues at coordinate 25,543 of CAZIGZ010000008.1, read as the reverse complement.
CCTGAATCTGTGCACCAGCTGCGATAGCTTCCTGCACCAGCTGAAAAGACGTTCGTCGAGCCCCGGTTGGGCAAAGGAAGCCCGCGCACTGATCACAGCGAAGGCAGCGGGAGGAATCGATGGCCAGGGGAAGTCTCCTGGGGTTCATGCCGCACTGCCACGCTGCTTTCCAGAGGCGCTGATTGACTTCGGCAAGAGGAAGACCGGGGCTGCTGCCCGCAGATGACTCCGCGGATTCCGCTTCTGCGGGTGAATCGGCGACGCGATACAGACGTTCGGCCCGCTCAAGCCATGGATGAAAAGACTCCCACGAAACTGGCCACTCATGAACAGCCACGGGCAATCGATCGCCGTAATATCGACCGGGGATAAAGTCGCCCGGCTCCGGCCGCACCATAGCACCGCCAAAGACGGCTGTGCCTCCACCTGCAACTCCGCCCGTATACAACCGCGTCAAATGATCTCCGACTCGAAACGGCCGATCATCATATGGCTGTTTCGCAATCACGGTACGATACTCATCCTGCCGACCATCGGGGGTGAGCAATTCAGACAGAACGCCGCCGCGTTCGAGCAGCAGGACCGTTTTTCCCATTGCGGCACAGCAGGCGGCAAGTGTCCCGCCGCCTGCACCGCTTCCGATGACAGCAATGTCACAGTCATACTCGGTCAGGACGGCCACAGTTCATCCTCGATGTCCGATCGGCACTACTGCGGGAATGGTTTCCGCACACCGAAACATCGACGATCTCTGCGAAGGATGAGTTAAGCCATCCTTAAGCATTCGTGAACTTAACGTTGATAAATGCTGAAATTCCCGACTTCACAGGAATTGAACGAGGTCTAAGCGGGTTCTTAATGCAGGCCTTGCAAAGTTCATGAGCCTGCTCAGATCTTATTGTATTGAGAAAGAATGATCTGCTCGTTGCGAATCCGACGTCACAGACATTCAGCTCATCAACGAATGCCACTCAGGGAGAGATCGCGGTCAATGGAGTCAGCCGTCATTCAGCGTCAGTACGACGAAGTCATTTCCGGCCAGTATGATCTTGATCCCCAGTTTACAACCGGGAAATCACTGGATCGGGCCATCCTTCATCTTGAACAGGAAGCCATTCTCTCCGGGGTGCTTCCGCCCATGAAGGTACTCGATGTGGGAATGGGAACCGGGATGTTCCTGCAGAAGCTTCGAAACATCTCGTCGCGTGCCATCGAGCCATTTGGACTGGATATCTCCGAAAAGATGGCCGCGATCGCACAGGAGAAACTCCCTGACCTTGTTGCGGCCATCGATGATGGTGCCAACCTCGAAAGACACTTTGGCAGCGATCAGTTCGACCTTGCGGCAACGCATTTCGTCACGGGATTCGTCCCCATCAGTCATATCGCGCCGGTGATCTTCAGCAAACTGGCCCCAGGCGGCTTCTGGTCGTTCGTTGGCGGAACCAGCGCCGGATACCGAGAATTGCAGAGGCGTGCCGCAAATCCTCTGATCAGGCTGCTGTTTGGCGGACGCGGTCCTGCACTTCAGGGCATGATCTGTCCGGCAGATCAGCGAGAAGTGGAGGCAGCGATGAAGGTCGCTGGGTTTGAGATCTGTCAGATCGAAACCTATGAACCCGAACTGCGATTCAGGAACTTCGCCGAATTCATGGATTATGCCTATCTCGGAGGCTGGCTCACACCATTCATCGAGGAAATCGGGCTGCACAAGGCTCGACGATGGCAGCAGGCTGTTCTGGACCGCCTGGTCTTTCCGGTTGTCGATCATCACAACATCGTGCTTGCGGTGGCGAGAAAGCCGGAAGCTTGATTCGGAAGCGATCTGAGTGCTTGTTTTCAGACATCGCTTCTTTCCTTTTCTGCAACGGTGAGGGTCAGGACCATGCGGATTGCAGTTGTCTGCGAAGTTTACCTGCCGAAGATCGATGGTGTTGTTCGACGCACAATGCACCTGATTGAGGAACTCCGCAGGGCCGGCGACGAAGTTCTTGTGATTTGCCCGCAGGTCCCTGCTGATCGAAGTTCGCCAGTTCCGATGGTGGAGTTCGAGTCATTTCCGTGTCCCTGTTATCCCGAGTATCACATTGGGCGAGCAGATCATTCGCTGGTTACAAAGCTGGCACAGTTTCAGCCTGACATCGTTCATTATCTGAACCCGTTTGCATTTGGCTTTCAGTGCGCAGATATTCTGGGCCACGCGATGCCGCAGCTACCGGCACTGTTTTCGTTCCATACTCTGTACGGGGAATTTGTTCGAAGATATGCCGGGCTGCGTCCACTTTCGGCACTCTTATGGTGGCTCACGAAACAGTATCACAATATTGCGGACTGCAACCTGACCGTCTCAGCCTCTATGGTTGACGACCTGAAGCAGCGTGGATTTGAACGTGTCTCTCTGTGGCCCCCGGCTGTTGATTCCGAGGCATTCTCGCCATCGAAAGCCAGTATCGAAATGCGCTGTCGACTTTCGGGGAACCATCCTGAATGTCCTCTCATCCTGAGCGTCTCACGGCTTGCACCGGAAAAGAATGTCGGTCTGCTCGCGGACATTATGGACCAAGTTCCTAACGCACGGCTGGCAATCGTCGGCGACGGCCCCGATCGGGAGAAGCTTGAGCGCCAGTTTTCGCGACTGTCAGTCACATTTCCAGGTTATTTGAGTGGTTCAGAGCTGGCGTCCGCCTATGCGTCTTCAGACGTCTTCCTGTATGCCTCAGAGACGGAGACGATGGGCAACGTTATTCTGGAAGCCATGGCTTCCGGATTGCCCGTTGTTGCTGCAGCGGCCGGCGGTGTTCGCAGTCTGGTCAGTCCAGGAAGAACCGGGTTTCTTTTTCCGCCGGGCAGTGCAAAGGATGGTGCCGCTTATGTTCGTCAGCTTGTCGAACAGGCCGATCTGCGGGAGTGTCTCGCGAAGAATTCTCTCGAAGAGGCCGGCAGGCAGACATGGAGTGATGCTGCATCAGTTGTTCGTCATTACTACGAGCAGACTATCCGGAAACAGTCCGAAGTGCCCCGAAATCACATTGTTGCCTTTCCGGCATCCGCCTGCACGAAGGTTCTTGTTCAGGCATTTGCAATCGCATCAAGGTTCAGACGAAATCGCCTGAGGGCACAAAAGAAGCAGATGCCTGCCGTGTCTGCCTCTGCCGGTGAGTTGGTTCAAATGCCAGGTACATGAAGAATTTTCAACGGAGTTTTCACAGGAAACGCATTCAGATCGACGCAAAAACTTCATGCTGTCGGACGACACTCTTCAGTGGATTGAAAGCCATGGTTGATGTTGTCTGGCTGTCCCGCAGTACTTCAGGGAATGATGTACGATGTTGAAGGGGAAGGGAAAGTGAAGCAGAGATTGCGGCAGACCGCGACGGATCGACTTCTCGCCTGGGACCGTGCAGTGACGGTGTTACTGAATCGCAGTCTCAACTGGCGAGTGATCCGCACGTTTTTCACGATGATCAGCAAACTGGGAAACGGTCGGTTCTGGTATTCCCTGATGCTGATTCTACCGTGTGTTCACGGGCTCTATGGAATCCGTGCGTCACTTCATATGGGGCTAACCGCACTCGCGGTACTTTCCACATATCGATTTGTCAAAGGAGCTGCTCAGCGTCCGAGACCGGGTGCTGTGCATGAGGCGATCTGGCAGGCGACGGCCGCTCTTGATGAATATAGCTTCCCATCCGGTCACACCATGCACGCAGTTGCATTTACGTTTATTGCGACGGCCTGGTTTCCTGGCCTGCTGATTCCGCTGACCGTATTCACGCTGCTGGTCGCGCTGTCTCGGATCATTCTTGGACTGCATTATCCGACCGACGTCATCCTTGGCGCGATTTTCGGAATGTTCATCAGCCTTATGAGCCTGAAACTCACCGGTTTCTGACATCACAGGCTGTGGTGACGAACCATGCAGAGCGGACCGCTGAAGCGAAAGGACATCGCGATGATGAAACAGACGACTCTGATCGGGCCCAGGCTGTTACCATTTCAACGGCATGATCACGAGACACAGTCCACGAAACATCGGTTCGGAATGCGTTCGTTCCTTCGTCTTGGACTGGCTCCTTTTGGAAGCAAGGCTGTTGGCTCACAGAAGCACCTGAGTTCCGTTTGTCGCAAAGAGCACGGGCTCATCATTGTGCTTCCTGGTATCGAAGGGAGCAGCACGGTCAATGAGAGTATCGTCCAGGGGCTGATCGCAGGGAAACTGTCACATTCCATTCATGTCATGGACTGGAGACGATTTCGACCATGGAATCCGCTTCATCTGGCAATGCAGTCTCACAATCGCCTTCAGGCCGAACGAATCGCTGAACATATCAGGACTTACCGAACACAGTTTCCGGACGGAGCCGTCCATCTGATCGGTCATTCTGCCGGAGCGGGAATGGCGCTTTTTGTTCTGGAACGTCTGAATGATCTGAAGATCAGCTCCGCGATCCTGATGGCGGCGGCTATCTCAAGGGATTATCCGATTCAGGGATTGCTCGAACGGACGACGCTCGGAATCTGGAACTTCTACTCTCCGCTCGATCTTCCAGCCGTTGGACTGGGCACGATGCTGTTCGGGACCATGGATCGTCGTCATGCAATCTCGGCCGGCGCACTGGGATTTCGGCAACAGGCAGGCGAACAGGCTCAGGAGATCAGCGGGCCCGTGCTGCATCAGATTCGCTTTTCCCTGAACATGGTGAAGGCCTGGAATTTCGGTGGACACTTCGGCTGGACGAATGCGGAGTTTGTTCGTCAGCACGTGTCTCCTTTGCTGACACGGTATTGATATGTCCGTGCGACTGCCACTCGTACTTCCCGGGATCTGCCATGGACAAGGATGTCATTTCCGTCCGGACACTATTCCTCAGTGATCTTCATCTGGGGTTTCGCTACGCGCGGCCAGGGGCACTGCTCTCGTTCCTGCGACGATTTCGTCCCGAGCAGATTTATCTGGTCGGCGACGTGATCGACGGATGGTGTTTCCAGAGAGACTGGTACTGGTATCCGGAGTGTACGGACCTGCTGGATTGCCTTGTTGATCTTTCTCGCAGCGGCACGAACATTCGAATTGCCATTGGAAACCACGACGCGTTTCTGCGACAGCCGGTCTTTCGAGCACTGGCCGGAAGCCTTCATCGCATAGAGCTTTCCAGGGAATTCGATCATCTGCTTCCGGATGGTCGCCGGATCCTGGTCACTCATGGGGATCAGTTCGATCCGTGCGAGAAATTTGGCCGATTCACAACCTGGGTTCTTTCCTGCCTTTACAAGATGCTGCTGGCATGTGACCGATCTGGTGGTCGGCAAAGCCACCGTGAAGGCTCTCGCAATGAAACGGCTCTCGCCTTTCTCAAGCGAGCGACCGGATTCCTTTCGAATCACGCGAAGAAGTTTCGAACAACGGCCTCAAGGTATGCCCGGTTGCGCGGTTTTCACGGCATTGTGTGCGGGCATCTCCACAGGCCAGACACGGTCCATTCGGAGGGTTTCAGTTACTTCAACACCGGAGACTGGGTTGAGAGCTGTTCCGGACTTGTCGAAGACCTGGATGGACAATTGCACCTGCTGAAGGGCGAACCGACCGCAAATTCGTTCAGAGGGGAAATTCCTCAGACTTTCGCAATTCCTTCATTGTTCGTTAAAGGTTGAGTGCGACTTTGTTCACGTGATCTTTGTTTCCTAACAGGAGAACGTGTTCATGCGATCGTCGATTGAACAGGAACTACTTGATCTGGCCCGAAATCAGGTGGGGCTTTGCCATTTTCTGGAGACTCGGCTCCGCAATGCCATTTCCTCTATGTCGTCGCAGACGCCGCAGTTGCGGCGACTCCGCGGTGCGTGTCGCACCGAGGCACGAGCCTGGAAAGAGCGGATTCAGGAGGAGTGTGTCAGATTTCTGCAGACATTCCGGCCGCCGTCCATCCATCTTCGACAGATCGCCAATGTCCTTGATTCAGTCCACACGCTGCTCAATGTTGCCGAAATGACTGATCAGATCGAAGCGTGCGGAAGCGAACTCAGCTTCATTCCCGATGCGGTTGTGCCTGCTGCATTGTTTCCAATCACACTGGACACAACTCGTTTGCTCCGGTCGGCTCTGGCCGCATCATGGAACAGACCTGTGGGCTCAACGCGAGATCTGACGGCAGAAGCTGCGGTGATCCGGGATCGTCTGCACGATCTTCTTCGAGAACTCTACGGCCATCTGCGCGAAAACCCGCAAACGTCCGATGTGCTGCTGCCGCTGCACCGAGTGATTCACTGCCTTGCAGGAATCGCGGACCTTGCAGAAGACCTGCTTCCCGGAGTGTTATCTGATGCCAACCGAGCTTCTTCAGAGCATCACCTCGAGAGACTTGCTGAGTTCGTTTCCGTGCGAGGCTCTGTCTCGGCACACCAGTAAGGATGCCGGGATGCAACCTCGTGTTCTGTTGATCGAAGACGATGATTCGATCGCTGATGTCCTGACGTTTCACCTGCAAAAACAGAATTACCTGATGTTCCGTGAATCAGACGGCATCAAAGGCCTCGAGTTCGCGCAGGTGGCGTTGCCGGATCTTTTGATCCTGGACCTGTTGTTGCCAGGGCTGGATGGTCTGCAGGTCTGTCGAAGACTGAAGTCGGATTCCAAAACCAGATCCATTCCGATCATGATTCTGACAGCTCGCGATTCGGAGACGGATGAGATCGTTGGGTTCAGCATGGGAGCCGACGATTATGTCACCAAGCCGTTTCGCATTCAGCCATTGCTCCTGCGCATTCAGGCCCTGCTGCGAAAGACGGAGACCGCCAATCCGGGGAACCGTGTTCTTTCCGGCGGAGGACTTGTGATCGATCGAATCAATCATACCGTGACTTTTGAGGAGGAGCGTCTGGAGCTGACGCCCACAGAGTTTCGCATGCTCTGGACACTTATGTCTCAGCCCGGCCGACCATTTTCCCGTCTGGAACTCATCGAAGTTTCGCGAGGCCAGGACGCCGGTGCTCTGGAACGCACCATCGATGTTCACATCCGATCGATGCGTCAGAAGCTGAAAGGGGCCGGAGTTCTGATCGAAACCGTGCGAGGCATTGGTTATCGGTTCGTCCGGACATAGACAGGCCGGAAGCTACTTCTTAATCAGCTTCCTGAAGTCCTTCAGCGATTTGGTGTTCGCGACATCGGCGGCCGTCAGGCCGGCTCGGCGAGCCTGGTCGACGCCGTACTGAAGCACGTCGAAGCCGTTGACGCTGTGGGAGTCCGTGCTGATCACGATCGGAATGCCAAGGTCCTTTGCTGCAGCAGCGTGAACATCATCCAGGTCCAGTCGGCTGGGATGTGCATTGATCTCCATCATGACCTGATTGTCAGCCGCAGCTTTCAACAGTTCCTTGAAGTTCACATTCGCGCCTTCACGACGACCGATCATGCGACCAGTGCAGTGACCGATGATGTCCACATGAGGATTCTTCACGGCGGTCATCAGTCGCTTCATGATCTGTTCGCGAGGCTGTTTGAGTCCATAGTGCAGCACGGCGATCACCCAGTCGGCTTCCGCGAGACAATCGTCAGAAAGATCCATGGTGGCGTCTTCCAGAATGTCACATTCGATGCCGCAGAGAATCTCGATGCCTTTGACGCGTTCGCGAACGGCTCGGATGTCTTCCCAGTGTTTGCGAAGGCGAGTCTCATCGAGCCCATTGGCCATGGAAACACGCTTGCTGTGATCCGTGATGGCAATGTACTTCAGCCCGCGTTCCTTGGCGGCCAGCGCCATTTCTTCGATCGTGGCGGCTCCGTCGGACGCCGTTGTGTGCATGTGGAGATCGCCGCGGATATCGTCGATGGTGACAAGGTCCGGGATGGCTCCGGCATCGGCCCATTCAAATTCCAGACGGTTCTCACGCAGCTCTGGCGGAATCCACGGCATACCCACAGCCGCGTAGACGTCCTGTTCAGTTCGGCCTGCGACCTGCGTTTCGCCGCGGAAGACTCCGTACTCGTTGACCTTCAAGCCGAGGTCCTTGGCTCGTTGACGTACGACGACGTTGTGTTCCTTCGAACCAGTAAAGTACTGCATCGCCGCGCCGAAGGATTCTTCGGGAACAACTCGCAGGTCCATTTCGACGCCGGTCTTCAGGCGAACACGCTGCTTCGTGTCGCCTCGCTGCAGAACTGCTTCAACCAGGCAATGACTGGCGAGACAATCCATCGGCGGGCCTGGGTCAGAGCATGTGGCCAGCACATCGAGATCGCCGCAGGTTTCTTTGCGACGTCGGCAGCTCCCCGCGACTTCGCACTGTCCCACTTCCGGAAGCTTGCGAAGATCTTCAACGATGGTCTCAGCGGCCGCTCGCGCATCGGCGATGGAAATTCGCTGAGCATGTTCGGCGGCCTGTCCGATGTTGGCGAGAATCGATTCTTCGGTCTTCTTGCCGAAGCCTTTCAGCTGCGAGATCTGCCCGGCTTCACAGGCAGCCTTGAGTTCTTCCAGCGACTTCAGTCCCAGTTCATTAAAAAACACGGACACCTTCTTCGGGCCCACGCCAGGAATTCTCAGCATGTCCAGAACGCCCGATGGAACGTGCTTCTTCAGGTCTTCCAGTCCTGCATGCTGGCCCGTTGTCACGATCTCCTGAATCTGTTTGGCCAGGTCTTTGCCGATGCCTGCAAACTGAGTCAAATCGGCTTTCGTTGCGACGAGGTCCGCCAGCGATTCGGCCGTGGAAGAAATCGTCCGTGCCGCATTGCGATACGCTCGAACTCGGAACGGATTCGCGTTCTGAATCTCCAGAATGTCCGCGAGAAGTTCAAACTGCGATGCGATCACTTCATTCTTCATAGGTCACTTTGTTCTCAAGCATACGGTAGGATGGACGCCCTCGTCCGTCTGCGTTTCACGTCGCAAGAAGTTCGCAAGCAGGAAGGAGACGGCCGAGGGCGGCCATCCTACGGCTTGATTGTGCTCACTGCGCGCTTGTGCTGACGCCGTCATTCAGGCGATACAGATGCTCGCCGGCTTTGCGGACGAGCAGGATGCCTTCGGCTTCGCGATTCGCGAACGATTCGACATCGATCGTGGCCGGGTCACGATAGGCCAGGTTGATGCGTTCGCAGACTTCGCGAGGAATCTGCGAAGCGACCGTGACGGTGACGCGAGGCTTCTCGATGCCGTTTTCGAACGATCCTGTTCCACGAACATGCGTTGAATGCGCCAGGACGCCCCATGGAAAATCCTTGAAGCGATCCCACTGCTTTGTGAAGTAATCACGAACGTGATAACCAATGCGCTCGATGTTGTGTCCGTGAGTGACTGAGATCTCTTTCATGTGCGGAGCGTAGATGATCAGTTCACCGCCATCCGCAACAACGGGCTCCAGCTTGTACATGCACTTTCCAGCCACCCACAGTTCGTCATACATCGACGGCGCACAGGACAGGACCTGACGAAATGGTTTGGCCTGTCGTTTGATGTGAACCTGTCCGGACAATGAAGCGGCCTGACGCCAGGCATCTTCCGGTGTGCCGTAGAACATTCCATAAGGCGCCGAGTCGGTGGAAACCACAAAGGCCAGACAGCGTCGTTCCAGAGGAATCAGCTTTGCAGCGCGATCGACAACGCGACGAACTGGAGTGTCAGGAATTCCGATGATGCCCACGTTCGTAATCAGCGCGCCGAGCCAGTGGAAGAAGTTCAGAAGTTCGGGCCCGGAGATCCCCGGGAAGAAGTACTTGTTGCCGCCGCTGAATCCCACGACTTCATGTGGGAAGACAGGACCAATGATCAGAGCCACATCGTAGTCCTTGATGCGCCGATTGATCTGCACGGGGACTTCCATGGACAAAATGCCGGAAGAGATCTCGCGCGTTTCTGACTCGGACAATTTTCCGATCGTCGTCAGCTCATCTGGATTGTCCCACGCATGATTGAACAGGCCGACGTCATCACACGCATCCTCCGGCGCGATGCCAAGCATGCTTTTGATTTTGTCACGCGGCATCGGAGGATGAGTGCCGAGGGCGACGAGCAGATCCAGTTTCTTTGTCACCGGCCCCAGCATGGTACGAATGGCGGGAAACAACGTTGGGAGCGGGGCCGTTCGAGTATTATCCGGGACGATCAGCAGGACTCGCTTGTTGCGAAAATCTTCCACAGGCACATTCTGACTCAGCCACGATCGCATCTGGTCAGGATTCATGGTGGGAAGAGGCGTCGACATACTCACAGACTTTCCATGGAAGAAAACAAGCGGGCTCCATGAAGAAGTCTTGCAGGTTCCGGTGCGAAGCGGAAGGATCCGGTTGGCGAGGACGACGCCTGAGAACGGAGCGATGATTCCTGCGCTTTCGATCCTGCTTCGATGGATTGGCGACTGGACGCCCCGGAGATGTGTACCAGACGTGAAAGAAGTGTTCTATACTCTGTATGGTTCTCAAGATCGCACTGCGTGACCCAGAAACAAAGTAAGACTGTACAGAAGCATGAATTCAAGAACCACAGTCGAGACCTTCGATTCATTCAACGCTGCCGACGACGCAACGCGGCGTGAGTACTGGATGATGACGATGGAACAGCGTTTGGCGATTCTTGAACAACTCCGGATGCAGGCCTATCCCGATGGTCAAACTGCCCCTCGACTTCAAAGAGTTCTTGAGTCTGTTGCATACTCACCGCGTTAAGTATCTGCTCGTCGGTGGCTATGCTGTCGCTGCTCATGGCTATCCGCGATTCACCGGCGACATGGACGTTTGGATTCAGACAAACCACGACAATGCCGTAAATGTCCTGAAGGCATGCCGTGAGTTTGGCTTCGATGTGCCGAATCTTCGCGTCGACCTCTTCCTCGACCCAAAGCAGATGACTCGAATGGGACATCCTCCGCTTCGCATTGAAATCCTGAATTCGGTTTCTGGGCTTACGTTTGATTCTGCGTGGGAGAATCGCATCAACGATGTTTGGGACGGCGTACCCGTTTCTCTGATTTCACTTGGCGACCTGCGCGCCAACAAACTCGCAAGCGGTCGGCTCAAGGATCTGGCAGATCTGGAGAATCTCCCGGAATAGCTAACGATCCGCCTGTCAGAAGCAGGCGAACCACGCGAGCGACAACCTCGCGTTAACGTGGCAGACTCCTCCGGCTCAAGGCTCTTCAGCCCTTGTTACGCAGCACGGCGTGCGGCTCGGGCGGCCATGACGGAGATTGTATTGCGCTGGTAGGGGCTGAGCAGTTCGTGCTGGCTGCAGAAGTCTCGCAGATCTTCAACGCTCATCGCATTCGCCGGGGAGCTGATATAAGGATCAGTCACCGTGGCGTTGATCAGATCAGGATAGTCGTAAGCGATGTCTTCGTACACGCTGCGAAATGCCGGCAGGACAGCGAACATTTCGGTCAGTTCAACCGTGCGGCGAGTCTCTTCGTCGCTCATCAGTTCTTCGTAGAGCTTCTCGCCTGGCTTGGAACCGATCTCCGTGACGGGCATTTTGGCCGCATCGAAACCATGTTGCGGCGCGAGTTCATCAATCATGACTCGAGCGAGGTCTGCAATCTGGATGACCGGCATCTTCGTGACGAACACTTCGCCGCCCTTGGCTTTTTCTGCGGCGGACAACACGAGCCGGCAGCTTTCTTCCAGGGTCATGATGAATCGTGTCATCCGGCGATCGGTCAGCGTGACCGGTCCGCCGCTTTCGATCTGACGCGCGAAGATTGGAATCACGGAGCCTCGGGAACCGAGCACATTGCCGAATCGTGTCGAACTGAAGATCGTGCGACGATTCATCTTGAGACTGTTGGCCGCGGTAATCAGTCGTTCGCCCATCAGCTTGGACGTACCCATGACGTTGGTTGGATTCACGGCTTTATCGGAGCTGGTGAAAATGACTCGTTCGACATCATTCGCCAGAGCTGCCTGGATGACATTCTTTACGCCCAGAATATTCGTCTGGACCGCATCAAACGGCGCGCGTTCGCAGAGAATGACGTGCTTCAGCGCGGCAGTGTGCAGAACAATGTCCACGCCGCAGAACATCATGTTCAG
>CAZIGZ010000008.1:0-13421 GCA_964538835.1 uncultured Chitinophaga sp. | reverse complement strand
GTTTTCGGTTGGAGGTTGTCGGTGTTCGGAACACGATCGCGCAGGTTGGACATTCTTGTCCGACAGCTTCTCGACGGGCAGGAATGCCCATCCTACGCGGCTCGATTGCGGTACAAGTTGGGGTCGACCAGCTGGACCATCGCTTCCGTGTCGAGGGTTTCATCAAAGTGACGGTTGATCTGGTCGATTGTGCCTTCAGGATTCGACAGCAGGTCGTTGTAACTGATGTTGACCAGCTTGAGATGACTCTGAGTCGGGATCCAGGAATAGAACTGACGCAGTTCGCGTTCGAACAGAGCCTTCATCGTGGCATCGGGGATGTCGGTCGTGATACCCTTGCGTTCCAGCATCTTCTTCTGAGACTGAAGGATCTCATCGACGTTGCGACGCATAAAGAGGACTCGGTATTCGCGATCTGCCGGCAGGTGCTTCAACAGGCTGTAAACCATCTTCACCGAATGTCCGGGAGCACGATCAATCCAGGTGCTGTAGTCTTCGATGCTCTTGACGTCTTCAAATTCGTAGTAGCCATTCGGGTTGTCATCGTCCGGCGTGCGAAGTTCATCGGTCAGTGCCGGAATGCCGCCGGCTTCCAGCATCCGCATCATCATGGATGTTCCGGATCGGGGTAGTCCGGAGACGATGGTGATCCAGGAAGTCGAATGGCCGTCTTCGGATGTTTGTTCGTCTTCCGGTGTGTCGACGGCCGAGGGCGGCCATCCTACGGTGTCTTCTACGGTAACTTCTTCATTGACTTCAGGCATGGCTTCTTCCGCCTTCTTCAGAAGACTGATCAGCTGACCTTCCGTCAGAGCCCCGGTGCGGCGATCGACGACTTCACCGCCGGCGTAAGCGATGAACGTGGGAACGCCGCTGACCTGAAACTGTTGAGCCAGTGATGGGCTGCGGTCGATGTTGATCGAATACACATCCGCCCAATCGCCAACTTTGACGGCCAGCTTGTCTACTACCGGCTGCATCATTTTGCAAGGCGGACACCATGACGCCCAAAAATCTACCAGCACCGGCCGGTCAGACTTCAGCACCATCTCGGAGAAATCAGATTCGCGAAGTTCCATGGGGGTTTTCGGTTTTCAGTTTTCGGTGTTCAGAAATCAGAGTGACGCCGGTTTCAGTGATCAGATTCGGAAGCAGTGTCTCCGAAAACCGAACACCGAAAACCGAAAACGTCCCATCACGCTGCCGGCTTCCACGTTTCCAGGACTGCCAGCTTTCCATGTTCTCCGGACCACTTGGTTTTTGGGAACAGAGTGTCTCGCATGGCCAGGATTCGATCCCGGTTTTCGGCCTGAGTCAGCACGCGGAACAAGTGGCGGACTTCGTCGGCGAAACCGGATTCGGACTGGAAGCCAAATCGATCGCTGAGTTTTTCGTGGATCACTTCGTACGGATGTTCTTCCGCTTCGACTCGCGGATTTTCAATGCGCTGGACTTCGACATCCAGACCGAATTCGCGGCCGATGGATGCGACCATCTTGGCAATCTGCATGACGCTGAACACGTCCGTCACCTGATTGACGACGTCATACTGACCGGGTTCCGGAGGGGCAGCGATCAGGCGAGTAATGCACTGCATGGCGTCACGCAGAGTGATGTAGCCTCGCATCTGATTGCCGCTGCCATAGATCGTCAGCGGCATTCCGATGACAGCCTGAGCCACGAAACGATTAACAACCGTGCCCCACCATTCGTCAATGTCGAATCGCGTGTTGAGATCCGGATGAGCCAGCAACTCATCGGAGTAGTTTCCGTAAATCACTCCCTGCATGACGTCGTAGCTTCGCAGCCACCAGTACTTGCACGCTTCGTAAACGCTGAATGTGCCCTGAACCTTGCTGACGTGGTAGAAGCTGACGGGGTCTCGCGGAGTCAGTTCGCCGCCGAGGCTCCATTCCTGTCCCTGATACTGCAGCACCGCGTCGCCAGGGAAGAGTCCTTCGAACAGAGGACGACCGGTCAGAGGACTGCCGTATTCGCCCATCGTTCCAAGCTTGATGATGGATGCGTCAGGAGCATGATCGCGAACACCAAACAGCAGGCCGAGTGTGCCAACGACATTGTTCTGAATCGTGTTCACGGCTTTGTCGACATCCGCCATGCTGTACGGAGCACTTGGGATTTCCGCAAACTGAACGATCGATTCCGGCTGAACTTCCTTGATGTAGGCGAACAGAGCCTGACGATCCATCAGGTCGATTTCTCGGAAGTCGATGTCAACTCCCAGATGTTCCTTCGCCGCTTTGACTCGATCTTCCATCGTCTGAATCGGAGTCACCGACTGAGCACCTCGTTCGGCAACGAGTTTGCGTCGCAGCATGTTGTCGATGCCGTAGACCTTGCAGCCGAGCTTGGCCAGCTTCAGAGCCAGCGGCCAGCCGAGATAGCCGTCCATGCCCAGGATCATGACTCGCATGCCATCGAGCAGGTAGCCGTTGTCGGTCTTCTTCCACTCACTGCACGATTCGTACGTGATCGACATCGGGTCGAAATAACCAATCTCCGGCCGACGCTTGCATTCAACGACAAGCTGCCCCTGTGCCGCCTTGCGGAACGCCGCCTGACCACAGGCGCGAAAGTCCACATGCCCCTTGAACTCCACCGCAGGACAACTCCAGCAGGTGTGATTGGCGTTATGGCACGATTGTTCGGTCATTGAAAGGCTTCCTATGATTCCCCTTACTCCCATAATTCCCATTGCTTCCTTGTGGCTAGATCAAGCCATGGGAATCATGGGGTTCATAGGAGTAATGGGAATTATGACTATGCGGCTTTTCGCTGTAGTTGATGTTGCGCTGGCATGATGACATCCAGCACGTTTTCCACTTTCATGTCAGCCGGGATCTGACCGAGGTTGTTGCCTCGGACGAAGAACGTTGATTCCTGGTAGGTGTGTTTGCCGTTGATCGCCGTGGGTTCGACGAGGGCTGACAGGTTCATGCGGCCGGAGAGTGCGACTTCGCCGGCGGGCATGACGATCAGATCGGGAGCACGGTGAGCAAAGGGTCCGGCGTACGCATCTTTTCCTCGAATCACTTCGCTGGCAATCGGCTGGCCATCCACCTTTGCGTTCAGGAAGAATCGAGTCAGTTCCTGCATCAGCTGTTCAGCGTCTTCCGCAGAAACACTTCCGCCCGGATAGCGTCCCTGGCGATGCAGATAGATGCGGCCTGGATCCATCGCGAAGGCTCGCGTTTCCGGCAGCATGTCGATGTACGAAGGGCGAGCAGACTCCTTCAGTCGCAGGAACCCGCCTTCGGCCAGCAGACAATTTACATTCACGCTCATTCGCTGACGCATGAAACCGTGGTCGGAAACGGCCGTCAGCGTTGTTCGGTCATCCAGTCGTTCCAGAATTGCACCAATCTGTCGGTCGACTTCGTGATAGTAATCCAGAAACGTCTGATGGAACGGCGACGATGTGTCTTCGAAGTCTTCCCACAAATAATGGTTCAGCCGGTCGGTTCCGGTGAAGACGAACATCATGTTCTGCCAGGGCTCACGTTCCCAGTGATGATGCAGCGCCTCACAGCGGGCCGCCATGACTCGCCGCAGTTCATCGACGAAGACCTGCTTGCCCTTTTCAACCAGCGACATGTCGGCATCAACGGAGTAGTTGATGCTCTCCAGCCACGGCAGCTGTTCCGCCGGGTGCACGGCGCGCTTCAGATCCAGAGCCACAAAGCCCGAGACAAGCATGCCGTTCATGGGCTGAGCTGGATACGTCTGAGGCACATTCATGATGAACGATGGCCCGGCCCCTTCGCGTGCCCAGAACGGCTTGGCTCGAAAGGTCCGCGATGACGTGAAACCCAGCGTGTAACTTCCGTCCATCAGGTCCGTGAAACCAAAGACATTGTGACCGCCTGAGTTTTCACCAGTCACGATGGAAGCCCATGCTGCGGAAGAGACTTCCGGCAGCGCGGACTTCATCGGAACAAGCGTCCCCGTCCGCAGCAGCTTCGCGCTGTGCGGCATCACGCCGGAGTCAGCAAACTGCTGCCACATCCAGCGAGGAAGTCCGTCGATACCAAGGATGAAGTGGTTCATGGGAGGGGGGAAGGGTTTTCGGTTTTCGGTGTTCAGATTCCAAAGTTCAGCTACTTCCCCACCGGGTTGATCCCGGGGGTAAACGGTTTTTGCACTACGCTGATTGCCAATTCGAAGCCGTGTAGTGCAGAAGCCGATCTCCACCGGGATGAACCCGGTGGGGGAGAACAGTTACTAAATGTATCCAAGTTGTCGGAGTCGTTCGGTGACGGCTTCGGCGTCTTCTTCGTCCATAAATGCGTCGGCATCGCACGTTGACATCAGAGTGCAATGCAGATGCGGAATGCCCTTGATGCTGAGTTCGCGAACGATCATGCTGGCGTCGCTGCAGTCTTCTTCGGACACAACAACAAGTCGCGAAATCTGACCGCCAACAAGCCGTCCGAGTGACGGTGTCATGGTGTGTTTCCACAGCACCATGGCGGGAGCAGTGCCGGTGAGCAGCACATCACCTTCTGCTGCAACAAACCGAGTCCCTGCGATTGTATTAAGCGGCTGCTGAGTGAGATTCAAAACCGCATCACCCGCAAGCAGCACTTCCGTGATCGAATTGGCCGTACTGGAGCACTGATTCGTCATAGCACACCATCCATGGAATTGACTGGAGCCGCTGTCGTCCGTGACAACCTCCACCGACCGCACCAGACCATCCAGCCCATGCGCAATCAGGGTTCTCGTCGAACTTTAGCCTTCCGGCGAAAATCCGACAACAGGACTTCTGAACGGCAAAAAATGCTGGAGTTTCGGCAAATTCCCGGTGGTTCGGGGGGCTTTGGCGGTGCCATTCCAGCGAAAAAGCCCTTCGACCATGTGATCGAAGGGCTTTGGGAATTGGTCCGGCTGCGAACTCTGGACGCAATCAGATGTCCAGTTCCTTGACGTCCAGTGCGTGCTTTTCGATGAACTCGCGGCGGGGTTCGACGGCGTCGCCCATGAGGACTCGGAAAATTTCGTCCGCGGCGGCAGCGTCTTCCATGCGAACCTGAAGCAGCGTTCGCTTTTCCGGGTCCATACTCGTGTCCCACAGTTCCTCGGAGTTCATTTCGCCGAGACCTTTGAAGCGGGTCACCGTCAGGCCTTTTTCACCAAGGCGTCGGAGTTCGGCAAGCAGATCGCGAAGGCTGGTCAGCTGGACTCGATCATCATCGCGATCCAGTGCAAACGGATAGACCGGTTCCGCGTTACGAAGACCGGCCGGAGTAAAGTCGGCGACGAAGAATCCATAATCCTTCAGCTGAGCGAACACGTCGTTCAGAGTCTTGATTTCATGCAGGTCCACCAGCTGAGCACTCGGAGCGGGTTTGCCGCCAGCATCCGCTTCGACCGGCTGAGCAGGTTCCGTGGGCTGCAGTGACTTCAGGAAGGCTTCGGCTTCGTCACGCTCCATAAACCACTTTTCGGTATCTGCGAACAGGACGCGATAGCGTGGTAGTCGACTCTTTTCACCCGCGTTGAACTTCAGCAGGTAGCGAATATCGATGCCACGTCGTTCGAGCAGCTCCAGAGGCTGCTCCATCTTTTCAGCCAGGTCGACCAGTTTCTGAAGGTTGTCGCCCGTGAACAGAGTGCCGTCCGATTTGACGACCAGCTTCGTTCCGTTCATGCCCAGGCTGATCAGCTCCGCCATCATCTGCGGATGAGTCTGGACGTAGCGAACCTGCTTGCGCTGGATGACTCGATACAACGGCGGCTGAGCAATGTACACATGCCCGTTCTGAACCAGGTCACGCATGTGGCGGAACAGGAATGTCAGCAGCAGCGTTCGAATGTGGCTTCCGTCCACGTCGGCGTCGGTCATGACAATGATCTTGCCGTAGCGACGCTTGCTGATATCCATCTCTTCGTCGCCGCCGGCCGGTGAAAGACCAATCGCGCGGAACAGATTCGTGATTTCCGCGTTGTCCAGGACCTTCACCAGCTGTGCTTTTTCGACGTTCAGGATCTTACCTCGCAGAGGAAGAATGGCCTGAATGCTGGAGTCTCGCCCGGTGTCCGCAGATCCACCGGCCGAGTCCCCTTCCACCAGGTACAATTCGGTGGATTCGAGATCGCGGCTGCGGCAGTCTCGCAGTTTTTCCGGCAGGCCACCCGTCGTCAGCGCGCCTTTGCGACGCACCATGTCTCGCGACTTGCGAGCCGCTTCGCGAGCTTCCGCGGCCATGATTGCTTTGGCAATCAGTTTCTTTGCGATCGACGGATTCTCTTCCAGGTACTTCATGAACGCGTTGCCGACGACCGTCTGGACGGCGCTTTCGACTTCGGCGTTCGTCAGCTTCACTTTGTTCTGCGACGTGAACTTTGGATCCGGAACGCGCACGGATACGATGGCTGTCAGGCCTTCGCGGAAGTCTTCACCGACCGGCGTCACGTCTTTGAACAGGTTGCCTCCCTTGGCATAGTTGTTCATCGTGCGAGTCAGCGCGGCTCGAAAACCGCTCAGGTGAGTCCCGCCGTCCGGGTTGAAGATGTTGTTCGCAAACGTCAGCACGTTTTCGGTGTAGCCATCGTTATACTGCATCGCCGTTTCAACAACGACGTCCGCTTCTTCTCCGACGACACGAAAGACATCCGTTGTGATCGGGGTCTGAGTACGATTCAGGTAGCGAACGAATTCCACCAGTCCGTCTTTGAAGTGATACACTTCCGTCTGACTGGTGCGTTCGTCACGCAGAGTGATCTTGATACCCGGCGTGAGGAACGCCAGTTCTCTCATGCGGCGGCTGAGTGTATCCAGCGAGTACTTTGTTTCGGAGAAGATCGTCGGATCCGGAAGAAACGTGAGCCGGGTGCCTGTCGTATCCGCACGTCCCAGCTGTCGCAGTGGAGAGGTTGCCCGTCCCTTTTCGAAGTCCATCACCCAGACAGAACCGTTTCGACGAATCTCGGCGGTCAGCCATGAACTGAGTGCGTTCACGGCCGTGATACCGACACCGTGCAGACCGCCCGTGCCGACTCGATAGCCGCTCTCACGGTTGAATTTTCCACCCGCGTGAATTTCGGTCAAAACGACTTCCAGAGCCGGGCGTCCGTCACCCTTCACCACGTCCACCGGAATGCCTCGACCGTTGTCAACGATCGAAACGCTTTCATCGAGATTGATCTGAACTTCAATCTCGGAAGCGAAGCCGTTCACGGCTTCGTCGATGCTGTTGTCAACGACTTCGTAAACGAGGTGATGCAGACCAGGCGCGCCGGTGTCGCCGATGTACATCGCTGGGCGTGTTCGAATCCCTTCCACACCCTTGAGATGCTGAATGTCGGACGCACTGTATTCGGCCTCTTTCGCTGGCTTGTCGGCGTCTTTCGCAGCCTTCGCCTCTTTAGCAGCCTTATTGGCGTCCTTGACAGCCTTGTCGCCTTCTTCAGGCGTCAATGCGGGATCATTGTCATTAGCAGACACGATGTAACTTTCCTTTGGTTGAATCAGCTGCTGAACCGGCACCACCCTCCATGGGTTCTGCCAGTGCTTTCAGTCAGCCTCGGACATACCGAATGGCTCGAATCCCCGAGTTGGGCAGTCGAGTCTTCAGTTGCTCCAGAACGCTTTCGTGCAGAAAGCTCCTGAGCTCTTCCAGAACTGCACTATTGGTCACAACGACCTCCAGTACCCCATCGCGAATTTTGCGAGCGGTGCTGCGGCGTCCCAGTTCAGGACCAACAATGTCTTTCCATTCCGCATCCAGCGATCGGCTGGCGGAACGATCCATGAGTCCCTTTGTGCGGATCAGCCGAAACAGAGCATTACCGAGTGATCCCGGTGTGCCCTGAATGTTTTCGGGTTCCTCACGCACGCTTGAACTCCCTTTCCTGACTTCGGTGATCGCAACCGTCCGGATTAGCGATCCTGAGTCAGCGGCATGATCACATAGGTGTAAGAATCTTCGACGCGGAACACAGCGGCCGTGTCGCCGTCTGTGAGCTGCAGGTCGACCAGAGTTTCCGGAGACAGCACTTTCAGGAAGTCAGAAACGTACTTGGGATCGAATGTGATCTTCATCGCTTCATGATCGTATTCGATCGGCAACTCGATCTTCGAATCCCCAATCGCGCTGGCTTCGCTGCTGAGCGTCAGCAGGGATGGGCCGAAGTGGAAATCCACGCCGCGGCTTTCTTCGTCCGTCACGATCTGTGACTGACGGACAGCCGCGAAGAAGGGACCAACCGGCAGCGGAACATTCACGTTTCCGTTGCGAGGAATCACGTCGCGATAACGCGGGAAGCGACCTTCGACCAGCCGGCTGTAGACGGTGCAGTTTCCGGATCGCATCATGACGTCGTTGTCGTGAACAGCGATGTCGACGAATTCTGCCTGAGGATCAATCGACCGTTCCAGAAGTGACATAGCCTTGGTCGGCACCACCGTCGTCTTTGATGGAGCCACCGGCTTACCTTCCATTTCACAGCTTGCGGTTGCCACAGCCAGGCGACGACTGTCGGTGGCCGCGAGAGTCACAGTGCCTTCACCGAACTCCAGCAGCAGTCCGCCAAGTGCATACCGAGTACTTTCGGTGTCCGTCGCAAACGACGTTCGCCGAATCATCTGACGGAACACAGGAGCCGCAACACGAAAATAGCTCTGCTCACCAAACTGAGGAACCGGCGGATACTCCCGCGGATCTTCTGAAGACAGACGGAACTTTGCCGTCGCGGCCTTCAGAGTGATGTTCTTTTCGTCAATGATGATCTCCAGCTGCTCATCCTGAAGTTCACGCAGGATCGAGGAGACTCGCTGAGTCGGCAGCAGGGCATCGCCAGCGGAACTGGTCGTGATGCCGCTGACCTGGTAGCGAATGGCCATCTCCTGGTCTGTCCCGACCAGTTCCACTCCCGATTTGCTGACCGACATGAAGACATTGCGAAGGATGTCTTTCGGAGTTCGCGACGGCACGGCCGAAGCGGCAACAGAAAATGCCGCGGAAAACATCGCGCGATTACATGAAAGCTGCATTGCTGGTCCTGTGTCAGCGAGAATTCTGTTCTCGTTCGAGAATTCAAAGAAATAGATGATGCGCGGCAAAATTTTGCCGCTGCGATCAGGGCCCGGAATTCTATCAGACGGCACTCCAAAGCGGTACCGTGATGTGGACTTTTCGCCCGACTTTCTTTCAGCAATAAAGCCCTAAAAACACTGGGTTTTCAACAGAACTTCCGGTGCCGAACCAATTGGCTTCAACCGCCCTGTCCGTTGGTCGTTCGGCCATCCGAAATGAGTCGCTTCCAGACCTCCGGAAGCCGGTTCCTGACCAGGCTTCGGCTGGTGTCCGGAAGCAGGTCCGGAACCATGCGTACGCACCGAGTGTCCTCAAGCTCCAGCTGTCCCGGATCGCGGCCATACTTGTAATCCTTCGTCAGTCCGCCGTCGGCCGTAGGATGCTGGTCAGCGACGCCCGGGGAAGCAGTGGACATGTAGAACAGATCTTTCGCATCCGGAGCACGGGACGAGGCGAACAGAGACTTCCGGGCAAGTTCTCGAAACAGCTCGCTGGCCGTCAGGCTGGCTGGATCCACGACGGCAATCGACTCGGCGATCAAGTGCTCATATGGCTTGTGCCCGTCGATCTCCAGGACTCGCAGGCGGGCAAATTCGCTCAGCAACTCTGTCCTGACCAGCGGAAAATGGGTGCACCCCAAAACCACCGTGTCGATCGGCGTGGCTCCACCTTTTTCTTTCCATGATTCCACAAGCGATGTCACGTCGTAGCGAATGTAGTTGCTCACGGAATTCAGCTGCAGAGTCTCCGGTGCGGCAACATCGCCCAGCAATCCATTGGCTTCAAACGAATACACAGGCAGCAGCTGCAGATTCAGTTTTGCTCCGGTGCTCGACACTGACGGCCCGGAATAGCCCGATCGCGATTGTGCAGCAGTGCTCACAAACGCGGGATCACTTTCAATGGCACCGGCAAGCCCCACACTTCCCTGCTGAACCACACTGGCTTCTCTCCGACCAGCACGCCCCAGCATCCGATTGATGGCTTTGGGATACGCGTTGCTGTTGCAGGTTCCGGTCGTTGCCAGGACGGCGACCGTTCGTGGTTTGGCATCCGGGGAAGCGTCCAGCTCCAGAACACCGCGCGCCCCCGCTTCCACAACGCCGACAACAAAGACCGGGATCTGCCATGCATCGACCATCATGCGGATTTCATCCATTCCCCACGCGGTCGCTGTGTTACAGGCAATCACAATGGCTTTGACTGGCGGCTTGTTCAGCGACGCTGTCGATGATGTCGGTGTCTCCCAATAACGACGCCCCAAAAGAAAGGCCGCGTCCTTCAGAATGAGTTCTTTGAGGTAATCCTCTTTGCCAGCCGAAGGATAATTTCCATACGGCATGTTGGCCTGATCGCCAAAGTAAATGAATCGCTCATTCGCAAAGTCTGCAACACCATCCGCCCCCGGTCGCAGCGTGGCGTTGTCGAAGGAATCTGCAGAGAGAATCGCTTCCAGGACCGTCAGTCCTCCGATGCCCGAATCAAAGACGCCGATCGGAAGATCCTTTGTTTCGCCCTTCCATGCCGACAGATCCACACTGAACGCCGCCTCGCCTGAGGGGTGCAGCATCGAATGCTGAATCATCGCTGCGACTGCTCGTTCGCCACTGCTGAGATCCTTCACTTCCGAGGCCAGCGGCATGCCTTTCATGCGAGACGAAAAGCGGGCCAGCCATTTGGCCATAATGGCATCGCCAATCGTGGTCGGTGCCTGCAGTTCCTCCAGAGTCCTGCCCCAGTAAAAGCTGATCCATCCGCTCGACCGTTCGCCAGCCTGATCGATGAACTGATCCATGTCTTCCAGCGAACATCCCAGAGGAAATGTCTCTTCGATGATGACAGGCTTTCCAATCTGGAAGCCGTCCAGCGTAGTCAGCGATTCGTCGACTTTGCCCGACTTGGGGTAAATGTGCACGGCCAGAAAATCGAGCTTCTCTGCGACCTTCTTCGGGTCGAATCCGGATGTCAGCCCCGGACGATCCAGACTCCAGTCCACAAAACCAACCGTGATCAGATGCCGCTTGTCGTGCTTCCGAACAGCGGCCACCATCCGGTCAATCCACTGCTTCGCGGCTTCGGGACGAGTTCGTCCTCGAGTCTCTTTCGCGACGAACTGAACAAAGTGCTTGCCTGCAAACGGAGGCCCCAGCCAGTCCTTTGCCGGCTGCTCGCCGCCAATCACAGGTTCGTTCATCAGATCGTAGCAGAAGACCGCCGGACTCTCACTGCAAACCTGAGCCACGTGCTCCCAGAAGACGGCCTGAGCATCCCAGCGATCGGATTCCGACAGTTCATCGTACCACGCCGGAACATCCGCTTTGTGGTAACACCCCAGCCCTGTCAGGTCGAGATACAGGCCGGTGGATTCCGCCAGCCTGATGAGTCGTGCGAGCTGCTCCAGCTCCACTTTGCGAGCGGCGTTCGGAGATTCCATAAACCTGCCGAACTGAAGATGAATACGTACAACCGAAGCGCCCAGCTGCTTCATCTCGGCAAAATCGCTTTCGACCTTCTTCCATTCCGAATGCCAGTAATCTTCCAGCAGCCGACCTTGTTCATCATGGTCGTAGTTGAACCCCATCGCACGAAAATTCGACTGGCTGGCCTCGCTGACAAACGTCCTGCCGTCCGTGCCGACGCGAATCCACTCGAGCTCTTCCGCCTCGACATCGCCAGGCAAAAACAACAATGCCAGCACCGCGCAGGGAATCAGGACTTGGCGAATCATGACAGAACTCCAGCAAGAGACAGAAAGCTGATCACATCATGCACTTCCCCGACTCAGACGTCCATCGCCAGCAAGAACATAATGTAGGTCTCGACTGCCGGGCGAGACTTTCGCCGTCAGGCGAACCACGTTCTCGCATCCACTTGATGCCAAAGCCACTCGCCTCAAAGCAACAAGCGTGGGCCGACGGTGCGTTTCCACGGCCACCAGCGAACCAATGGAAACTCGTTCGGTCGCTGGTTACGGCGGGGCCGCAAGGCGCCGCTCGGCAAGCGGCACCTACTTTTACATCGCACTGCCTCGGACGGCGAACGAAATGTTCTGCAGCTTCAAACTCTGACACAGATCGTACACGCTGATAAAGTCCTGAACTTCGACTTCGTCGGCAATGTTCAGAACAACGGCCGATTCCGGATCCACGGCAGACAGTCTCGCCAGCTTCTCGGCCAGCGATGCCAGATCAGGCAGAGTCTGTTCTTCCAGTTGAATCGTCATCCCCGTCGGTCCTGAGACCAGGCGAATCTGAATCAGAGGATGATTCCATCGCTCCTGTGCAGGAGCGGCAGCGGCTGAATCCGGTGCTTCGGTTGTTCCGGAAAGCTCCGCAGGCAACAAGTCATCCACAACGGTTCCCACCGAAGCGCAGATGAAGAAGACCAGCAGAAGGAACACGACGTCAATCATCGGTGTCATCGGATCGCCGTCATTGCGGTCGGCATTGCGTCGAATCGGAATACGCATGGCGGCTGATCCTTAGCGGCTCTGTGTTGTCACAGCAAATCGAATGCTGACGATCTGATTCGACGAACACAGCTCAATCAACCTTCGTATCTCCGCAAAATGCGCCTTGCGATCCGCGCGTATTCGCACCTGGGCGGAAGCATCGCCTTCAACCTGATTTGTAGAAAGCTGACGCAGTCGATTCAAAATGGCTTCTTCAGTGCAGGGCTGCCCTGCGACGGAGTATTGTCCATCGGGCTCCAGCGTAATCGTCAGATGCTGAGCTGACTGCTCTTCATCCCGCTTCCCATGCCCAGCGGACGGAAGGTTGACACTCCGCGACTGTTCGCTGCGAATAAAGTAGCTCGCGACCAGAAAGAAAATGATCAGCAGGAACACCACATCAATCATCGGTGTGATGTTGAATCGAAACGGTTCCCTATGGCGGGCTGCTCCCGGAAGTCGCATCTGTTCCTCCATGCCTAACAGACTCTGTGATCGCAGCATGGCAGCTTTCGAAGATTGCGACAAGAAGAGCCTCCTGGACGATCATGTCGGATGATGCCGACCGGCATCATCCGTTGCCTCCATGTTACTTAGCGCAACATGCTTGGCCACATTCACTTACGTCGATTCGCGGCATTGGATTCCGGTTCAGCGTTGCCACTCCGCAACATGCGTCTGAACGGCCTTTACACCAGCGCTAACACCACTGAAAGATTTTCAGCCATTTCTCAAGTTCCTGCTGCACAGAGACTTACGACGATCCAGCCAGCTGTTTTTCAGGATTCCTGATGCACTGGCACAGGGGTTTGGCATTCAGCCTGCTTTACACAGGTTTCATCAGCCGCTGATCACAGTGATCAGGACTGAAACTGAAACCTGCCAGTCATCCGAAACTGACTC
Source organism: uncultured Chitinophaga sp. (assembly GCA_964538835.1). GTDB lineage: Bacteria > Planctomycetota > Planctomycetia > Planctomycetales > Planctomycetaceae > SXXK01. Next base: position 8 of record CAZIGZ010000008.1, on the reverse strand, counting down.
GCACATCG
>CAZIGZ010000007.1:51378-88345 GCA_964538835.1 uncultured Chitinophaga sp. | reverse complement strand
TGCTGCAGCAACTCCTGAATGGGCCAGTGTTCCAGTTCTCCTTCATCGGGCTGCGTAATCAGAACACAGAGTTCCGGCAACGATTGGAGACTTGCAAGGCCCAGTTCATCGGCGTGGACAAGGTGTCGAAGGTCACTGGCCGGGACAATCTGACTTTCGGTATGCGGAATGGAAGCTGACAGCTTCGCAAACCCGAATCGCTCTCGAATCACCCGTCGGATCACACGGGGCGCAACGAGAAACGCAGCTGGCTCGGCCTGCGACAGAGCGCGTCGAAGTTCCTCAACCCGGCTCGATCCATCCTCTTTGGTCACGATTTCCCATCCCGAAAGACAAGTCCACTGGTGCAAGCTCCGACCGGCGCCGCAACGTGGGTGGCGACGATCGCGGGGAAGTTTAGCGAAGACTCCACACGTGAAATAGTGTGTGACCACCGGGACGACGTGGCCAGTAAGGATCTGAACACGCTGGAAAAGCTGGATTTGACGATGCGTCAACGAAAAAAAGAGGGCTGCCATTTCCGGCAGCCCCCCTTGGTCTTTTCCCGATGTTCGAATGCTCAGGTCAGCTTATGGCAGGAACGGAGCGAATCCGATGTTCGGCCAGGCTGGATCAGCCGCACCACGGATGTTGTAGTTTCCGGTGGTGAAGGCATTCTGAATGTTCTGAGTCGTTCCGAAGTTGATGAACGTGTTGTTTGGATCGTTCAGACCAGGACCGTTATCGACCTGGAAGAAGGAAGCATCACGATTCAGCACTCCAGCACCCAGAGACACGACCTTCCATGGGTCAGCGTTGGTGTAGACGGCTCCGACATCGCTTGGAGCAATCTGGTTACCGCTGTTGTTCTGGAATCGCATGTCGAGCTGAGCCGTGTCATCCAGATAGACGACGTCGAAGGTGTTGTTCCCGTTGTTGTCCAGCGAATCTCGCGTATTGCCGAGTGACAGGAAGGAGGATGTCACAACATCTTCTTCCAGGTTTCCGCCGAACACGTTGTTCTGGATATCGGCCGCCACATAAGAGCCGGTTCCGACATCGATTCGCAGTCCTTCTCCGGTCACAGTATTCACGCCGTTGTTCTGAACCGTATTGCCAGTCATTGTGAACAAGCTGTTCTGAACAGTTCGGAGGTTGAAGAACGGTGCGAGGTACGCTGTGTTTCCGTTGACACTGCCTGCATTCAGAGCAAAGAACGGAGCCTGGAATGGACTGTAAGAGATGTTGTTGTTGCCAATGTTCGGTGGATCCGGGAAGTTCGCGATGTAGACGAATCGATCCTGGTTCATGTTGGCGTCCGCACGATAGAAGACACCTTCGTTTCCGTTGGACACGATTGTGTTGTCTGTCAGAGTGATGCGGACCGGGTCGAAGATCGAAGCACCGTTTTCACGGTTACGAGTCCCGCTGGCTCCCGTCAGCAGGAGGTTGACACCTCGAGCATCGTTGTTGGAAACCAGATTGTTCGTCATCGTGAACTGAGGAACAGCTCCGGATTCCGTCACACCGCCGTTCGGACTGAGTCCCGGGGCGGTAAAGTCGATCGAGGCTGTTGGAATTCCTGCAGCAGTTCCACCGAACACGTTCAGGCTCACACCGTCACCAGCGTTGCCGGCATCCAGACCGTTCCTGGTGCCACCAATCGTGTTATCCGTGAGAGTGATGACTGGTCGCGGGTTCCCGGTGGAATTGCTGCCCGTTGCCGTGACAGCCACACCGTCATCTTCGTTGTTCTGGATCACGTTGCCTTCACCAGCGTTGCCAACGATAAGCGTTGACGTCGTATCTTCGGTGAAGTTGGCCTGGATACCGTCGCCGTCTGCGACATCAATGTCGCCGTTGGCATTCAGGTCTTCACCGGCATCAAGGACTCCGTTACCGTTGGTGTCTTCAGATGCTCCAGCCTCGCTGTTGGTAATCGTTGTGCGAGTGACGCGAACAGTCGCGTCTGCTGTACCGCTGGAATCCCAGCGAATACCGTTACCACCGGCGACAGTACCGTTGCCATCAATCGTGGTCGTTGCAGAGTTTGCAGTGATCAGGATATCAGATGAGCCACCTGAGGTTTCGATGTGAACACCGTCTCGACCGTTGTTGGAGATATTGGTATTGCCCAGGGTGCTCGCCGCTGAATGTGCACCACCGGTCGCAGCAGCTGTCGTGCTGGTGATTTGCACCAGAGCTCGTGACTGCTCCGTTGCGATGATCTGCACACCGTCGTTGCCGTTGCCATCGACGAACAGGCCGTCGAAGACAGAGCGTCGACCTGGCGGCAAGCCAACCGTCGGATCACCAAAGGATGAGTTTTCTGATGTCTGCACGGCAATACCGTTCAGAGTATTGTCAGCGAAGGTGCTCAGCGTGATGTCAGAGATCAGAGTCGAGTCACCGCGAGTTCTGAAGACGGCACCGTTCAGGTCATTGTTGCTGAAGTTGCTGTCATCGATCGTGACAGTGTTCGCTGTTCCTGTATTTGGCTGGTTTGGATCAGTCTTGTCGTTACCCTGGACATCGACATCCAGACCATCGCCTTCGTTACCCGTCGACGTGACCCCATTCAGTGTGGCGGTCAGCAGTGAAGAGTCCTGACGGCGGAAGTTGATACCGTCACCGTTCAGAGTCGGATTGGTTCCGTTCTGGGTACCCGTGACAGTCACATCCGTCAGAGTCACATCCGCGTTGCCGTTTCCGGTAACGTTCACAGCGATGCCGACATCAGTGTTACCACTGATTGTGTTTGCATCAGCAGCAGCTGCGCCTCCGATGACCAGGTTCAACCGGTTGTTGTCCTGAATGACCGGGAGAGCAGGAGGAATGTGGTTGGCTCCAAGGAGATTGGCCACGATACCGCCATGCAGGTTGTTGGACAGCGTGTTGCCGACGACTGTCGCGTCGATCTCAGCTTCGGTGCCTGGGCTGGTGAGCTGGTTCAGAAGAAGACCCGCTTCGCCGTTGCCGGTGATTGTGTTGCCACGAATCACTCGGTTGCTTGCGACTGTACCGAAGTCGATGTCGCCGCCGTTATCGATCAACAGAGCAGCACCGTTTCCAGTGTTGTTTGTGATTGTGTTGTTGATCAGGTTACCGTTGATCAGACCTCCGTTTGACGCCAGAGCCCGGAAGCCGTCTCCATCATTGTTATTGATGAAGTTGCCCTGGTTGTAGGAAGTGCCGCTGTAAACATTGATTCCGGAGCCACCGATCGTGTTGTCGGCATGAATCTCCGCGTTGGCCCCGTTGGCCTCAAGGCGGATACCATTGCCAGCACCATTCGTGATGCTGTTGGACTGGATGGTCACGCCTTCAGCCACAGCACTGTCATTCATCACAACTGCGATGCCATCCTGGCTCATTCCTGTGATCGTGTTGTTGTTCATGGTCGAATCGAGCAGTCGGGCACTGTCAGTTGCTGTCACACGGATGCCCGCCTTTGACTCACCGGCAGTTACACGAGTTCCCAGAGCAGAGACGAGCTGAGAGATGTCGTTCTGTGTGAATGCTGCTTCTCCCGGAATTTCACCAGGATTTGTTCCGGACAGTGCGAACTCGGCATCTTCAACAAGAGCCTGAATTGGCAGGTCGATGGCCGGAGTTCCCATGATCGGGTGCAGGCCATTTGGTGTGGTTGCGGTTGAATCTTCAATGTGTCGCAGTGAAACCGCGTGACCCAGTTCATGAGAGGCAATGAAGCCAAGGGCACGACGAGTAAAGGTGAGGTTTCCGGAAGTCAGTGCATTCAGTGCATATGGTGCTGACTTCTCCGGAGATGCGACATGAATTCCTTCATTAACCCCCAGTGCATTCGGAGGCGTCAGGAAGGTGCTCAGAGCCACGACGTTGTTGGTGTAAACGCCAACCGCTGAGCCACCATTTGCCAGAGGTACCGGAGTCAGACCCTGACCAGGTCCCTGACCGTTCTTGTTTCGAATCTGGCCGATGTCAGAAGAGAGTCCAGCGAGACCTGCAGGAGCGGTCGGGCTGTCACCGATCGTCACGACGTAGTACTCAGTCGCACCGTTTGATGGAGCTGTTCCTGCGTCACCGATCACGAAGTCAACATTCAGCTCCTGGCCCGGTGGCAGTGTGCTCAACGGGTTGTCTGCTGAAGTCGGCAGGTTGCGGTAGTAGTCTTCGACGGTGGCCAGAATCGCGTTGGTCACAGTGTCGTACTGCGAGGCGTTAAATCCATAGGCTGTGATGTCGAATGGGTCGACCTGGAAGCCGTTGCCGTCCGTCACAGAACCCTGAGCCGCATCGACGAAGTCCAGAACAATGGTCAGTCCTGGTGTCGCATTTCCACCGGTAACCGTGTTGAACAGAGCGTCGATCTGACCCGTCGCTGTATCTCGCAGATCCATCAGAACACCGCCTTCGGCGTTTCCAACGAATGTGTTCCCCAGTGCTGCTCGTGGTCCGCCGACGTCAAAGGCTCCCACGCTGGCATTCTCACCGAAGATGCACAGACCAGCGATCTCGTTGCCGCTCATCGTGTTGGAGACGATGCCCAGGTCAAGAGTACCATTGCCGTTCAGGTCTTCACCTGCATCAAGAGTACCGTCGCCGTCTGCATCTTCAGAGACTGAGTTGAAGATGCCGCCGTTCAGGTAGTGAATGAAGGTACCATTTCCAATGTTGTTGTTCAGCTGGTTTCCGCTCAGGCTGGCCAGCGTAAATGTGCCGCCGTCAGAGGTCATTGCAAGACCATCAAAGGTATTGTCTTCAGCTGTGTTGTCTTCAACGACAGCATTGATGGTGGCACCAGTGTCGGCTGCGATGGCAATACCTGTCCCGTTGCCGCTGGCATTGTTATCCACAATACCTGTCGGAACGGTTCCGTCTGGATCGTCCGCGTTCAGCGTAGAACCGGCCTGTGCGAGAATGTTCAGACCAACTCCGCTGTTGTCGGTGGCAATGTTGTTTCGCACGAGCACGTCTGCGGTCGAACCACCAGCGATGCTCAGATCGAGGCCGTTGTCTGAAACACCAAGGAGACCGTTGAATTCGTTCTCGTCGACGATCACACGACCACTGACATCCTGCAGATTCGCTCCGATCACATAGTCAGAGAAGATGTTGCAGCTGATGTTCACGTCTGTAATCGGAAGTGCATTGGAGACACCGTTTCCGAACACCGTATTGGCGGCGTTCGATGCGTCGATGCGGAAACCAATGACTGAGTTGTTGTTTGCAATGTTGATGACACTTCCGCCAGCGACCATGACCGGGTCAGACACGAGTGGTCCGAGTGGAGCGGTGCCGGTAAAGGTTTCGGCCGGGATGATGCAGTCCGGTGCCAGTGTGAGTGGCTTCAGGGATGACAGCAGTGTCTGATCATCAAACAGGCTCATTCCGCCGTTGACGGTCAGGTTCGTTCCCGTGTCGTCCAGACGAGGACGAACTCGGATGATGTCGACGAGATTTGTATTGGCGGTGTCCGCAGCCTGCAGTGTATTGAATGGGTTCTCGAACGTTCCTGTTCCCGGTGCAGTCGCATTCGGGTCGACGTTGATCACGTTGTAGGCGACCCCGGTTGCTGTGTTGATCAGAGCTTCCGGAGACACAACCGAATCGATATGCGTCTGGATGCGGTTCTGGCGAACCACTGGATCCATCAGACGTTCTCGCGTGACGCGTGGCTTCAGAGTTCGCAGACGACGATAGTTTGGAATCTCATACTGCAGACTGACCCAGGCGTTGGTATCAAACTTCTCGTCGGTTGTCAGGTACGTATTCACCGTTACGTTCTGAGTAATCAGAGCTTCCCATCGAACCTGGAACCCGGTCGTGTCACCACCGTCATCGTTGGTCAGGTAATACATCCCGGGATACATGTTCATTCCGTAGCGGCCCAGCAGAGGCAGTGGACCGCCGGCTTCCAGATCAAATCCGGAGTAAGCATTTTCCTGAACGTTGGTTCGCATCTTGTAGATGCCGTTGCCGCTCAGAGCCAGATTCGGTGACAGCGTGCTGCTGATCAGTGCCGAGTCTGCTCCGGCCACAAAGTATGCGTTGCCTCGGAAGTCGATGTACTTGCCAAGAGATTCAAAGCCCGCAGAAACTCGCGTCCAGTCTCCGTTGCCGTACCCTTCGTCATAGTCGAAGAAGCTGTTCCAGCCGAAGACTCGGTTCCGCAGTTCATCGTAGTTACGATAAACCACACCACCGTTGAAGATCGGGGCACCGTCATACGTCACCGACGCTGACAGGTCTCCAAGCAGCACCGTGGTGTTCGGAATGATGTGGTAAGGCACTCGAGCGTTGAACCGCTGGTAGCCTTTGCCGTACCCGAGTCCGTTATCGAGATTCGACTCGAACATCATGATCGGGCCGAACGGCTGAACCGGCTGGTAGCCGACTCCGGGCACAACTCCCGTCGCTCCCATCGAACGCTCGAAGTACGGGGCATAGTTCCCCGGCTGTGGATACATTCCCGGAGGGGCCTGCATCACAGGAGGTTGCTGCACCGCGGCAACGCCTGCAGAACCCACAGTGTCCGGTGATGGTACCGGAGCTGTGCCTTCCTGCGGCGTGAACGATGACATACGGACGACTCCCTCATCCCCGACGGAGATGTTTGCCGCCGTTATCAGAGCGATGCTGCTGACGATCAGGGAAGCCGTGGCAAAGATTCGTGTGGGTTTCATCGATTGTTCCGATCGAGCCGTATTAACGGATTGTGCCGGATGCGCCGGCAATGACGGTTACTCTTTCGATCGGTCAGTTGAATCCCCCGGATTGAGTTAAAATGTGAAAGATGTACGGATCATTCCGAATCTATCAGTCCTGTCGATCGCTCCGGTACTGACGCCTGTACCGTTTTTGCGCTCTGCCAACCGGCAGAACCTGCAGAAGGACGGCCGCATCACGTCGTTCTCTGCCGATCAATAAGGGTTTTCCTGCCATTTACCGTCCGGCCGCGACGCGACAGGTGCTTGCCACTGAACAGCCTGCAGGATCACTACCGGCGGTTCATTCGATGCACCCTGGCTGGCCGTTTCGGCAAAACATGCCGATCAGCATCAATGCGGCAAATTGTGCCGGAGTCTGACGGCGATACACAAAGCATTGAAGCCTGTATTTCTGCCGGGGAAGGCGAGCCTCGGCGAGTCATGTCCGGCCTCTGTGGTCCTGATTTCTGTATGGGTCCCTGAACCGAATCCCCACTCTCGGTCGCCCCATCATTCAGGCACTGGCCAGTTCACCGTCATTGAGACATTCACATTTGTCCGCGCTGCCAAGACTCAGCGCAGCTTTCAGGAGGTTCTCCCTTGAGCGGTTCAACCACAACCATTCGTCGTCCTCAGAATCAGGAGATTCGAGGTGTCCGAAGCTTCATCTGGCTGTCCATGCTGATGTCGCTCGGTGTCGTGTTCTTTGGCATGCAGCTGATGATGGTCGGTCCATTGAAGGGCCGCCTGGACGGAATTCAGACTCGCCTGGAGCAGTCTGAGTCCAACATGAACAAACTGGTGGCGGCTCGGGATTCGGTCTACAAGACCAACGATCTTCTGACGAGCCTTCAGGACCAGGCGTCTCGTATTGAGAACCTGAAAAAGAGCATCTCTGACATCCAGAATCTTCGCAACTCCATCCAGAAGGAAGCAGAAGCGGCCAACGTCGCTCTGGCAGCTCTCGACCGGATGTCTTCCGTTCAGGATCGACTGATCAACGGTCAGCAGATGACGGTTGAGGCCTCCAACCGTCTGACGGCGATCGAACAGCTTCAGAAGGCCATCATTGACGGTGCTGACACAACCGAAGTCGCTTCCAATACTCTGGAAGGACTGGTCGCTCTCCAGAACCGATTGATCGCATCTTCCAATGGCTACGAAAAGGCCAGCGAAGGTGTGGCTCACATGACGGAATTGTCACAGAAGCTGGTGGCTGAAGCCGATCAGATCGAATCTGCCGCTCAGAAGTTCAATGAATTCGTCGCCCTGCGAAACTCAGTCACGACGGCTGGTGCCGACATCGAACTGGCTCGCAAGAACGTGGCTGACCTCGCGGCTCTGAAGGGCGAAGTCCTGGCGGCCGGTGATCGAGTCCCAGTCGCTCAGGAAAATGCTCGCACTCTGGTCGCTCTGAACGATAGCCTGAGCAGCGATTCGCTGAAGCTCGACTCAGCCCGCCGCAATCTGGATTCTCTGATCACGATGGAATCCATGCTTTCCGAGCGAACTGGCCAGGTGGCCGAAGCCATCCAGAACCTGGAAATCCTGGATGACTTCCGAACAGAAGTGGCCGGTCATGTGAAGTCTCTCGATTCACTCCGCCGCACGATGATGGAAATCGCCATGATGGAATCGACGCTGGGCCGAGTCGCTTCAGTGGTTGAGCCACTGACTCAGATCGGTAACCTGCGACGCCTGAGCGATGAAGAAGTTCGTGAAGCGGCTCGCGTGATTCTCGATCGCCGCATGACTCGATTCTCTCAGTCAGAAAATGGCGAAACGGTTTCCAGCGACGCAGGCTCCGCCAATGCCACTGTTGACAGCGAAGCCGGGGTTCCTCTGCCGCCTGAAGCTCGCAACTAGCATCGATCCGATTCGCGTGAAAACCGCGAGTCGTTGATCCGGGCACTCGAGACTCCAACAAAAATCCCTGCCGGGCATCTGCCTTGCAGGGGTTTTTGCGTTTGTCGTCAGCAATCCGGCGTCGGTCTCCGGCCAGACCGGAGTGAAGCTACTTCTGAGCCAGCAAGTAAATGATCAGCACGGCCAGCGCACTGCCCAGAACCGCAAATGCAATCTTCCACGCACTGTAAGGACGCTCGCCCTGCACTTCACCGGTCGCGGCATTGATGAACACCTGGTAAACCTTGCCGTGATAACGATAAGCCAGCAGCCATGTCGGAAGCAGCAGGTGCTTGTACGTGATCGCATCGTACTGGCTGTTCACTGAATGAATCTGCTGCGTGTCTCCGCCGATTCGCTGCCGAACTTCCTCGTGAATCGCCGCATCAATGCGTGATTTCGCATCATCGAAGCACGCATCCAATTCCATGTCATACGTACGAGCAAGGAACCCTGCCAGCATCTGCTGATCGAACGGCGCCACCTTTTGAAGGGGCCACGGTTCAAGCTCCAGCATAAAGTCACGTCGAAGTCCGGTGTTGGCCAGAACCAGAACGTCATCAAAGAACCGCTGAAACTGTCCGCTGGCGGGATACCAGCGAGTCCGTCGTTCTGTTCGCCGGTTCTTTCCCGTGCCAACCGTAACGTAGTAATGCTCACCACGCTGGCCCGTGTACGCGGAAAACGTCATCGAATCAAAGGTGAAGTACGAAAGATAGACGCCGCTGAATTTGCCATTCGCTCCATCTCGCTTGAACTGATTCGGTGCGAACCAGCGAGACCGAACCCACTCATTGAGATTCGCCTGTGCATGTTCCTTATCAATCTGGAACGGGAGAACTCCGTCCACGGGAATGCGCCGCTCGGCTGACGTATGAGCATGCTCCAGCTGAACGGGAGCATCACAGTACGGGCAATGAGTACTTGTGAGCGTCCCGTAAAATTCCACATTGCCGCCGCAGGATTCACAGCGAAGTTCTTTATGGGTGGCTTCGGTTTCCGCGTATTCGGGATCGGCCTCGTTCTTTTTCTCTCTGGCGTCTTCCCGCCACTCGCGCAGCTTCAGAAGCATGGCATGAAAGTCCTGCTCCTGCATCGTTGCATCAGAGGGCGGCTCAATCTCTTTGACGAACCCGCAATACGGGCACTTCATCGATTGCTCGCCAATATGGAACTCCAGGTCGGCACCGCAGGATTCACAAGGAAAGATGCGTCCTTCGCCAGAGTCAAACGTACGGCCCGCAGCCCCGGTCCTGGCCTCACGAGGCGACTTGTTCGGACCACCCATCGATGGCGTTTCGTCTGGTTGCGGCTCTGATGGTTCACCGAACTCACTGACCATTCCAAAGGCTCTCCATGACGTTGATCAACTGGTCAGAAAACAACGGGCTCGCGGGAGTCAGCGAGCATCCTGTCTGATGGGCCAATGAACTCGGAGTCCGAAGAACCTGCGGGAGTCGATACCACAGGACTTCCTCGCCGAATGAATCTCAGCGAACAGGAAGCCCCATGGTCTTCGCGCAGGTTCTTCTTGATCGAGGATCACCAACTATGGCGCAGGCACCGGAGGCGGTGCAGGAGGACCAAAGGAAGATGCCAGCTGTGGTACTGTCCCGGCCGCCGCCCAGTTCGCCATGCCGGCGGTCCAAACCAGCGTCGACTTCGTCACCTGTCCAGCTGCGATGGCTGATGCCACCTGTTCGACAGGATAAGGCCCCTGGCTCTGCCCGTTCACCGCAATGTGCCACAGGCTTGAAACAATCGGCGGCGGTGACGATGGCGCTCCGCCAACGGCTCCAGGCTGCAGCATGCGTCCGGCCATCGCAAGACCAACGCCCAGGCCGACACCTTCCGCCGCCGGACTTCCGCCGGTTCCGCCGCCAGCCGTCATCGCCTGGCCAATCTGGTACTGCTGAAACTTGTTCATGTCGCCAATCACACCCATGCTGGTGCGAGTATCCAGTGCTTTCTCGACGGCTTCCGGCAGCGAAATGTTGACGATGATCAGCTGAGGAATCTCGAGGCCGTATTCATCGTCAATCTTCTCCTGCACAGCCTTGCGCAGAGTGTCCCCGAATTCCAGATACTTGCCGGCCAGGTCAAGCGCCGCAATGTTGGCCTTGGCCAGAGTTTCCGAGAGAGTCGCGACAATGATCGATCGCAGCAGTTCCGTGACCGCATCCGCTCCGAATTCCTGATCCGTGCCGACCAGTTCCGTCAGCAGCGCCTTTGGATTTGTCGCACGGATGGCGTAGGTTCCAAACGCGCGGATTCGGATGGGCCCGAATTCCGGATCGCGAAGCATGATGGGGTTCGGAGTCCCCCACTTCAGATCCGTCAGCTGCTTGGTGCTGACAAAATAGACTTCCGCTTTGAACGGACTGTTGAAGCCGTACTTCCAGCCCGCAAGCGTGCTCAGGATCGGAAGGTTGTCGGTCTTCAGTTCATGATGACCGGGTTCAAACACATCCGCCACCTGACCTCGATGAACGAAGACCGCCATCTGGCCCGGACGAACAATCAGCTGAGCACCATTCTTGATTTCGTTCTGATAGCGAGGAAACCGCCAGACGAGCGTGTGCTTTGAGTCATCCACCCACTCGATGATGTCAATCAGTTCGTTGCGGAGCTTGTCAAACAACCCCATTGTCGAATCCCCTCTCCAAATCAAAAACGGTGTCAATCTGAACCTGTCGCGGCGTGTTATACCAGACGCACCGGTCTGTTCCACATTGGCAACAGTCTCCGGAACTCTGAGAAACCGCGGCAAGGAGGTCAAAACGACAGCGGGCCTGGACGGATCATAAGATTTGCATCGCACTGGCGCTTTTCGTCGTTCACTTCCCAAACACCGCCGAACGGTAAACACATGATTCTGTGAGCGCATCCTCGACGACGCACGTCCGGCAGCCTTACAATCCACCCGAGTAGCGATTCCGCCATCGGTCGACAGACGGCCAACTGATTCAGCCTCGTGTCCCTGCCTTCAGAGTCTCTTCATGACCCCAGCTCGCCATCGACGTCGCCTTCGTTCTCACCAGAGCATTTCTGTTGCCGCAGAAGTTTGTGAACATCGGGCCATGCTGTCCCGTGTCACGATCGCAGCGGATTTCGGGACCAGTGGAGTGAGCGTGATTGAGAGTTCGGCTGACTCGACCTTCTTCGTCTCAACCGGTACGGGAGAACCCGGAATGATCGATGTCAGAATACTCGATCACTCAACTGGTATCTTCAGCCAGCCACAGAGGTTGATGGGGTCGTCAAACGCGTTTCTTTCAGACGATGGACTCCGGTTCACAACGCTCGTCCAGTCGTACAATGCAATCGGCCAGTACCAGGGCTCCGATGTCTATTTTTACCGTCGCTCGGAGAACGGGCTCTTCGCGCTGACGTCTCGTCAGCCGTTCCCGGCATTCAAGTATCCAATGTTCTCCAGCATGTACCGTGCTGAGTCTGGTGCCTACGTCGCGTTTTCCGGCCAGACTTCATTGTCGAGGCTTTTGTTTGTCTCTGACAGCAGTGCGGTGACACCGCAGGTGGTTGGTTCAGCGGAAGACTACTGGAACGGCTATTACGTCACGACAACGAGCAGCGGCGATTTCCTGCACACAGCAGGCTCAGGCCCGCGACTGATGAATCCTGACGGGACGCTCGGAAGCCCGTTGGGATTGCCCGGTGATCGTCCCATTGCCCTCTCCGATAACCATGTGGTGCTGACTCGCTATAACAATGGTGTGTTCCGAGTCATCTCGATCAACCGAACGACGGGAGCCGAAGAAGAACTGGCTGTTGAGCTCACCTATTCGAACTGTGTGCTGGCCACCAAAGATGGCCCTGGAGGCAGGATGATTCTGCTTCTGACAAATACGACAAACCTCACCGCAGTCATCACAGATGGCACTGCAGCCGGCACGACTCGTTACACGAAAGTCGATCCTGTGGCCAACAACGATCGAAGCAATGCACCTTCGGCCGTGTATCTGTCACAAACCGGCAGGCTGATTGCCAATTGGGGCACGACAGAACTCTGGACGTTGAATCTTGCCACAGGTCGCTGGGATCTCCTTGCTGATACAAATCCATATGGGGACGATCAGATTTCCAGTCTGACCGCCAAAGGGGGCGAAGCCTGGTTTTTTGCTGCAGAGGCGGAGGGAACGACGGGGCTGTACCGTACGAATGGCATCACAACCTTCAATGAATTTGATGGTCTGGAGAACGGTCAGCACTGGATCACGGGAAATGCCGCCTCCACATGGGTGGCGGAAAATGCATGGATGTCGATGCTGCCCGGATACTATTCTGCGGTCTATAAAGTTCGACAGGATTTGCCGGACCTGTTGCCGGAGCCTGCCAACGTCAAAACAAGCCTCCTGACGACCAATCAGCAACGACGACTTCAGGTCGAATGGTCTCCTGTGATCGGAGCGACTGGTTATGAAGTCGCTCTGATTCCCTGGAGAGAAGGCAAACAGTACGTTCAGGGAATGTCTCAGATTTTCAATCGCACGCTGACGACCGGATTATCAGCCGAGTTTGATTTGAATCCGGGCGGTCACTACGGCTGGCAAACAGTTCAAGTCAGAGCGATCTTTGCAGACGGGACGCCATCGAAATGGGCGTCTTCTCGCGTTGCCTTCACAGATCCTCTTGCCGTTCCCAAACAGGGACAGTTGTTTCAGGTCAACGACCAGCTCAGATTTGGATACGAGTCGTATGACAGCCGTTGGTACCAGTTGGTCGTGCAGGTGCGACGCCTGAGTGATAACGTCGTGGTGCATGAGGAAAACACGTACTCGCGTTACACAAGCAATCTGGCCGGAAGCCCCTATCCGACGACTCAGGGCTTCTACTATTACCTGCCGATTCCCGACCTCGCGGATGGCGACTATTTGATCACGTTTCGTCAGCGGTATGTTGACCCAAATCCGACCGTGGAGGATCACACTCTGCCAGCCGCTGAGATGTCAATGCCTTTGACCCTAAGCCATGGAGCCATTGTTCGAGCCCCGGCGGAGTTTAACGTAGATATTCAGACCACCGGCGTTCAGTTTTCCTGGAAAGGGACCCCGTTTTCCCCCGGCCAGGGTTTCGAACTTTGGGTCAGCGATATGACTCGAGGTACTGCCGGAGTCATCAACAAGACGGTAGCGTCACAGTCCTATCTTGCCACTTTGCCCAACGGAAAATACCGCGCCTTTGTCGGACTGAAACAACCGGGCGGGGGGACAAACTGGACTCCCGCAAAGGAATTCACTGTTACCACAAACACGCCTCAGTTGATCAATGCGATCGTTCAGAGCACGGCCGCCCTGCCCACGTTTCGATGGACCGGAAGTTCGAAGTTCAGCTACCAGGTCTGGGTCGCAGATTTGAACACAGGCAGACGAGTTCTCATGGAGACGGTCGCAGGGAAGACTGAGTGGTCTCCGGCGACTCCACTGCCGACCGGGCGGTATGCAATCTGGGTTCGAGAACTCGTTTCGGACACTGTTTCCAGCAACTGGTCCGCACGGCACACCTTTATTCAACTTGAGCCCGCAATTGAAGTGACCGGTGGCCTGAACCCCGGGCTGAACCAGAGACCAGTGATTTCATGGGAAGGCAGATCAGACGCAGCCTCCTACGAGATCTGGATCAATCGTGCTGGAACGCCCGGAGCTGTGTATTCTGCGACTCGCCTGACTCGAACAAGTCACCGACCCGGACAGGCCCTTGGGAACGGCGTCTTTACCGTTTGGGTGCGAGCCGTTCTGACCGATGGTCGCACCACATCATGGGGCCCCGGCGCGACGATGACGATCGGTGGAACCCCGGCGGTGTCCGCGATCGGAACAACTCTGGCGTGGACCGCAGTAGCCACGGCGACCGAGTACGAGGTCTGGATCAACTATGAAGGAGGAGCTTCTGCCAAACGTGCAAAGATCATTCACAACCCGTCATTGAAAGCCACGATCCTGACGCTTCCCTCTGATCTGCCAAAAGGACTTTACCGAGCATGGGTCAGGGCAATCATGGTCGACGGAAGCACGAGTTACGCTGGTCCATGGAGCCTTACGACAGAATTCCGCAAAGCCTGATGCACATCAACTTCCGGAACTCCTGACGAGACTCGTCAGAGTTCCCGGATTATCGGGGAGTGGACCGTTCGAAGTGCCAAACAGAAAGCAGGCCGCGTGCGCATGCACCGGCCTGCCTGTTTGGATCAGTTTGCAGAGCTTCCGCGCAGCTTTGTGCGCGGAAACAATGTTCAGCGTGCGATTAGATCACGCCGCCATGAACTCGGTAAGGAGTACCCATGTCTGGAAGGTCAAGACCCCAGATACGTTCCCAGATTTCCGGGATATGGCGAAGGCTCTCTGACTGGTAGATCAGTTGGCGTGCTCGCACGTCAGGGTTTGGACTCCAGATCGGCATAGCACAGCCTGCTGTCATCGCAGTACACGTCAGCAGGAGAACTGCCATCAGTCGATTTCGAATCTTCATCGCAACGTCCTTCCCTGGACCCGTTGATCCGCCTAAAGCGGCTGCCACATGTTCGGAAGAAAGATCAATTTCAGGAGCTGTTCACGGTCTTCAGTACTCGACTGAAAGACATTCACTCCAAAACCATGATCCAATGCGATGATGAACGTTGAGTCGACAGGCGGGGCCACTAGCGAGGTATTGCGGAAGCCACCGCATTCAAAGCCGCTGCTTCTGCAGCCGCTCGAGCAGCTTCACGCTCCTCCAGCTCACGAACCTTCGCTTCCATCTCTTTTCCGGGCTTGAAAGTCACCACAAACTTGGCTGGGACTTCAACCTGACCACCAGTCCGGGGATTTCTGGCCTTCCTTGCCGCCCGCATCTTCACTTCGAACACACCAAAGTTCCGAAGCTCAATACGACGGTCTTCAACCAGAGTTTCCACGATCGCGTCAAATGTCTTTTGAACGATCTCTTTGGTCTTCAGCTGCGTCAGTCCCAACTCGTCGGAAATCGCCTTCACGATCTCTTTCTTGGTCACGTTTCGAGCTCCCGAACTAGAGTTAAGTCGAAAACAGCTGGCGATGGAAAACGATCCAACTTTATGCACTGTCAGGACTTACTGTCAAGGTCCGAGATTTGAGACGGGCCAACTTCGACGACGGAACCGCCCGATTATTCGGACTCTCCGAATCGCATTCGATCCTGGCTTTCGAGTGAATTGTCAAAGAACAGGTACGCCGAGGACAAAGTCCAGCGCACATCCGGTTTATCGGACCGCTGAATCCCGTGCTTTGAGGAAATTCGTCAAAATCCTCAAACTTTACCAGGCCCCGGTCTGTGGCATGACCCGGCACATCTGCCTCACCTGCCTGACCACAAAAGCCCTACACCTCTTGAAACCGGAAAATCGCGACGGGACGTGCAATTGGCACATTGGATGCTAAAACAGTGCTTCGGAGACAATCTTCACGGGATTGTCAAATAGCTGCTCACTAGTCAGGCACGGCTGCCTGGAATTTCAGCTCTCCGGCTTGGAATGGTTGGGGACTGAGATTCAGCAAACGGGGAGTCTCGAAATTGGGTGTCGACGTCAGGCACCCCCCGAATCCGTTCCATGAGGGAGCTTCTGCTGTGGGAAGCAGGGCAGCACAGAGAAACTGAATGGCCGAAGCAGTTTGGGCCAGCGGAGACTCTGGAAGTCCGCAGTTATCAAGGTTTACGGGAGGAGTTAGCAGAGCATGGCGAAGAAATCGAAACTTGAGTACATCTGGCTGGACGGCACCAAGCCCACGCAGGTGCTGCGTTCCAAGACAAAGATCGTTAAGGACTTCGGCGGTACTCTGGAAGAATGTCCAATCTGGTGCTTCGACGGAAGCTCCACCAACCAGGCTCCAGGCGGTTCATCAGACTGCCTGCTGAAGCCAGTGGCAATTTTCACTGACCCAGGCCGCCTCGACGGCTTTCTGGTCATGTGCGAAGTTCTGAACCCAGACGGTTCAGTCCATGATTCCAACGGTCGCGCAACGATCGACGACGACGACGATGATTTCTGGTTTGGCTTCGAGCAGGAGTACTTCCTGTGGGATCGCGAAACCAATCTGCCACTGGGCTTCCCAATCGGCGGATACCCATCTCCACAGGGACCGTACTATTGCTCAGTCGGTGCCAAGAACGCGTTTGGCCGCGAGATCATTGAAGAGCACCTGGACCTGTGCCTTCAGGCCGGGCTGAACGTCGAAGGGATCAATGCCGAAGTTGCGACCGGACAGTGGGAGTTCCAGGTCTTCGCCAAGGGTGCCAAGCGCGCCGGCGACGAAGTCTGGGTTGCTCGCTACATCCTCGAGCGAACTGCTGAGAAGTACAACGTCTCCATCAACTGGCACTGTAAGCCGCTCGGCGATACCGACTGGAACGGTTCCGGCATGCACGCCAACTTCTCAAACAATGTTCTGCGAACATGCGGAAGCAAGGAAACCTACGAGAAGATCTGTTCTGCATTCCAGCCGCGAATCAAGGAACACATCTCTGTTTACGGTGCAGACAACCACATGCGTCTGACCGGCAAGCACGAAACTCAGTCGATTGACAAGTTCAGCTTCGGCGTTTCTGACCGCGGTGCCTCCATCCGAATTCCGGTGGCAACCGTTCAGAACGGCTGGAAGGGCTGGCTGGAAGACCGACGTCCGGCTTCCAACGCCGACCCATACAAGGTCGCTGCAGAGATCATTCGTACCGTGAAGACCGCAAAGATCTAGTTCACGGTCCGGAAAATTCTCCGCTGAAATCAGAGGAACATCGAGCCAGTCATCCCGAAAGCTGCGGTAACCCCGTCGATTTCGACGGTGGCTGGATTCGGGAGTCACTGCTGGTCGGCGGAGCAATCTGTCGATCAATCCTCCCGGGCAGTCCAGTGGCAACACTGGACTGCCTTTTTCAGTTTTCGGTGTTCGGTTTTCGGTAAAGCTGGAACGGTGCCCTGGAGTCACCACGCTCTCCCTTCAGCTTCCGACCGCTTCGCGTCACAGGCTTCACCTGTGCTACCCGCCTGGACGAACACAACTGGCGGTGCCTTCGATCCCCGTTCACCAGCGATCCAATCGCGCATCGTCTGGTCGCTGGTCGCGGTGGAACCGCGAAGTGCCGCTCGGCAAGCGGCACCTACTTTAGTGCCCAAAGGTGCCAGGCACCTGAATCAGCTTCATAAGTGAAAAGACTGGGAATTCAGAACTCCTATGCGCAGAACTGAACGCCCAAACGTGCCTGTTTCCAGCCGAAGTTCCGGCCCTTGCGGGGCTGAGTTTTCGACGCCGGGGAGTTCTGTTATCACTCGCCGAGTTCCGTGTGTGGCGGCGATTTGACACTGTTCGTGTTTTCCGGATTCGATGGAATGGCTTCAGAGTTGCCTGACAACCCGGCTCAGCTGGCTCAGTTCGGGCATCTCGAGCTGATTGCTCATCAGCTGGTGGAAGGCGTGATGATGGGGCGGCACCGGAGCCCGTTTAAGGGGTCCAGTGTCGAATTCGTTGAACACCGGGAGTACTACCCGGGCGACGAAATTCGCCATATCGACTGGCGAGCCTTCGGCAAGACGGGACGCTATTACGTCAAGGAGTTTGAAGACGAAACGAACCTGCGAGCGCACTTGCTGGTCGATGCCAGCGGGAGCATGGGCTACGCAGGTCAGCATGTCAGCAAGTTTCAGTATGCAAAAATGCTGGCCGCTTCACTGGCATGGCTCCTTCTGGGGCAGCGTGATGCGGTGGGTCTGGCGACGTTTGATTCCAAGGTCCGCGAACAGATTAAGCCGACCAGCAATCGGGATACTTTTCGACGCATGCTGGAGATTCTGGAATCGACGAAACCCGGCGAAGATACCGGGCTGGCCAATGTGATTGAATCACTCCTGCCATCGATCCAGCGGCGTAGTCTGATCATCCTTGTCAGCGACTGCTTTGACGATCTTGATCTGCTTGCGAAAGCTTTACAGCGATGCCGGCATGCTCGCCACGAAGTTGCCATCCTGCGTATTGCTGCGCCGGAAGAAGAAGAGTTTCCGTTTGACCGGCCGACACAGTTTCGGAATCTGGAGAACCTCGACCATCGTTTGCTGGTCGACCCTGCTCGCCTTCGCAAGGAATATCTCCGGCAGTATTCCGAATTTGTTCGAGGACTCGAGAAAGAATGTCTGTCGCTGGGAATCAGCTGCCATCGTCTGCTGACCAGTGATCCTCTTCAAAAAGCTCTGGGAGCGTGGCTGGCCGAACGAATGGAATCGAAGGGGCCGCGCAGATAATCCATCGAAACATCGCCATGCGTCGTGATCGGCAATCGGGAGGGCGTTGATTCAAGACCGTGAACGACAACCATGTCAGAGACTCTTGCAAAAGTCTTGCTGTTCTCGGGTCGGGAAGGCTTCTAGAATTGGAAGACCGATAGAGTGGGGTCGCGGAATCTGCGAGTCCACATGGACTCCTTTTTCCGAGATGAATCATGACAACGGATTTGGTTCGCCCCGATGTGGCGGACATGGTGCTGCGAGTTTTCGAACGTTCCGTTCACCCGGAACTTATTGAAACTCTGCGCGCGATCCGGATTCAGGTCGGGCGGTACGAAGCCACACTGCGACTCAGTCGGCACGGACATTCGCTGGAGTTTCGCGGGCGCAACTACACGGTCACCGAGGTGGCTACGAGCCGGCACAATCCTCTTCCTGTCAATCACTGCATGGTCGATCGACGGTTGATCGGTTACCGGACTCATATGATTGATGGCCACGGAGTTCGTTACCACTGCAGTTACCAGCTGGAAGCGGTCCCGGCCGAAATTTACCTTCAGATCCATCGCGAGATGGAAATGGATGCTCGAAAATCCACGCTGGCGATCGCTCTGCCCGGTTCAAGCACGGCAAGCCCCTTGTGCCTGAGCTTTCTTCGGAGCGATCTGCTTCCGGAAGGCCTGGTTGTGCACTCCTACCACACGTTTCCGGACAACGGAGCTATTCTGCGGATTCAGACGCTGTTCGAGATCCTGCCGGATGCTCAGCCGAGTCCTCCAGCGGCCCAAGGCTCTAACGACTGAAGTCGCAGATGGATCCTCACCCGTGATGGGGCTCTCAATTGCAATTTACAACGAAGGCTTGTGAAATGCCGGACGAGGACTGGTCAAGTCTGGCAGGTTCCAGAGGCAAACAAGAATGAGCGACGAAGCGACTCGGAGCAGGAATGCTTCTGGTCCCCGAAAGCCTCGCAGCCTTCTTCGGGCGATCTGATCAATGCCGGATTGTGCGATTGGCTCTGGGCACGACTGGCACAGACCACGACCGTTCTCTCTATTCCCACTGGTTCCGGTGAAAGGGTTGATGGAATGTCGTCGCGTCTTCGAATCACGCTGATTACGACTTTGGTACTCACGGCTTCTTCCTTCCTGGCGAGGCCGCTCACGGCCGACCAGAAAACAGGAACGCTGGATCTTTACTTCATCGATGTCGAAGGCGGTGCTGCATCTCTGATGGTCACGCCGGAAGGTGAGTCGCTTCTGATTGACTCTGGCTACCCCGATAATCAGGGCCGCGACCTGCATCGCATTATCCACGTGGCAAAAGATGTCGCCGGCTTGAAGCAGATTGATCATGCGGTGGTTTCACACTGGCATCTGGACCATTATGGCAACCACGCGGCGTTGAAGGCCGAGTTCGGTATTGGAACATTCTGGGACCGTGGCATTCCCGATGATCTTCCGGAAGACAGAGACTTCCATACGCGCATTGCCGCGTATCGAGCGGCGTCGCAGAACAAATCAAAGACTCTGAAGGCGGGAGATTTCATTCCGCTCAAGGCCGGCAAGACTCCGTTGTCGTACCGAGTCATGACGGCCAGCCGCGAAGTGGTCACGGGAGAAGGCGAAACGAATCCGTTTGCGGAGCGCCACGTGGCTCAGCCGGACGACCCGAGTGACAATTCGGCGAGCCTCAGCATGCTGCTGGCCTTTGGCGATTTTCGCTTTCTGACCTGTGGCGACCTGACATGGAACACGGAAGGCAAGCTGATGGTTCCTCGCAATCCGATTGGCAGGGTCGACCTCTTTATGGTGACTCACCACGGCCTCCCGGTCAGCAACAATCCGGCCATGGTTTTGGCGATTGATCCCGTTGTGGCCGTGATGTGCAACGGCCCAAAAAAGGGCGGGGCGGAACAGACCATGAAGACTCTGAAGGAAGTCAAATCTCTCAAGGACTGGTTCCAGTTGCATCGCAATGTTGATCTTGATCCTCAGCTGCAAACGGCTCCGGAGAAGATCGCCAACATGGCAACGACAGCCGACTGCAAAGGACAGTGGATCAAGGTGACAGTTGCACCAGACGGAAAGACCTACTCGGTACAGATTGGCGCGGATGGCGATGCCCATTCCTATGTTACGAGAGCCGATCACTAGTCTCGCAACGACATGACCGACTTGCATGAATGCTGCGTGACGGTCAATGCATCCGAGAAACCATCATGCGAATTCTCCTGATCGCAGATATTCACTCCAACTGGCCAGCCCTGTCGGCAATTCAGGAGCGATTCGACGCGTGCCTGTTTCTTGGCGATGTCGTCGACTACGCCACCGATCCGCTGCCCTGCATCGAATGGGTGCGGAGGCATGCAACGGCGGTGGTTCGAGGCAATCATGACCATTCGGTGGCTCAGCGAGTCCTCGTGCGTCCGGGCGGGACGTTTCGTCGAATGGCCGCCGCTATGCGGCCGCGGCATTTCGAAACGCTCAACGATGAACAGCTGACCTGGCTGGCTCAGATGCCGGTGACTCGTCATCTGACTCTGGGCGATCACCGATTTCTGCTCGTCCATGCGACACCCCGTGATCCGATGGATGAATACATCGGTGACGCTCCCGAACAGTGGCAGCAACGACTGGAACATGTGAACGTTGACTTTGTCTGTGTCGGCCACACACATATTCCGATGCATCTGAAACTCGACAAGACTCAGATCATCAATCCAGGCAGCGTCGGTCAGCCTCGCGATGGAGATCCTCGCGCGGCATATGCCATCATCGAAAAAGGCCAGGTGGAGTTCCGTCGAGTTGCCTATGACATCGACCGAACGATCCGTCATATGCGAGACTGCGGAATCGATGAAGCGGTGATCACAAAAGCCGAAGTCGTGTTGAGAAGCGGCGGGAATCCCACGGGCACATCGCTGTCGGAGTTTTGAGGCCTGGCAACTGGCAATGGGCCTCAAACTCCCGGGCTTCGTTCCGACTCCGACATGTCAATTCTGAGACGCGAGGCCGGAATCCGATTCCGGTGGCTCGCTTCGATAACGGCTCAGTTACAACATGCAGTGAAGATCCCTTCGGAATTTCGCAGGACGAGACTTCCATGCGCCCACGATTTGCTGCCGAACATGTTCTCCCTCTGTTTTTATTCGTCACGCTGATACTGTCGAATGTGACGCAGGCGGATGATGAGATTCGCTTTGGACGCGATGTCCTGCCAATTCTGTCCGCCAATTGCTTTGCGTGTCATGGACCGGACGAACATGAGCGAAAAGGGAACCTCAGACTGGATGTAGAGTCTGATGCGAAGGCTCCGCATGATTCAGGAATACCCATCGTCGCAGGCAAGCCGAATGAAAGCAGCGTGATCGCAAGAATCCTGTCCGATGATCCTGAACTCGTCATGCCGCCGCCGTCTTCTCACAAGACCCTTCGGCCGGAACAGAAGGAGATTCTGCAACGCTGGATCGAACAGGGCGGCACCTGGGGAAAACACTGGTCCTTCGAGCCGCTTTCTGCTGGCGACTTGCTGGTCAAGCGCGGCGAATCACCCATCGATAAGTTTGTGGAAAGGTCGCTGCAGACCAGGGGACTGCGGCTGCAGGATCGAGAAGAAGCCCATCGGCTGGTTCGTCGCGTGTGGCTGGACACGATTGGATTGCCTCCCACGTATGAAGTCGCCGCGAAATTCGCCGCAGAGCCAACAGATGCGGCTTTGTCCGCGATGGTCGACGAGCTGCTGGCTCGGCCGGAGTTTGGCGAACACTGGGCTCGTATGTGGATGGACCTCGCCCGCTATGCAGACACCAAAGGATACGAAAAAGACCTCGGCCGCACGATGTGGCCGTATCGCGACTGGCTTGTTCGTTCGTTAAATGCGGATATGTCGCTGGAACAGATGACGATTGAACAGCTGGCCGGCGATCTGCTGCCGAATCCGACTCAGGATCAACTGATCGCAACGGCCTTCCATCGTAACACGATGAGCAACGATGAAGGCGGGACGGACGATGAAGAATTCCGGACGATCGCGGTGAAAGATCGAGTCGACACAACGGTTCAGGTCTGGATGGGGTTAACGGCCGGATGCGCGAAGTGTCATTCTCACAAGTACGATCCAATCTCGCAGTCAGAGTATTATGGACTCTACGCGGCCTTCAATCAGACGGACGATGCGGACCGCTACGATGATTCACCGACGCTCGAACTGACGACGCCGGAACTGGATGCGGAACGCAAAGCCGCACAGGATCGAATCAACACACTCAAGCAACAGCTGGCCGATGCGGAAGCTGCGGATGCGGGTTCGGAAAAGCAGCCATGGAAGCCCCTGGACGCAACTTCCGTGAAGACGCAAGGTGAAGCGAAACTGGTGGCGGGAGAACATGGCGTCATCGACGCGGAAGGAACAGCGTCCCACGAAGAAGTCTACGAGCTGACTCTGAAGATCGCCGCTGGCACACACACTATGCTTCGCCTTGACGCACTGATGGGGAAGCTGAGCGATGGGAGTTTTGGAGTTGGCCGCAATCCTCGAGATCCCAACTTTGTTCTTTCCGAGCTGGAAGTTGAACTGGTTCAGGGCGACGCTGGAAGGAAACTCTCGCTGAAGAATCCCAGAGCGGATTTCGAACAAGGCGGCTGGCCCGTCACTGCAGCGCTGGATGGTGACACGAAGACGGGCTGGGCAGTGAGTCCCCGTCAGCGCGAGAAGCATGCGGCTCTCTTTGAGTTCTCTGAACCGCTCGTTCTTTCGGAAGACGCGATGCTGAAGGTCACATTGAGGCAGCACTATGGAGATTCGCTGGTCCTGCGACGCTTCCGTCTGTCGACCATCGCGATGGATCCAAAAGATGTCACGCTGCCGGAGAACTCATATGAAGTTCGTCGCCTCACTGATGAACTCGCCGCGGCCAACAAGCAGCTTCAGGAGATCAACTCGCGCACACCGAAGCTGCCGGTGATGAAGGTCGTGAATGCAGATCGAAAGCGAACAACGAACATCCATCGTCGAGGAAATTTTCTGGACCCAGGAGAGGAAGTTCAGGCTTCTCTTCCTGCGGCTTTCCAGTTCGCCTCCGCCTCGGCAGGTTCCTCCGCCACAACGGCCGAAGCAGCGACGATCGATCGCCTTGCGGTGGCTCACTGGCTGATGCATCGCGACAACACACTGACGCCGCGAGTCTGGGCGAATCGTATCTGGGCACGTCTGTTTGGAATCGGGATCGTTGAAACGGAAGAGGACTTCGGGGCACTCGGATCGTTGCCATCCAATCCGGAGCTGCTCGACTTCCTGGCGGCCGAGTATCGCGATAACGGGTGGTCTCTGAAGAAACTGCTGAAGACCATCATCATGTCGAAAGCCTATCAGCAGAGCTCGGTGACCACAGCGGAACTCAGGAACGCAGATCCTCGCAACATCCTGATTTCACGCGGCTCTCGCTATCGCCTGCCAGCGGAAGCGATTCGAGATCAGGCGCTGGCGGTCTCCGGGTTGTTGTCATTGAAAAAGGGTGGCCCGCCCGTCATGCCTCCTCAGCCCGATGGTCTCTGGCGTTCGACGTATAACGGACTGAAGTGGGTGAATGCCGAAGGCGAAGATCGTTACCGACGAGGACTCTACACGTATCTCAAGCGGACCACGCCGTATCCATCTATGATCACGTTCGACGGCGGAAGTGGAGAAGTGTGTCAGATTCGCCGCATTCGAACGAACACACCGCTCCAGGCACTTGTGACGCTGAATGATCCCGTCTTTCTGGAAGCCGCGGCGGCACTGGCATCAAAGGTCGGCACCCACTCAGGCACCGCTGAAGATCGCACTGTCTTCGCCATGCAGACGGTCCTTGTTCGGCCAGTGAAGAATACGGAAGCCCGACCACTCGTTGCCTTGTACAACGACGTTCTCCAGTACATGAAGACTCAGCCAGCGCAGGCTGAGAAGCTTGTGGAATCGACCCGAGCAAGCAAGCCGGAGTCAATGACACAGGAAGAGTTCGCAGCCTGGATCGTCGTCGCAAATGCCGCGATGAATCTTGATGAATTCCTGACCAGGAACTAGCGCCCTCGCAAACACCCCCACCGGGTTGACCCCGCTGGAAATCGGTCTCTGCGCTACATCGTCGCGATTGCAGACACCGCTCCAGCAGTGCAAAAGCCGTGAAACACCGGGGTCAACCCGGTGGGGAGAAGTCGCGCCGTGATGCAGCTGCCATGGAGTGATTTCCACTCGGCGAGTAAGATCCGCACGGGCACCATGGCCATATCCCGGGCTTGTCTCGTCTCCGGAGTCTTTTTGTCGATGAATACGCCAACGTCGTCTGCTTCACCTGTGAAGAGTGCGAATACTCTGCGATGGAAAACGGGACTGAGCCTGCTCGTGCTGTGCGTGGGAGGAACCGTTGTCGCCAATCGCTTTGCGGAGAATGCGACAGACCGGATGATCACCACGTTCATGAGCATCGGTGTTTCCGTTTTGGTCATGAGTCTCTGGTGGCTTTTGTTATCCGGTGTGAAACTGCGAACTCGGTTCCTGGTTTGGCTGCTGAGTCTCGCGTCACTGGCTGCGTTTGCAGCGTGCGTTCGAAACGTCTGGTTCGAAGGCGACATGCGGCCTCACGTGGAGTTTCGATGGGATCCGCCGTCGGCTCGCCAGAAAGCACAGGAGTGGCTGGCTCAGCAGAAAGGAACACCAAAGCCGAAAGTGGAGATCACAGAACCACTGGAGATCACCGCTGCTGACTGGCCGGACTATTGTGGGCCGGGCCGCAATCGAGTCATCTCCGAGCCACTCGTGTCGTTCGACTGGAAGGCCAATCCGCCGCGAGAATTGTGGCGGCATCCGGTTGGCGATGCATGGTCTTCCTTTTCCGGAGCCGGCCCGCTGATCTTCACGCAGGAACAGCGAGGCGAACTCGAATGCACCGTGTGCTATCTCGTGGAGACTGGCGAGGAAGTCTGGCGGCGTGAAGACAATGCTCGGTACGAAAGTGCTCAGGGAGCCGTCGGCCCTCGAGCAACGCCTGTTGTGACTCCAGCGGCCATTTACGCTCTGGGGGCCACCGGAATCCTGACCGCACTGAAGCCGTCGGATGGAACCGTGATCTGGCAGCGCAATATTCTCGACGATGCCGGTGCTCAGATGATTGAATGGGGCATGAGCGGGACTCCGCTGATCGACGGCGATCGCCTGTTCGTCGATGCCGGAGGAAACAACGGCAAGGCTGTGATCGCCTATGACAGGAACACAGGCGACATTCTTTGGGCAACAGAAAGTCACACGGCCAGTTACACGGCTCCTCGCATCGAGGAGTTTCAGGGAGTTCGACATCTGCTGATCTTCCATGGTGAAGGCCTGCTCGCGCTGGAACCGGAAACCGGCAAGCGGCTGTGGGAATATCCATGGACAAATCAGTACAAGATCAACGTGGCTCAGCCGATTCGATTCAATGATTCCCTCTTCATCAGCAGCGGATACAACGCTGGCTGCGTGATGCTGAATCCGGGATCTGTCGCTGACGGTCGACCCGCTGAAGTCTGGGCTCCTGCGAAATCGATGAAGCTGAAGTTCAATGAAGCCGTGCGACTGGGCGACTATTTGTATGGCATCGACGATGGCATTCTCAGCTGCATTGACCTTCGAGATGGCAAACGAAAGTGGAAGGGCGGGCGTTACGGCTTTGGACATGTTCTGCTCTGGTCTGGCAAACTGATCGTGCAGGCCGAAGACGGTTACGTCGCTGTCGTGGATGCGATCCCGGACAAGTTCAAAGAAGTGACTCGGTTCGCTGCACTCAATGATCGAACGTGGAATGTTCCGGTCGTGAATCAGGGACGACTGCTTGTGCGCAATGCGTCAGAAGCCGCTTGTTTCGATCTGACGGGCAAAATCTCTCAGCCGGCATCGGCGACTGCTCAAAACGCCGCTGAGGAATCGAAAGCCGAGCCAGACACATCAGCACCGGTTGAACCCTCCGCGCCGACCGAACCAGCTTCGAAGCAGTGAATGCCATGGCGCCATCACTGAGCATCCTTGGTGACTCGGCCGTTCGGATCGTTTGGCCGGGGCTGTCGGATGAACTGGTCTTTGACGAGATCCGCCGTGCTCTCGCGGCCCTGAACGCTGCCGGATTTCTGCCGGGA
Organism: uncultured Chitinophaga sp.; assembly: GCA_964538835.1. Taxonomy (GTDB): domain Bacteria; phylum Planctomycetota; class Planctomycetia; order Planctomycetales; family Planctomycetaceae; genus SXXK01. The sequence goes on along the minus strand of CAZIGZ010000007.1, from coordinate 61,385 downwards.
CAACTTGTTCCGGGATTCGCCGCGTTGACGGTGATCTTCGACGATGGACTCGTCAACTGGAATGAGCAGCTTCAGCGTATTGAGAGCCTCCTCCGGACTGCCTCGTCGAATGATCTCAGTGTCGCAGGCCGATGCGTGCGAATCCCGGTTTGTTTCGCCACTGAGTTTGCTCCGGACATGCCGCTGTTGATGGAACGTACGGGACTTTCAGAAAGTGAGTGCATTGAACAATTCATCAGCCTGATCTTTCAGGTTCGGATGATCGGGTTTGCTCCAGGCTTTCCGTACCTCGCTGGCCTTCCCGCAAGCATGGCGCTGCCGCGACGAGCAACTCCGCGACTGCAGGTCCCGGCGGGATCCGTGGCCATCGGCGGAAATCAGACCGGCATTTATCCTCAGATGTCCCCTGGCGGCTGGAATCTGATTGGACGCACGCCGGTGAGGTTGTTTGATCCTTCTCGGGAGAATCCCTGTCTTCTGAATCCGGCCGACCGTGTGCAGTTTTTTGTCATTCCGAAGGACGCATACGACACGTGGCAGTTTGACGCATGAGGTACCGCCGGATACGCTCACCGATGAGATTTGCGAGTGCCCTCGCCCGCATGACGGACAGAATGACAACGTGTGATTCTGTGATCGTCAGCTGATCTGCGGGCTCCACAACCAGGCAACTCGCCGCGGTGACGAAAGGTCGAACGATGAACCACGGGCAGGGATTTTCACGACGAGCGGCAATCGCGGGAAGTCTGGCAGCCGCCGGAGCAATGATGGGCTCAACACAGGCCGCGCTGGTGGTTCAACCGACGGATGTCGAAAAGCCTGGTGCCACAAAGAACACGCGGTTCGCCGTTAATGTGGAAATGTGGTACGGCGGCAAGTCCTTCATGGAGAAGATCGAACTGGCAGCCAGGTACGGCTATCCCGCGATTGAATTCTGGCCATACGAAAACAAGGACATTCCGGCGGCGGCGAAACTGCTGAAGGAAAAGAACGTCGCTGTGTCCCAGTTCACGGCGTGGCCATTCGGAAAAATCCTGAACAACCCGACGTCGAATCACGACGACTTCGTTCGTAAGATTGAAGAAAGCTGCGACATCGCCGACCAGCTCGACTGTTCGCTGTTCACCGTTGTGATCGGTGATGACATTGCCGGAGTCAGCAAGGCCGACATGCATGCTGCGGCCATTCGAGGACTCAAGCGAGCCGCACCGATCTGCGAGAAGCGAAAGAAGACGATCATCATTGAGCCCATGAATCCTCGCAACCATCCCAATCATTGTCTTTACGGCGGCGATGATGCGATTGCCATCTGCAAAGCGGTTGGCTCGCAGTCCGTGAAGATCAACTGGGACCTGTATCACATGCAGATCGTGGACGGTGACCTTTGCATGCGAATGCGGGAAGGCTGGGATTACATCGGCTACCTGCAGCTGGCAGACAACCCCGGTCGTCATGAACCTGGCACTGGAGAATTGAACTACACGCGAGTCTTCCAGGAGATCAAAGCGCTCAAGTACACGGGCTATGTGGGCCTGGAGTGCACGCCGAAGGAAGGCGACTGGGCGGCTGCTCAGCGAATCTACAAAGCGGACGACTGGTCCTGAGACTTGCAGGAACGACCAAAATTGAGTCCCATGCGATCACTGGCGACCGTTCGGCTCGTGACTTACTGCACAGGCGAGCGGCTGGTGTAAACCGGCCGGTACCCTCTTTCAAAGCAGCAACCTCCGACCTCCCTCCTTCAAAATTCCCGCCTTCAGACAGAAATCTCAGGAGAACTTTCCATGCGAAAATTGCAGCGTCGCGGCTTCCTCGCAACCAGCGCTGGTGCCGCATCTCTGGCCATTGCGGCTCCGGCCATTGGTCGAGCCGGCATGTCGCCGAATGACAAACTGGGTGTCGCCATTGTGGGTGTGAACGGCCGCGGCGGCGAACACATCAGCGAGTTTCTGAAAGACGACCGCACGGAAATTCGTGTCATCGTGGACGTCGATGAAGCGGTTGCGAACCGTCGCTGCGATGACATTGAAAAGAAGCAGGGCAAGCGTCCGACCCCTGTGACCGACATGCGAAAGGCGTTCGAAGATCCAGCAATTGATCTCGTCAGCACGGCGACGCCAAATCACTGGCACGCATTGACGGGGATCTGGGCGATGCAGGCCGGGAAAGATGCGTATGTCGAAAAGCCGGTGTGCCACAACGTTCATGAAGGCACATCGCTGATTGCGACGGCTCGCAAATATGGCCGTATGTGTCAGGTCGGAACTCAGTGCCGCTCCAGCAAGGCCATCATTGATGCCGTGGCGTTTATGCGTTCCGGTGGAATCGGCGAAGTGAAATTCGCTCGAGGTCTCTGCTACAAGCGACGCAAGAGCATCGGGGCTCTGGGAGACTACAAGATCCCGGCGACTGTGAACTTTGATCTGTGGAGCGGACCAGCATCACTCACAAGTCCGCAGCTGACTCGGCCCAACTTCCACTATGACTGGCACTGGCAGCGTCATTATGGAAACGGCGACCTCGGCAACCAGGGGCCACATCAGACCGACATCGCTCGCTGGGGCCTGGGCATTGATACTCACCCAAGCCGCATTCTGTGCTACGGCGGACGCCTTGGGTATCAGGCGGAACGCAAGGATCCGGCCTACGTCGATGCCGGTGATACAGGCAACACGGAGATCTCGCTGTACGATTATGGTGAAAAGTGCATCGTCTTCGAAACTCGCGGGCTATCGGTTGATGACAGCGACGACGAAGAACTAAACGTTCTGTTCCAGAGCACATCCGGCAACAAAGTCGGTGTCGTGTTCTACGGGACCGAAGGCTACGTCGTTCAGGATTCCTACAGCCACTGCTTTGTCTATGACAAGGACAAGAAACTGGTGAAGGAATTCAAGGGCGGTGGCGAACACTTCCAGAACTTCATCTCCGCGTGTCAGTCTCGCAAAGTGGAAGACCTGAACGCGGATGTTCGCGAAGGACATCTGTCAGCCGCCATCAGCCACCTCGGCAACATCTCCTACTACGTCGCAGAAAAGAACCGTCTCTCGGTGTCAGACATTTCCGGTGCTCTGAAGTCCTTCAAGACTCTGGATGATAACGAAGCGACACTGCAGCGAACCGTGAAACATCTGCAGAAGAACGGAGTTGAAACGGACAAGGAGTTCATGTCCCTTGGAGCCGTTCTGGAATTCGATCCGGAGCGCGAGGTGATCACGAATAACGCCGAAGCAAATGCGATGCTCACTCGCGAGTATCGTGAACCGTACGTCGTGCCGAAGGCTGACAAGGTGTAATGACGGCGTTCAGCATGGTGCACGGAGTCCCGGGTCAGCCTGACGTGGCAACCAACGGGAAATGAGAAAACGAGCGGCCCGTTCGAAAGAACGTGTCGCTCGTCTGTATTTTGAAAATGCAGATTCTGAATCTGTGCAGGAATTCTCCTGCCGACAGATCAGAAGCCCTGCTGAACTTTCTTCTTTTCCGCAGCCTGCTTCTTGGCCGCTTCGACCTGATTGTGCAGCTTGAATTCTGGCCCGGCTGGGAAGTACTGAACGTCGTCGGTCAGATAATCAGGCGATGGGAGAGTCTGGCCACCGATGGTGGTTTGACAGCCCGTGAGCGCACTGCAGCAGACAAGAGCCGCGAGCGACAACATGATTCCGGAGCGTGAGGAAAGTTTGTTCACGGGTTTTACCTTCATTCAACTGTGTCTGTTCCAGCATCGCGTCGTCTGGACAATCCATGCCTGGTGTCGGCGCTGCCGGTTCTTCTTTGCTACTATCGTCCTGCAAAGGCGGTAAACTTGGGAGAATTGATTTGATCGTTACAGCTTTTCATTGTGCTGCCTGACCCCTGTTTTTGAATCGGCGAAAACTGCCGATCGCAGATCTGTCGAAACCCTGCTGCCTGATTCCTCACTGGAAGGACAGCATCTAAGAGAACTCACTATGCGTATTGCCGGAATACAAACGGACGTCGTCTTCAAAGACATCAGTGCGAACCTCGCAAAGCTGGAAGCCACAGTCCGGGACGAAGTGCGACAGGGCACCGAACTCACGATCTTTCCTGAGTGCTATTCCACCGGATACTGCTTCGATTCCCTGGAAGAAGCAAAAGCGTTCGGCGAGAGCATTCCGGGGCCGAGCACCGATCGAGTTGCTCGCTTGTGCAGGGAACTCAACACGTTCGTGATTTTAGGAATGCTGGAGCTGTCCGGAAAGGACCTCTTTAATGCGGCGGTGCTGATCGGGCCGGACGGTTTGATTGGCAGTTATCGCAAGGTTCATCTTCCGTATCTGGGCGTCGATCGATTCACAACTCCCGGTGACCGGCCGTTTGAAGTGTTCACCGCCGGCGGGGTCAGGATTGGTATGCTGATCTGCTACGACGGGGGTTTTCCCGAAGCCGCGCGAGTCCTGGCGATTCGAGGAGCTGACCTGATCGCTCTGCCAACCAACTGGCCACCGGGCGGGGCGTACATGGCCGAATACTCGATCAATTCCAGAGCCATGGAGAACGGGATCTACTTCGCCGCCGTGAACCGAGTCGGCACAGAGAATGGCTTTTCGTTCATCGGGAAGAGCCGTATCTGCAATCCGACCGGCGCGACAATGACGTCTCTGGATGATGCGACCGCGGGTGTCCTGCGAGCGGATATTGATCCGGCGCTGGCACGGACCAAGCGGATTGTTCGAGTCCCCGGGAAGCATCTGATCGACCGTATGGCCGACCGTCGACCGGAAATGTATGGGGCCATCGTGGAGCCTCATTCGCTGAAACGCCCGGGACGCGACGAACCGGCGTAACAGGCTTTTGAAAAGAGCCCCAGTCAGTGCAGGGTGGGCAATGCTCCTGCCGAGCCGGTGCAACAGGTGCTGCCGGATGTTGGAGTAACCGGAGGGCTCGCGCCCTTCCGCTATTTCGGCGCATGGCAACGGATGTCCACGTTCTTCCAGTCCTTCTCTGCGTTTCGTAGGGCGTCGGAAGGAATGGAGTTGAAATCGTCTCACTTCTGATGGTGAACACCGGTTGCGACCGGCTCGTGACGCGTTAGACTCTGCCCGATCAGGGAATCTGGGGGAGATCAAAAAGGCCCTGATCCCGACACCAAACTTGTCCTGGGAAATTGGAACTCGGTTTGCTTTGGGACACACCACGAGTGTGAACACGAGCAAGGTTGCGGTTCATTCGCTTCTCAGGACTTTGTCATGTTTCAATCTGCAACAGCTGCAGACGCAAGATTCATCAACCCTCAGCCAGCTAGTCAACGGTCCATGCCGCCGATCAAGTCAAAAGACGGACTGAAGTCCTTCCTGCTGACCTCGCGGCTGCTTTCCGCCGTGGAATGGGCCAGGGTTGAACCTGAGATGGGCGGGATTTCCGATGTGTCCGGAATCCTGCAACTCCTGGAACGTCGCCAGCTGCTGACTCCTTTGCAAACCGGCCGCATCCTGAAGGGTGAAACCGAGGGTCTGGTTCTTGGACGCTATAAGCTGCTGTACCGGAATGCGTCCGGAAGTTTCGCGCGAGTCTTTCGTGCGGTCACGGTCGATGACGGTCAGATGGTGGCCTTGAAGCTGCTTCGTGAACGCTGGGCCGACGATCCAAAGACGGTTGCCAGCTTTCAGCGTGAAGCTCGCATCTGTCAGAAGTTTCGTCATCCGAATATCGTGCCGATTCTGGACATCGGCAGCGAAGGACGATTCCACTATTTCACGATGGAGTTCGTGGAAGGCGGAAACCTGCGTGACTTCCTGAAGATTCGCAAGATGCTGAATCCCGTGGAAGCGACACGCTGCATGCTGCATATCTGTCAGGGGCTCGAATACGCATTGACGCTCGGTGCGACTCATCGCGACCTGAAGCTGACGAACGTCCTGATGAGCAGCAGTGGTGTGGCAAAGCTCGTGGACTTTGGGCTCGCCGGTGCGGAATCACCAAGCCAGTCAGGAACCAGTGACGAAGTTCAGCGGGCCCTGGAATACGCGTCGCTGGAACGAGGCACGAATGCTCCTCGCAACGATCCCCGCAGCGACATCTTCTTCGCCGGTGCGATCTACTATGAGCTGCTCAGTGGCGAAGGTCCCTGGCAGAGAACTCGCGATCGTGAAGAACGACTTCTTCTGAGTCGCTACACCAATTCACGACCGCTGGAATCACTGAAGCCTGATCTGCCGCCACAGATTCTTCCCGTTGTGCGACGCATGATGTCTGTCAGTCCGTCAGACCGATATCAGACGGCCAGTGACGCGGTCAAAGACCTTCGGTCCGTCCTGACATCGCTTGGCGAACACGTTGATCCGCCAACGACTCAGCAGCCGCTGACCATTCAGGTCAAGCCTGATTTTCGTCTTCTGGTCGTGGACACTCAGAAGAAGCGCTGCTCGGTTCTGAAAGAGTATTTCGAAAAGCACGGCTTTGAAGTCAGCTTCATTGCTTCGCCGGAGATGGCTCTGGACAAGCTGAAGTCCAAGCCGCCGGACGGAATTCTGTTCCTCGCGGATTCTATCCGTGATGAAGTACTGACCGTGTTTCCTCAGGTCCAGGCGTACGGTCGATCCCAAAAGGTCCCATGTCTTGCCGTCTTTGCCGCCGAAGATGCGGAAGCCGTCAAGAAGAAGGTCGTGTCGACTCGGTTTGGAACAACCATGTACCAGCCCGCCACCCTCCGCGACATCCGCAACCACTTCGAAGACATCGGCGCCGTGACACGGCACTAAACGTAGCCGAAGAACATCAAGCCGTAGGATGGCCGCCCTCGGCCGTCTTCGTTCCATCGTGGTTGTTTTTCGAAGTGATCAATTGCCTGAAAGCGGTTGGCCAGACCTTGGCGAAGTCTGAGAGTAGCCAGACATAAGTCCCAGACGGACGAGGGCGTCCATCCTACTCGTAAATCCCCGTGGCGATTGTTTGTGGGATTACTCGACGTACAGGAACTCATTGGAGCTCAGCAGCGACTGGCAGACGTTAACCACAATCTGTCGCACGACGTCCGGAGCACGGCCTTTGCCAGTCGTCGTCAGGTACTCAAACTGGTTGCGAATGAACTCGCTGACTGCCTGCCGTTCTGCTTCCTGAAGTGTTCGGCCGTAACCCAACCGCCAGGCATTTTCGATGGCACCGGAGAGTCGATCGGGACTTGTTGCCGGCGGATACAGGGACTGTTCGCTGTTCCACGAACCAAGGCTCTTTCCATCCGGGCCCTGAAGGCTGACGACGACGGTCCATGCGAACGAGTCTGATTCGACGGTTTCCACGCAGTCGACGACGAAATCCAGAGTCTCCCCTGGAACCACGTCCTGAATCTCTGCAGGTGTCTCCGCGCTGCCGCCGAGCGCTTTCCATTCGCCAATCAGTCCTCTTCTGCTTGAGACGATACGGGCCCGCACTCCATCGCCATTGGCGGCCGGTCGGCTGATGGCTCCGGTGACTTTCATCGTTCCTTCAGCAGGAACTGTGAGTCGCCGGATTGCAGCGTGAGTCGCATCTCCGGGATGGCCACCCTGAGCATTCACCATGACCCAGCCATGCGTTGCATCGGGAAGTTGAGGGCCGGCCAGATATCGTGAACCGTCCCAAAACGACAGAGGATGAAAGTCGACTTTGTTGTCGGCAACCGCGCCGTATCCGAATTCCCAGACGCTCATACGAGGCAGAGTCAGTGACTCGAGCCCTGGAATGACGGCGGCCTGCGGTATCGGACCGGCAAGACATCGATCGGCCATGCGCTCTGCGGCCGTCAGCGCGAACTGGCTGTTCATCATCATCAATGATTGTGGGGCGGAATTGGAAACGCTGCGAGCCGGGCAATTGGTTTCCATCACCGGAGCATCGAAAGCGGACAGCATGCCGTTGGGCTGACTTCGGCGAACCTGAAGGTAGAGACTTCGTCGGCCGTTGCTTTCCGCTTCCACAAACTGGCCTGTATCGTCAGCCTTCATCGGCACCGGCGCGCCTCCCAGCTGTTCCTGGTACTGGCCACTGAGCAGAAGCATGGAATCCCGAATGGACTCGGCATCCAATCGCATGATCGGCTTTCGCCAATACAACTGGTTGATGGGATCGATGGCTTCTTTGGCAGGATCGGGAGCAGAGCTTTGCCGATACACCTGTGACAGCATGATCTGACGGTGCATTCGCTTCCATGTCCAGCCGCCGTTCATAAAGTCCGCCGCAAGCCAGTCCAGCAGTTGCGGATGAGCTGGCTGTTCCCCGAGCTTTCCGAATTCACCGGCGGTTCCCACAAACGTCTTTCCAAAATGATGGAGCCACAGACGATTCATCAGAACTCTGGCCACAAGCGGATTTTTCCCTGATGTCAGCCACCTTGCAAACGCAAGACGACGGCCTGTGGTTGGCAGAGCAGGATCATCAACCGGGATCGACGGAGCATCCGTGAACAGGGACGCCAGCTGCAGATCTCCCGGTGTCACCTCTTCTTTGGGCTGAGCAAACTCCCCGCGATGAAAGCGATACGATTTGGGAAGATGACCATCCGGCTCCGTGATAGCCCTCAGGAAATTCTCAACCGGCTTCTCCGCGCGGATGGCAGCGATCCGTTCGTCATACTTCTTGAGTTCGTCTGCCGCAGCCTGGTTGTACTGGTACAGGACGCCGGGCGAAATGTTGACGGCCGGATACTTCTTCAGCAGTTCCTGTTGTTCCGCTGTCCGCTTCGAAGCCTCAGTCTCGTACGCCACCTTAAGCTGGTCACGCAGCGGTTGTTCATATTTCTTCAGCTCGGTTTCCAGAGCCGCCGCCATGAACTCCGCCTGCTTTGCATTCCGCTCGTTCGAAAGCTCCACCGCTCGCTGTTCAACTTCCGCCGCTTTGGCTCGATCTGCATCCGTATACAGCGAGATCTGCCATGAAGCCGGCGTTCGCCAGTTCTGCCAGTCCATCGCAGGATCGAAGATGGCTCGCAGGCGATAATAGTCAGAGTGCGAGATCGGGTCGTAGCGATGGTCGTGACATTGAGCACATCCGACGGAGAGTCCCATCAGCGAGGTGCTGACAATCTTGATCGTATCCGCAATGCACTGGTTTCGAGCGAGCGGCGAATCGTCGCCGCTGCCAGTGCCATTGGCGGCCATAGTGAGGAACCCGGTCGCGGTGAGCAGCTCAATCTGTTCGGGCGTCAGCTCTGAACCTCGAGGCCCCGCCATTTCATCGCCTGCAAGCTGCTCCTGAATGAAGAGGCTCGCCGGTTTGTCATTGTTGAAGGATCTGACGACATAGTCCCGATATCGCCAGGCATTCGGACGTTCGGCATCCGCGTTCGTTGCACCTTCGGAGTCCGCATAACCTGCGACATCCAGCCAGTGCCGTCCCCAGCGTTCGCCATACCGAGGAGATTCCAGCAGTCGGTCAACCAGTTTCTCCCACGCGTCCGGGGAGGCATCGCGTTCAAAGGCCTGAATCTCCTCTGGCGTCGGAACGACACCGTGCAGATCCAGCATGGCTCGTCGAATCAGCGTGCGACGATCCGCCTCGGGGGAAAACGTCAGCCCTTTTTCTTGAAGCCCTGTCAGCAGGATGGCATCAATCGGGGTACGAACGTTGCGTGCCGATTCCCCGTCGAACTTTGGAACCTCGGGCGACTTGATAGGTTGAAAGAACCAATACGATCGCTCCTCTTCCGTGATGCCGATGCCGGGAGGAAGTTCGGTTGGTTCCGATCTGAGCGTTGATGCTCCGGATTTGATCCAGCGTTCAAGGATCGCGACATCAGCTGCCGGCACCTTCTTTTCACCCGGCGGCATTTCACCCGACCGAATCTTCTGTATCAGAAGGCTGGCTTCAGGATCACCAGGCACCAGAGATGGGCCTGATTCTCCCCCCTTCAGTGCGAAGCGTCTGAGGCGCAGGTCGAGCCCGCCGTTGGTGTGTTCGCCGCCGTGGCAGTCGAGACAGTAGGCCTTCAGAATGGGCCTCGCCTGGCGTTCGAACGAAATCTCCGCATCCGGAGCAATGTGCTCATCGACGGTGGGCTGAGCGATCGACTG
>CAZIGZ010000007.1:0-51368 GCA_964538835.1 uncultured Chitinophaga sp. | reverse complement strand
GGTCGCCAGCGCAAAACTGATAAAGGCAAACACCTTCAACAGCACACGTTGACCATCACTGTGCTGGTGACGACAAACAAACCGCGCGCAGGACTGGATCATGGGAGGCTCATGGAAGGAAGGCGTTGAGGCGGGAAGAATACCGGAGGGTTGTCGACCGAAACCAGACGTCGTGCCGACAACATAGTTTGGCAACACCGCAACTGATCAACAAGCAGAAATTGTAGAACGACTGTCCGCAGTCGTTTATCAACAGCGTGAACCACAGGCTGTGCAGGAACGAACAGGTAATGAGCCGCGTTCGCTCCATGTTCCACCGTGGTGCTTCGCGCCGGGCGTGGTAGTACAAAAACCGGGTCCCACCGAGGTGAACTCGGTGGCGGTCAAAAGAGTCGGCATGTACGCCTCGGCTTCCAGCGCCTGCGTTGCCGAAAACCGAAAACTGAAAACCGAAAACCCCCGCGATTCATCACTCCCCGGCGTCGGCTGCTTCGTCGGCAGCTTCTGCAACTGGCGGCAGTGCAGGAGTTGCTTCTGCCAGAGCGGCTGCGGCCGCTGCGGCCTTGGCGGCTTCCTCATCAATCACGTCACCAGGAATCACGGCACAGGACACCAGAGTATCGCCGTCGTCCAAACGGATGATGCGAACGCCCTGAGTATTGCGGCCGATGGTGTTGATGTCTGAAGCGCGAATTCGCTGAATCTTGCCGCGACTTGTCACCATCAATACTTCGTCAGAATCGGAGACTGCCAGGACGTCAACCACGCGGCCGTTTCGAGCCGACGTCTTGATGTCTCGCAGACCCTTACCGCCTCTACGCTGTCGTCGATAACGCATGTTGCTGCCGGCGGAAGATTCTGCATCGCCTTCACCTTCTGCCTCCGCTTCCGGTGCTTCTTCGACGACTGCTTCGTCTGTGCCTTCAGCGGCCGGTGCAGCCACAGCTTCATCGGCGGCATCGACAAAGCCGAATGGAGTTCGCTTGCCGTAGCCGAACTCGCAGATGCTGAGCAGTGTCTTTTCCGGATCGGCGACCACCATGCCGACGACGATTTCGCCCTTGGTCAGAGTAATCCCCTTCACACCGCGAGTGGCTCGGCCCATCGGGCGAGCATCTTCGTGGTTGAAGCGAATCGCCATGCCGCCTGAGGTTGAGAGAATCAGATCGTCATCACCTTCGACAATGCGCACATCGACAAGTGCATCGCCGTCGTCCAGACGAATCGCGATGATGCCGCCCTTCATCGGACGACCGTAGGCCGACAGGGCGGTCTTCTTGATAATACCCTGACGAGTCGCAATGACGAGGTACTTATCATCCGGGAAGTGACGAACGTTGAAGCAGTTCGCAATCCCTTCGCCTTCTTCCATTGTCATCAGATTTGCAAGAGCACGACCTTTGCCCGTTCGTGGCTGCAGCGGAAGGTCATACACTTTGATCCAGTGCACTTTGCCTCGATCGGTGAAGAACAAGAGGAAGTCGTGCGTGCTGGAAACAAACAAATGCGCGATCGGATCTTCTTCGTCCGTCGTTGCTCCCTTGATCCCCTTGCCGCCTCGATTTTGAGCTTCGTACACATCCAGTGGAGTTCGCTTGATGTATCCTCGCTGCGACAGTGTGACCACCATCGGCTGTTCGGCAATCAGAGCTTCCTTGTCGTAGTCGCCCAGCTCTTCTTCGGAAATCGTCGTGCGACGCTTGTCCGGGAACTTGGCTCGCAGCTCTTCCATATCGTTGCGAACAACCGCACGCAGATTGGCTTCGTCCGACAACAGTCGCAGGTATTCCGCGATGCTGTCGAGCAGGCTCTGGTGTTCTGCGACCAACTTTTCGCGTTCAAGATTCGCGAGTGAACCGAGCTGCATCGAAACGATGGCTTCCGACTGATTCGCCGACAGGAAGTACTCCGCCGCATCCCCGTTTTCGCCCACGAACGCGCGGAATCCACTTTCACCCAGAGCACGCGAGACGAGCGGAGCAGGGATTGGAATTTTCTGCAGAGCTTCCTTCGCGGCCGCTCGACTGGACGATTCGCGAATCGTCTTGATGATCCGATCAATATCCGTTTGTGCCAGCAGCAGACCTTCCACAGTATGCTTGCGTTTGCGAGCTTCGCGGAGAAGGAATTCTGTACGCCGGCGGATCACATCGACACGATGCCGGATAAAGGCATCCAGCAGCATTCGTACGGTCATCAGCTGCGGACGATTGCCCTCAAGCGCCAGCAGGATCACGCTGACCGTGGTCTGCAGCGGAGAATATTCAAACAGCTGGTTCAGCACGACTTCCTTGTCAGCATCGCGTTTGAGCACGATGTGAAGCCGAACCTGCCATGGCGGAACATTGCGGTCCGTCAGGTCGACGATACGAGAAATCCCTTTGATGCGTTCTTCCGCAACAAGCACTTCCAGCTTTTCGCGGATGCGGTCACGAGTTTCCATGTACGGAATCTCGGTAACGACGATCACGTCGGAGTTCTTCTCCGTTTCGAAGTGCGTGCGAGACCGGAGCGTCAACGTTGAGCGTCCAGTCATGTACGCCTGGCGAATGCCCATCGTTCCACAGATGATGCCACCGGTCGGGAAATCCGGGCCCGGCATCACATCGAGCAGCTCATCCAGAGTCACACCGGGGTTATCAATCAGTCGGATCACCGATTCACAGACTTCCGCCATATTGTGAGGCGGAATGCTGGTCGCCATACCGACGGCAATACCGTTTGATCCGTTGACCAGAAGATTGGGGAATCGTGCGGGCAGAACGACAGGTTCAAGACGATCATTGTCATAGGTTGGTGCGAAGTCGACCGTTTCGCGATCGATATCGCGCATCATTTCGGCTGCAGCACCGGACAAGCGCGCTTCGGTGTATCGCATCGCCGCGGGAGGCAGACCGGCCAGCGAACCGAAGTTGCCCTGCTTGTCGATCAACACTTCTCGCATCACCCAGTCCTGGGCCATACGAACAAGCGTTGGATAGATCGCACCTTCGCCGTGAGGGTGATAGTTACCGCTGGTGTCGCCAGCGATCTTCGCACATTTCTTTCGACCGCCGGTCGGGCCGAGATTCAGGTCGTTCATCGCGACCAGAATTCGACGCTGTGATGGCTTCAGACCGTCGCGCACGTCCGGCAAAGCGCGGCTGATGATCACGCTCATCGCGTACGTCAGATAACTGGTCCTCATCTCCGCCTGAATGTCGGTTCTGAAGACACGAGGATCCTGATTGGCTGATGAATCATCCTGAACGTTGTCGGTGGACAAACCGGTTTACTCCTTGAACGGGCGAAATACCCCGTGGCCTCACTAAAGATCCAGTGGCCATTTCTATTGCTGCGTAACTCAGAGCAACAGTGGGCCATTGGCGGCGAATTTCTTCCGTCGTAAACCCTTAAACAGAAATGGTTTGCGACAAGATTCCGCACGCCGCGTATTGTAGCAAAAATTGCCGGTTTCTCAAACGCCGCGGAGCCCTCCAATTGGTCAAAAACCGAACTTGACCCTATTTCGAAAAACGTCGTATAACGCGGCTCCAATCATGCAGAAACACGTTCACTTGCGGCAGCCTCTGCCGTTCCCTTCTCAAGTGTTGCTGCTCCAATCTCTCACAAGTGCTCTCCCTCCTCTCTCGCCCCTCTGGAGCCTCAAATCATGGAAGACAAAACCCCCGCAGCCTCGGCAAAGACGGCTGGTGCCAAATCCGGCCGTGGAGGCATTCTGATTGGCGGTACTCTCATCATTCTGCTCGCCGGCGGAATCACGATGCAGGTCTGGCGTGCACGCGACGGTATTGCTGCCGAACAGAAAGCCACCTCGCAGCAGATTCCGTCCGCGACCGAAGCACTGAAAACCGCGTTCGCTCGCGTCAACGGTGAATCCATTACCTACGAAGCCCTGGCTAAAGAATGCGTTGAACGCCATGGCAAGGAAGTTCTTGACAGCATGATCAATCGAATGATCATTCAGCAGGAATGTGCCAATCGGGGGCTCACCGTGTCTGAGGCAGAAGTCGACCAGGAGATTGTCGAAATCTCCAAAAAATTCGGTCTGGCCGTCGACCAGTGGTACAAGATGCTTGAGGCTGAGCGAAACCTGACTCCGGCTCAGTATCGTCGCGACGTGATCTGGCCGATGCTGGCACTGAAGAAGCTGGCTGGCAAGGAAGTGAAGATTACTCGGGAAATGATGGCAGCAGCCTACGAAGACAACTACGGTCCTCGAGTGAAGGGTCGAATGATTGTCATCGACAACATTCGTCGTGCGACTGAGATCTGGGAAAAGGCCAAGGCGAATCCGGAAGAATTCGAAGCACTGGCTCGCGATTACTCGATCGAACCCAACAGCCGTGCACTTGGTGGCGTCATTCCTCCAATCCGAAAGAACAGCGGAGCTCCGGAGAATCTTCGAAAGGCCGCGTTTGCTCTGAAGGAAGAAGGCGAGCTGTCCGGAATCGTTCAGGTCGAACCAAATCGGTTTGCCATCCTGAAGTTCGAAGGCCGCACGGAACCTGTGGACCACAACCTTGCCGACGTCGAAGCTCAGCTTCATGCCGACCTCACCGAGCGTGAAGTTCAAAAGATGGTCGGCGAAACATTCGAGCGGCTGCAGCAGCAGGCTCGAGTCGACAACTTCCTGACAGGAGAATCACGAGGCCGAACCGAAACGGCGGCCGTGACTGAGGAAGCAGAAGCACCTGTCCAGAAATAGCCTTCCGAAGGTGAAACGTGATAATGCAAAATCCCGCCAGTGATCTGGCGGGATTTTTTATTTGACGGAGGTGACGTTATCTGACGCGACGTTCCCTGAGGCGATGGTCAGATGAGCTTCAGCAGATTCACCATCTCAATTGCGGCGAGCGCCGCTTCGTGCCCCTTGTTTCCGACCTTGCCACCGGCACGATCGAGAGCCTGATCCATGGATTCGCAGGTGATCACTCCAAAGGTTACCGGAATGCCGCTTTCTCGCATGGCCGACATGATTCCGGCCGCAACCTGACTGTTAATGTATTCGTGATGCGAAGTGGAACCCTGAATCACCGCGCCAAGGCAGATGACTGCGGAGTATTTTCCTGACCTGGCCAGCCGTGAAGCCGCCAGCGGAATCTCAAAGGATCCCGGTACCCATGCCACGGTGATCTTTGATGCATCCCCGCCGTGTCGAACAATGGTTTCAATGGCGCCGTCGAGCAGTCGGCGAGTAATCAGGTCGTTGAATCGGGAGACCACGATCGCAAACGAGGCGTCGCCGACAACAAGTTGAGCAGACAATTCGGTAGGCATCGATGTGACTCTATCCAAGATTCATGGACAACAGGAATTCTTCATTCGACTTCGTACGCTTGAGCCGGTTCACCAGCAAGTCCATCGCTTCGACAGGATTCATATCGTTCAGCACCCGTCGAAGAACCCATGTCAGCTTGAGTTCGTCTTCATTGAGAAGCAGTTCTTCACGGCGAGTACCTGAACGGTTCACGTCGATCGCCGGCCAGATTCGACGCTCTACCATTCTGCGGTCCAGATGAAGTTCTGTGTTGCCCGTCCCTTTGAATTCTTCAAAGATCACTTCGTCCATTCGGCTGCCTGTATCGATCAAAGCGGTGGCGATGATCGTCAGGCTGCCGCCTTCTTCCACACATCGTGCTGCTCCGAAGAACCGCTTTGGATGCTGAAGTGCATTGGCATCGACGCCGCCGGACAGTGTCTTTCCGGAGTTAGGGATCTCTGTGTTCCATGCACGTGCCAGACGAGTAATGCTGTCGAGAAAGATAATGACGTCATGGCCGTATTCGACCATCCGCTTTGCTTTCTCAATCACCATCTCCGCAACCTGAATGTGACGTGATGGCGGCTCGTCGAAGGTGCTGCTGACCACTTCGCAGTTGCGTCCCTTCAGCTTCCGTTCCATGTCCGTCACTTCCTCCGGACGCTCGTCAATCAGCAACACGATGACGTAGGCATCGGGATGGTTCTGCAATGTGGCTTTGGCCATTTGCTGAAGCAGAATCGTCTTGCCGGCTCGAGGCGGAGACACAATCAGACCTCGCTGCCCCATCCCGATCGGCGCGATGAGGTCGACGATACGAGTACTGACGAATTCTGCATTGTCAGCCAGACGCAGACGCCGTTCAGGATGAAGCGGCGTCAGATCATCAAAGAAGACTTTGTTCGTCAGCAGATTCGGATCATGCGCATTGATCGCTTCGACTCGCAGCAGCGCAAAGTAGCGCTCATTTTCCTTGGGAGGACGGATTTGTCCTGCCACGGTCGCACCGGTCCTCAGACCAAAACGGCGAATCTGGCTTGGACTGACATAAATGTCATCCGGGCACGGCAGATAGTGATAGTCGGGGCTGCGAAGAAAGCCGAAACCGTCAGGCAAAATTTCCAGCGTGCCTTCGCCGAACATCAGCCCGTTCATCCGGGTACGTTCTTTCAGGATCCGAAAAATCAGATCCTGTTTTTTCAGCCCATGATATTCGGTCAGCTGATCCTGCTCCGCGATCGCAAGCAGTTCCTTCATCGACATGCGCTGAAGTTCGGCAATGTTGATGTTGGAATCGTCTGGCGGAGCAAACGTTTCGGAAACGGGCTTGTCGGCTTCCGGAGCCTCCTGACGATCTTCAGAACGACGAAGAAGGCGAGGATGGCCGGGACGTTGATCTTCTGGGCGAGTACTTTTGCTGGACATGGCCGCGTCGGGCCTCCGAAGACAGGAGAGACAGGATTGAACCAGGAAGGTGACTGGTGAAAAAGAAAGGCATCGACTCCGCAGGCACCAGTTCCATCCTGCAGAATGACCAGAGCAGATGACCGGACTGACTCAATTGCGACCGTGCAATTTCAGAATCGAGTGAAGGTGCTGAGCCATCTGTCGGGCAGAGTCATCGGGCGTTCCCGAATTATCAACCAGATAGTGGCACTCAGCCTTCTTTCGATCCAGGCTCCATTGCGAACTCTCTCGCTTCTGCAGTTCCTCCGCCGACCAGCCTCGATCCCTGGCTACTCGTTGACGTCGAACCTCCAGCGGCGTCTCGATAAAGATGAGAGCATCGCATTCTGCCGCCCAGCCCGCTTCCAGCAGCAGTGCAGCATCCAGAATGATGGCATCCACATCCTGCGGAGCCGACGAAATCTGCCGGCGAATCTCATCCCGGATTCCCGGCCGAACAATCTGATTCAGTTGCTCACGACGCTTATTGTGCTGCGGTGATTCACCAAACACGAGCATCGCGAGCTGTTTTCGATCGATTTCGCCATCCTGAGCAGCAATCCCTGTACCGAAGACACGCAGCAATTGCTCGCGGATCTCAGGTTTTCGAAGTTGCAGGTGTCCCGCCTGGTCCGCATCAACAATCTGCAAACGCAGGCCGCGAACGCCCTTCACGACAGAACTCTTTCCAGCGCCAACGCCGCCCACGATTCCAATGACAGGAACCTTTGCGCGCGAGCGTTCGTGAGGAAAAGAGTTGGGCAAGGATGTCGTCGTGAATGAAGGTGTCGCGATTGCGATTCAGATGGGTCGATGATCGAACCAGCCCGGATTCCCCGGAACTGCTTCAGGGCGTGGGATTGAGTTTCTGGCGACGCCGGAGAATCTGACGGGCCGTACGACTCAGAACGGTGCCGACGTCCAAGGCACATCATTGACCTTAGAACATCAGACATGCATATGTTGTTGAAGGGACTGCAGGATGTCAAACAGTGGGATAACGCTGGCGGTTTTTTCTTTCTCTCTAAATGACGGCAAAGTCGGAAAAAACTGAACCCCTGAAGCACTGTGGGTTGAAAATCACTTCCACACACTGGTACTATGAACTATCGACACTAGCTACACCCAAGGAAACCGCATCATGCTCAGGACATTTCTCGCCACGATTCTGCTTGTTTCCGTGGTTCCCGATCATTCGATAGCCGGGATTATTCTCACGAACGCCACTCCCGGCGATTTTCAGGACTTCAACGCCCTCGCCAGAACAGGCACAACTGGGTCAGCGTTACCAGCCGGGTGGGAATTTGCCGAGGTTGGTTCGGCCGCCAATACCACGTACGGTGTCGGCTCGGGAACATCAGCAACAGGCAACACCTACAGTTTCGGGATCACAAACGATTCCGATCGCGCGTTTGGGGGCCTGCTTTCGGGGACTCTGGCACCACTCATCGGCGCCTCGTTTGAAAACGGCGGCACGACCATGATTCAAGATCTTGCAATCAGTTACTTTGGTGAGCAATGGCGGGTGGGGACGGCAAATCGTCCGGATCGCCTGGATTTTCAGTACAGCCGGAATGCAGCGTCACTGACCACGGGGACATGGGTCGACTTTGATTCGCTGGATTTCCTGCGAACCGGCAGCACCACTACTGGATCTGTCAACGGAAACCTCGCTGCGAATCGCCAGAATCTCTCGGCCGTTCTCTCCGGAATCAACCTCGCCGTCGGAGACACTTTCTGGATCCGCTGGTCAGATTTTGACGCAACAAGTTTCGATGATGGTCTCGCAGTCGATGACTTTCAGATCACCGCCACGTTCGCACTGGCTTCCGTCCCCGAACCGGGAACTGGACTGGCCTGTGCCGCACTTGCCTTATTCGCATGGCAACGACGAAGTGCTCGTAACCGGGACAAGTCGCGAAGAGCCTGAATTCAAGACTGGACGGTTCGCAAGTTCGCACTATCTTCGTTTCAAAATCTCGTTGAATCTCCTGCCGCCATTCCAGTGAGTGATCCATTCACGACGGCTGGTTTCGCAGCCTCATGATTGCCTCGGCTACTCCGTCTTCAAACCAACGATAGTGCCGTCGTCGGCGATGTCGATCGAGCAGGCGGCAGGGTGACGCGGTAGTCCGGGCATCAGGCTGATTCCTTCAGTCATCGCCAGCAGAAAACCAGCACCGGCACTCAAGCGAACATCCTGAATGGGAACGCGAAACCCTTTCGGCCGCCCAAGCAGTTTGGAATCGTGCGACAGCGAATACTGAGTCTTCGCAACACAGACCGGCATACCACCAAAACCAGACGCTTCCCAGGCGTGAATTCGTTCCAAAACTCCTTCTGCAAAATCAACACCATCAGCGCCATAGACCTTGCGGGCAATGGTGGTCAGCTTGTGCTCATAGGAATCCGCCAGTGAATACAGCGGCCGGAATTGTCCCGGTTCTTTACACGCTTCGATCACGGCATCCGCAAGTTCCAGTGCACCCTCGCCGCCCTGGCTGAACGAGTCGACTCGAACGACATGCCTTGCCCCCGCAGCCAGAGCCAACTCTCGCACTCGCACGAGTTCCGCTTCGGTATCCGTTGGAAACCGATTGATGGCAACGATCACCGGAATGCCGTATTGCCTGAGGTTCTCAAGGTGCCCGATGAGGTTGCTGATTCCGGCCTCGAGTGCTGACAGGTCTTCCTGCAGTAAAGATTCCGGCAAAGGACGGCCGGGCCGTACATCAAAACGCCCGCTGTGATACTTCAGCGAACGAACGGTGCAGACAAGAACCTCTGCCGACGGCGTGATTCCGGCCACTGGACACTTCAGGTTCATCAGCTTCTCAGCGCCAAGATCGGAGCCAAAGCCGCTTTCGGTCACCACATAGTCCGCTAGTTTCAATGCAATTCGATCAGCCACAATGGAACTGTTCCCGTGAGAAATGTTTGCAAACGGCCCGGCATGAATCAGCGCCGGAGTCTGCTCGCACGTCTGAACCAGATTCGGCTGAAGTGCTTTTCTCAGCAGGACGGTCATGGCACCAGCTGCTCCGATATCATTTGCCGTGACAGGCAAAGACGCCGAAGGTGCCGTCACAACAATCCGTCCGAGGCGACGACGCAGATCATGCAGGTCAGATGCGAGTGCCAGAACCGACATGACTTCTGAGGCCGCGGTCAAATCAAATCCGGTTGTTCGCCGTGGTGCCATCGGAACGTGGTTGCGTCCTGTCTCGATGTCAGCCAGACCTTTGTCATTGATATCCAACGACCGCCGCCATGTGATGTCGTCCGCTCGAACCTGCGGACTGAGTTCTCTCGCGCAGTGATTGTCGATCATCGCGGCCAGCAGATTGTTTGCTGAAGCGACGGCATGGAGATCTCCCGTGAAATGCAAATTGATGTCTTCCGATGGCACCACCCGGGAAGATCCACCTCCGGCACCACCGCCCTTGATGCCGAACACAGGACCAAGTGAAGGTTGCCGGAGAGTGACGATGGCCCGCTTTGAACGGCGGCAGAGCCCCATGGAAAGCCCGATAGCGACGACCGTTTTTCCTTCGCCGAACGGAGTGGGATTGATCGCGGTGACGCCGATGTACTTTCCGTGAGCGGCAGCGCCGGAATCTTGCAGAAGATCCAGAGATAACTTCGCCGCAAACTTGCCGTAAACGTCAATTTCGTCCGCATCGAGTCCAAGGCCGGAAGCGATGGTGGTAATTGGTTTGGGAGTGCCAAAACTGGCAGAAGCTGTCACGTTCGGGTCCTTGGCGTCTGGTTTTGGAGACGATCGAACGAGTCACGTCGGGGCTTCCAAAGTCTCCGACTGCTCGCGGGCTTACCCGGTCGTTCGAATCGGCAAAGGCTCAAATCGCTTTTCGCAGAAGCGTCTGAGGAGACTGTATCCGGTTGGAATCGGACAGTGCAGTCCGTTAGACTCTCAGCTCGACCTTCCACTCGGAAGTCTCACAACCGTGAGACTTCCTGTTCACTCCTACGAATACTCAGGGGGCAGATTATGTCGAATACCCGCCGCAGCTTTTTGAAACAGGCCAGTCTCGCAGGCCTCGCGTCCGCAAGTTTGCCCTATTGGTTTGCCCCGTCCTCAATGGCCAATCCGTTTCGAAGCCCGAATGCTCGTCCGGTTCTTGGTTGCATTGGAACCGGTGACCGTTGGGATGCAGTCGGTCCTGCGGCGATGAACTTCAGTGACTGTGTTGCGGTGTGTGACGTCGATGCGGCACACGTGGAAAAAGGGAAGGCCACGGCCCTCAGCAAGCAGAGCAAAGCCGGCGCGGAACGAACGGTCGACATGTATGAAGACTATCGCAAACTGCTTGACCGAAAAGACGTCGAAGTGGTCACCATTGTGACTCCTGACCACTGGCATTCGAAGATTGCAATCGAGGCCATGAGAGCTGGCAAGGACGTCTATTGCGAAAAGCCACTGACACTGACGATCGAAGAAGGCAAGCAGATTCGAAAGGTCCTCGAAGAGACAGGTCGCGTCTTCCAGGTGGGAACACAGCAGCGAAGCGAAATGGGCCTGCGATTTCTCCATGCCGTTGCTCTGGTACGTGAAGGACGCATCGGAGAACTGAAGACCGTCACGGTTGCCATCGGCGGCGCTCCTTCAAGCGGACCGATCAATGTGGCGGATGTACCAAAAGGCCTGAACTGGGACATGTGGCTCGGTCAGGCTCCAGTCACTGAATATCGCTTCAAGGATACCGGAAGCAAGTACGGCAACTCACGATGTCACTATGAATTCCGATGGTGGTACGAATACTCCGGCGGCAAGATGACCGACTGGGGTGCTCACCATGTTGACATCGCCGCATGGGCCTTCAACCTTGAAAACACTGGCCCCGTGAAGATTGAGCCAGTCATGGCAAAGCACCCGGTGCCATTCAAGGACGGCATGCCGACTGATCCGTCGCAATACAACACGGCGACAAACTTCCATGTGACAGCGACATTCAAGAACGGCTCGGTTCTTCACATTCGTGACACAGCCGATGACCTTGGTTTCGACAACGGCCTGATGCTGGAAGGTTCAGAAGGACGAATCTTCGTCAACCGCGGCAAGCTCACGGGAGCCGCCGTGGATGGAATGAAGGACAAGCCACTGAAGGAAGAAACGCTGAAGGCGTTGTACAAGGGCAAAGAGCCAGGCAATCACATGAAGAACTTCTTCGAGTGTATTGCGGACCGTACTCAGCCGATCAGCGATGTTCACAGCCATCACCGCGCTATGACCGTCTGTCACCTGGCCAACATCGCCATCCGTCTGGATCGCACCATTCAGTGGGATCCGGAAACAGAACAGATTGTCAACGACCCGGCCG
Organism: uncultured Chitinophaga sp.; assembly: GCA_964538835.1. Taxonomy (GTDB): domain Bacteria; phylum Planctomycetota; class Planctomycetia; order Planctomycetales; family Planctomycetaceae; genus SXXK01. The sequence goes on along the minus strand of CAZIGZ010000007.1, from coordinate 39,320 downwards.
CTGCTCAGTGGCAGGCGCGCGAACAGCGCAAGGGATACGAGATCCAGGTTTGATTGCCTGACGCCGGCGCTGATTGTTTTTTATCAGCGCCGGCCTTTTGTCTTCTTACGGTTTACAACATCCTGTCGTTATTGGCTTGAAACAAATCATGCCGGATCCGTCAGCTTTTTCCGACGCGGATACGCCTCACGGTGACACTGCGCCGGCAATTCGGTGTGTCGTCGATGTCTGCGATCGAACTGACTTGTTCGAAATGCTGGACAATCATCGGATTTGCGAACTGTCATCAATGGGTGTCAGCTCCGGTTTTGCCTGCGTCGATTCGATCCAGAAGTCCACGGGAGTGGCTCAGCGTCGTATTCTTCGACCGGGAGTGACCCCACTCAAAGTGGCCACAGAGCTGATTCTGAAACTGACGGCAGAGACGGGACTGGAACTTTCGGATTTTGACCAGATCTTTTTGTGTCATTCTCATTGCGATCCACAGGCCGCAGCCCGGCTGGCTCGGGAACTAGCCTTACAGTTTCCAGTGGCACTCGAACAGATTCGGGCGCTCAATGGAGGATGTGCCGGATACCTTCTTCTTATCGATGAAGCATGTCGGTTTCTTGATGAAGCCGACGGATCAGGTTCCGATGCAAAGGTGCTGTTGCTGAACGTTGAGACCCCTGAGTTTTGGCACGATGCCGCCGATCGACTGTTTTGCGGCATTGTGGCAGCCGGAGCGACAGCCACTGTCGTTCAGCGCGGTGGTGGCTGGGCGCTGTCACGTGCTCAGGCAGACCATTTCCCTCCATACCCGGAACTGCGAACAACTCCGGGACCGTTGTTCTGGAAAGATCAGGGAACGTTTTTCACGTTTCGAGGACAGTCGCAGGCGCGGACAGTGATGCGAATGAACGCCGAAGCCGTGTTCCTGAACGGTATCGAACTGATGCTGAATTGCCTCCGAACAATGGTCACAGCCGCGCCGGAAGTTCATGATCGTCGAGTCATCGTGGTTCCCCATCAGCCCAGCGGCAAACTGCTGAAGGCCCTGATCGCTGCAGCCAGAACCGAGTTTCCTCGATTCGAGTTTCTGAACAACCTGAAGGATTACGGCAACATGATCTCTGCCGGAATCCCGCTGATCCTGTCACGCCTTCCGGAAGTTCTGGCCTCAAACGGTCGCAAACCGCCCGAGTCAGGCGACATCCTGATTCTGCTCGGCGCAGGCATCTGCATGGAAGACATTGCGGAACAAATGACCGCAGGATGCGCGTGTCTCGAATGGTCACCGCTGCCTGCTATGGCCGGAGTAAGTTTGTGAATACCGTTCTGCCGCAAGTCGATCTGACGTCCCTTCCGGGCATTCAGCAGTTTCGGATGGACCAGCAGGTTGCGATCATCACAGGAGGCTCCAAAGGGCTGGGAGCAGCCATTGCCGCAGGCCTTGCATCCGCTGGTGCAACTCCGGTCATTGCAAGCCGAGGTATTGCCGAAGCCGAACACATCGCAAGTGAACTTCGACAGGGATTCAAGTGCCCCGCGCTGGCGGTTGCCTGTGATGTGACGAACCCTGACAGTGTTGCCGCCATGGTCGATGCTGTCCTGAAAGCGTTTGGCCGGATTGATGTCCTCGTCAACAGCGCTGGCATCAATATCCGGGGCAGCATCGAAGGACTGACCTACGACCAGTTTCAGCAGGTCCAAAGGACGAATGTCGATGGAACATGGCTCTGCTGCCGAGCCGTGCTGCCAACTATGAAGCAGGCGAGTTACGGCCGGATCGTCAACATCGCCAGTACACTGGGAGTCGTCGGACTGGCAAATCGCACCCCATACACGGCCAGTAAAGGTGCCGTCGTGCAGATGACGCGTGCACTCGGTCTGGAACTGGCTCAAACCGGCGTGACGTGCAACGCACTGTGCCCCGGACCTTTCCTGACTCCGATGAATATTCCGATCGCAGATTCCGAAGAAGCCAAAAAGAACATCCTCGGCGCCGTCGCCATGGAGCGCTGGGGCCACCTGAAGGAAATTCAGGGCGCTGCATTGCTGCTGGCCAGTCCGGCCGCCAGCTACATGACCGGCAGCCTTGTCACCGTGGATGGTGGCTGGACCGCACGCTGAGTCCTGTTCACAGCAACAGGCATTTCTGTCCGGCAGCAGAGTCTGGCATTCGCACGGTTTTTGCGAGTGGCGTCACGGCCACGCTGCAGAAAGCAAACAGCCGGACGAAGTCGCAACGAGCAGCCGATCGCCCAGCGGAGACATCGCCAGATGTTCGGGAGGATCCTGGGAGATATCGACGGCCCATTGAATAGAGCCCTCAAAATTCAGCAGGAAGATACGATTCTCCAGAGTCAACACGGCAACGCGGCCGCGAGTTGCTGAGCAGCACACTTTCGCCGGAATGCCGTCAATCGCAAATGAACCAAGCTGTTCCCCGTCGAGTCCGTAAACCTGTACGCCGTGATTGAACGCTGCCAGAAACAGTCGTTTGCCACCTTCGGAAACGGCGAGATCCCCGACGTTGTTCAGAATATGCTCCGTCCAGATTTCGTTGCCCTTCAGGTCGTAACGACACATCTGCCCAAACTCTGCGGTGGCGATCAGGTGTGGTGCCTCTGAAAGAAATGCCAGATGATCCATCGGTCGACGAGTATCAATCGTCACGACTTCCTTTTTTTCGTTCGTGACGACATGGATGCGTGCCGAGTCGGTCGCAAAGGCGATGTGCCCTCCGTACGGTGCGATAGCCAGCGATGTGATTCGTCCGGTGATTGAAGACTGCCAGAGCGTCTTCAGGCTTCCATCGAAGAAGGCCAGTGAATTCGTGCCGATGACCGCGACACCAAACTCGCCGGAGTCACACAGAACCACGCGACTTAGCTGGCCAAAGTTCAGAGATTCACGGACCCGATCGCCGGATGGCGACATAAGACAAAGGCGGCCGTTGCGTGTTCCAACTGCAATGCTGCGTGCTTCTCGCGAAACCGCCAGCCCGCAGATCCCGTCCGGAAAAAAGTCCTCGAAGATCGTGTCCGGTCGAGAACCAGCGCAATTCTGCAGCAGCGGTGATGCCACCTTCAACCCCGATGATTACATGTTCACAGAACGAACGCCCCGATGGGCTGATCGACATCTGGAAGGTAACACAACGCATTGCAATTCACGAGTCCGGGAGGCAGCACAACTTGCCCGTCCTCTACCTGACATCTTCTGAGGAGCAATGGCAGAGACTCAGTTTCGAGTCAGTCGAGTCTGCAGCTCTTCCAGTGCCTGAGCCACATCCGGGTCGGCACTGATCTCGTCCGTGGTGCGATCGCGATAGAAGGTAATCTGAGCATCTTCGGGCTCAGGTACAGTCACATCAGGCTCCAGGCCTTTGCCCGAGTAGTTGCGATCTGACGGTGAATAGAACTTGGCCGTTGTCAGCTTGAGAGCCGTATCTTCAGAAAGCCGGATAATGCTCTGAACAGACCATTTGCCATACGTTTTGCGTCCCACGATCGTGCCGCGGTGATGATCTTTGATCGCTCCCGCAACAATCTCGCTGGCGCTCGCGCTGTTTTCGTCGACAATCAGAACCAGTGGATAGTTCCGCACATTCAGCCCGTGGGCCTGAAACGTCTGATTCTGTTCCGGTGAACGGCCTTTCGTGGAAACCAGCACGCCCTGATCAATAAACCGTTCGATGACAGCGGCAGCAGTTTCCAGCAGTCCCCCAGGATTGCCTCGCAGGTCCCAGATCAATGCTCGCATCCCCTGACGCTCAAGGCTGCGAAGAGCTTCATCCAGTTCATCAACGGTGTTGTTCTGGAAGCCTTCCATGCGGATGTAACCAATGCCTCGCTCCTGATCCAGCATCATTTTGCGAGTGATGCTTCGAATCGTGACGCGACGACGAACAAAGTCACCCGTATAAGACTTACCTTCTGGAGTTTCATAGGTCAGGCTGACCTTTGACCCCGCTGTTCCTCGCAGCAGACGGGCAGCATCATCCGTTGTCAGATCGCGGCAGTCGCGACCGTCAATGGCCACGATATAGTCGTCCGGGTTCAATCCACCAGCTTCCGCAGGACTGTCCAGCAGGACGTTGACAAGGTGCATACCTCGTCCCTTCACACCCTTCATCTCAATACCAATTCCGACGAGTTCTCCCTGAATGCTGCCGAACATGTCGTTGTAGCGATCCGGAGTCAGGAAGTTACTGTATTCATCCAGAGCATTGCACCCGCCGAAAATATACTCCATGACGACTGCGGTGCCCGGCAATGCCAGTTCCTTCTGGCACAGGTCACAAACACTGGTCACCACCGCGCAAGCATCCATGCGGCCGTCAACTTTACGATTCCAGAAATTCTTGATGAGTGACTGACGTACTCGATCAATCGCCGCTTCGTTCCTCGTACGAAAATGACGCTCCAGAAATCGTTCGTTGCGAAGAGCCATGTAGAGGCTTTCTGTGCCATGAGCCACGAATCGTGAGGCAGAGACAGGCTCAACGTATTCATACTGAACACGGGTCAGAATGTCCTCGAACAGATTCAAGGCTTCGGCTCGACCTTTAGTCAGCAGCTTGTCTTCAAAGCTGCGATCCGCATAGCGACGGTCGATTCCGAAATGAATGCGAGTACGGCGAAGGGCGTACGTCAGCGATTCATCATTCTCGAATTTCTTCAGACACGCTTCATAGTGAGTAATCGCCTCAACCCACTGACGGCTGTTTTCCAGAGTTTCACCGGCGGCCAGAGCAGCCGCTGCATCGGTGTACTGATCGACGTCGACCGTTGACTCGTCCGCGAGAAGCCCCGCAGCAGGACATGCCATCAGGACTGCAACAAACAGCGCAACAACTCGTACGAATCGCATCGGCCGCATGACGTTCCCCTCGGACAGACTGATGCAGGGCATCAGACCGGAACCGGCGTTCAGGCCAGTTCGTTCTTGTAGGCGTCATGCCGAATGCCGACCACGAAGTCCTTTGCAGATCCAGCCCCCATCTACGGCAAATTCCCCCGAACTGCCATAGCTGGGATATCCGGACTGTGGTCCAGCGTTTTTACAATAGTCACAGTAACAAAGCTCATGTCCAGCCCATAAGCTCAAAACGAATATAGGGCGGGATTCTGAGGCGGTCAAACAGACACCGTCAGCAGCCTTTTCCCTGTACGCAAGCACGGAATTCATTGAAAAAACGAGCGATTCCCCCCGAATTTCCTGCCTTACCAGGACAACTCCGCCCACATTTCGAGGCAACAAATGTTGCTGGTCTGCGACCGGTAGTGCGTGTTGTACGTCTTCTGTGGACAACGACAGTGTTGCCAGATTGCATCCTGCCGCCACAGTTGTTGCCAGCGCTCCGCCCAGGCAACCTTTGACGATGCATGCCGGAGTCAATTCAGCAATGTCGAAACAGACCGTCGTCCTTCGGGAGGTGTGCGACGACAGACTTCTCGACGACCAGGCTGAGTGAGCGGAAGAAAAAGAAAGAGCCGCGTCAGGGACGCGGCTCATCTTTGAACAGTCGACTGAAAGGTCCAGCGTCGCTCTATTTCATTCCCAGCGACTTTACCAGGAATGCCATTTCGTCCGAAGCTTCTTCGATGATCTTGGCAGTTGGCTTTCCGGCTCCATGGCCAGCCGATGTTTCAATTCGAATCAGAGTCGGAGCGGTGCCCGACTGCGAAGCCTGTAGCTGCGCGGCAAACTTGAAGCTATGGCCCGGAACGACACGGTCATCCGTGTCAGCGGTCGTGATCAATGTCGCCGGATACTGCACCCCACCTTTCAGATTGTGGTAGGGCGAATACTTGAGCAGCGCTGGAAACTCTTCCGGCACATCCGCACATCCGTAGTCATCCGTCCAGAATCGTCCGGCGGTAAACTTGTGGAATCGGAGCATGTCCATCACACCAACCCCCGGAAGGCATGCACCAAACAGATCCGGACGCTGAGTCATGCATGCGCCGATCAACAGGCCGCCGTTACTGCGTCCCTGGATCGCCAGCTTTTTTGCTGACGTATACTTGTTTTCAATCAGCCATTCCGCAGCGGCAATAAAGTCATCAAAGACATTTTGTTTGTTCAGCTTCGTCCCGGCTTTGTGCCAGCGTTCCCCGTATTCACCGCCACCACGAAGATTGGCCACTGCGTAAATGCCGCCCATTTCCATCCAAGTGACGCGGCCCACACTGAAACTTGGCGTGACAGAAATGTTGAATCCGCCGTAGCCATACAGCAGTGTCGGGTTGGTTCCATCCAGCTTGAGTCCCTTCTTGTGAGTAATGAACATCGGGACTTTGGTGCCATCCTTGCTGGTGTAGAACACCTGTTTCGTTTCATAGTCATCCGGATTGAACTTCACTTCCGTTTTGCGGAACAGCTTGCTCTCGCCCGTGATCATGTTGTATCGATAGGTTGTGGGAGGTGTGGCAAAGCTGCTGAATGAATAGAATACGTCGGTATCTTTTCGTCGGCCGTCGAAACCGGCTGCTGTTCCAATGCCGGGGAATTCCACTTCACGGACAAACGATCCGTCCATGGCATGCAGGCGAACCTGCGTCTTCGCATCTTTCAGGTAACTGCAGACGAACATGTTTCCTACGATGCCGACAGATTCCATCGCGTTTTCTGTCTCTGGAATAATCTGCTTCCACTGATCACGTGCCGGCTTTTTCAGGTCGATCGCGATGACCCGGCGATTCGGCGCATCCAGATTCGTCTTGAAGTAGAGGGTGCTACCATCGTTCCCGACAAAGGAGTATTCGTGATCAAAGTTGTCGATCAGTTCCCATGGCAGACCGTATGGCTCCGCCAGGTCCTTGACAACAATTCGATACCGGTCGTCTGTACCGACCCAGACCGTGATGATCAGATAGCGACCGTCTTCTGAAACACTCTGCTGGAATCCCCAGTCCGGATGATCGGGGCGCTCGTAGACAAGAACGTCCGCAGACTGAGGCGTGCCGACTCGGTGGTAGTACACCTTCATGTTGGTATTGATCGCAGTGAAAGCACCTTCCTTCGGCTCAGGATACCGAGCATAAAAGAAGCCACGGCTGTCCGGTGTCCACTCAGCGCCGCTGAACTTCACCCAGTTCAGTTCGTCATCCAGCACCTTGCCCGATTCGATCTCCATGACCTTCCATGTGTTCCAGTCTGAGCCGGCTTTCTGAACGCCATAGGCCACGTAGCGTCCGTCATCGCTGAATGCGGTTCCGGAAAGTGCGACCGTGCCGTCTTTGGACCAGGAGTTCGGATCCAGAAGAACGACTGGCGTGCTGTCGAGCGTTTCCTGGCGATACAGAACGTTCTGGTTCTGGAGGCCGTCATTTCGAGAAAAGTAGTATCGCCCGCCGCGTTTGAATGGCGCACCGATCTTCTCGTAGTTCCACAATTCGGTCAGTCGCTTTTGAATCGTCTCACGTTGCGGGATCGACTTCAGATAACCGAATGTCACTTCGTTCTGAGCAGCAACCCATGCGGCAACGTCCTTGTTCTCCCGGACATCATCTTCCAGCCAGCGATAGGGGTCTTCGACTTTCGTACCATGAAAATCGTCCACCTGTTCGACGGTCTTCGTCGATGGATACACGAGATTTCCTTCCTGCGAATAAACGGGGACGTCCAGCAGACTCCCGCAGGTCATCAGGCCAGCAATCGAGGCCACTACGATCCTCTGAAACACCATTTGGTTACTCCGGTGAAGTGAATGTGTTCCTGACGAGTGCGATTACTTCGCCAGAAGCTTTTCAACGAACGGGTTGATGTCGTTTTTGTAGGTGAAGGCCTCTTCTTTTCCTTCTTCCAGCAGCGAGTCATCGAATCGCTTTGCCAGCTTGCCGTCCTTTCCGTACACGTAGACCGCAGGAATTGAAGTCAGCTCCAGATCTTCAAAGACCTTGTCTGCCGCAACGGTAGAAAGGAAGTTGGAGAAACCGGCCTTTTGCTTCTTCAAAAAGTCCTCAACCTTGGGCCGATAGTAGTCAGGTCCCTTACTCTTGATGCCCGCATAATCCAGGTTGAAACTGATACAGACCAGTTTCTCAGGATGTGCATTCTGGAGGGCCACCAGATTCGGAAACTCGGTCATGCAGGGCAGGCAGGCTGTTGACCAGAGATCAACCACAATGACCTTCCCGGAGTTCTTCGCGATCAGTGCTTCAACATCCTTCCAGGTTCCAGCGGTCAGAGAAACGGCAGAAGGTGTCGTCGACTTCTCGTCAGCGAAGCCTGACGTGACGAAACTTGCCGCAATGACAACCGCCGAGACAACTCCCGCGCTGAATAATCGCCGTGACGTTTGCATCTCAACATCCCTGTGTAAACAACGGTCATGAATGTGCGAAACCGGAGTTCAGTTGCTTCACAGCACAACTCCCGGAAGCCTTCCGAACCCCTGACTGAACTTTATCACTCCCCGCCTGGCTCGAAAATGGTCCCGGCTGCATTTCACGCCCCGATCAGCAAGGCAGCAACAAAAAAAGGTGGTTCCCCCTGCGAGGAACCACCTTTGGATTGTTCGAAACAATCATTCGATTAGTACATGTCTTCAGCACCACCTGCTGAGTGCTTCTTGTGGTCATCTTTCGGCTTTTCAGCGATCAGTGCATCGCTGGTCAGCAGAAGGGTTGAAACGCTGGCTGCGTTCTGCAGAGCAGTTCGGGTCACCTTGGTTGGGTCGATCACGCCGGCCTTCACCATGTCTTCGAACTTGTCCGTTGCAGCGTTGTAACCAAAGTTACCTTCTCCTGATGCCACCTTCTCACAGACAACTCCACCGTCAACACCAGCGTTGTCAGCAATCTGAGTCAGCGGTGCACGGCAGGCTCGAACGATAATGTCGTAACCGACCTTCTCGTCGTGAGTCAGCTTACCAGGCTTCACGCTCGTGGATGCTCGCAGCATTGCAACGCCACCGCCTGGAAGAATTCCTTCTTCAACAGCAGCGCGAGTTGCGTGCAGAGCGTCTTCAACGCGGGCCTTCTTTTCCTTCATTTCGCTCTCGGTGGCAGCACCGACGTTAATCTGAGCAACACCACCGGCGAGCTTCGCGATTCGCTCTTCGAGCTTCTCACGGTCGTAATCGCTGGTGCTGTTATCGAGTTCGCGACGAATCTGCTCGATGCGAGCCTGAATGTCGGACTTCTTGCCGCCACCTTCCACGATCGTGGTGTTGTCCTTGTCGACAACGATCTTGCGGGCTGTGCCGAGGTCAGTGATGTCGATGCTGTCCAGCTTGATGCCCAGGTCTTCGAAGATCGCTGTGCCGCCAACCATGATGGCAATGTCCTGCAGCATCGCCTTGCGACGGTCGCCGTATCCAGGAGCCTTCACAGCACACACCTTGAAGGTGCCACGCAGCTTGTTGATCACCAGAGTCGCCAGGGCTTCGCCTTCAACTTCTTCCGCGATGATCAGCAGCGGCTTGCCGGAGTTAACAACCTTCTCCAGAACCGGAACAAGGTCCTTAATGCTGGAGATTTTCTTCTCGTGAATCAGCACGTAAGCGTCTTCAAGGACGACTTCCATACCGTCTGAATCGGTCACGAAGTAAGGCGACAGGTATCCACGGTCGAACTGCAGACCTTCAACAACTTCGAAGTTGGTCTCAAGGCTCTTGCCTTCTTCGACGGTGATTACGCCGTCCTTACCGACCTGCTCCATTGCATCCGCCAGGATCCGACCAATCTCTTCGTCGCCGTTTGCAGCGACAGTGCCAACCTGAGCGATCGACTTCTTGGAACGGCACTCCTGAGCCATTCCTCGGAGGCTTGCGATGATGTCGGCAACCGCTTTGTCCATACCACGCTTCATTTCGAGCGGGCTGACACCGGCGACGACTGCCTTCAGGCCTTCGTTGTAGATCGCTTCTGCCATCACGGTCGCAGTCGTCGTGCCGTCACCAGCAACGTCGCTGGTCTTGCTGGCGACTTCGCGAACCATGCGGGCACCCATGTCTTCAAACTTGTCTGGCAGTTCGATCTCACGGGCGACGGTCACACCGTCCTTCGTCACGGTTGGAGAACCAAAGCTCTTCTCAATGATCACGTTTCGACCGCGTGGGCCGAGAGTAACCTTTACAGCTCGTGCCAGCTTCGTCACGCCGCGACGCATGGCTTCCTGAGCTTCCTGATCAAAGGCAATCATCTTTGCTGCCATGACACACTTCTCCGAGGGTTGAATTCTCAATCGGGCTTTTTGCCCGCAAAAGCTCAGGGACACTTTGCCCCTGGCGGGATCAGTCGAGACACATAAAGACTAAAGAGTCGCGAGAATGTCGCTTTCACGCATCAGCAGGAAAGTCTTGTCACCCACTGTGATCTCGTCACCAGCGTAAGAACTGAAAATGACTCGATCACCTTCCTTGACAGACAGAGGCACACGCTCCCCTTTGTCATTGACATGACCATCGCCAACGGAAACGACTTCGCCGCGCTGGGGTTTGTTCTTTGCGGCATCTGGCAGCAAAATGCCGCCGGCTGTCTTTTCTTCAGCTTCAGCTCGCTTCAGAACAACGCGATCCCCCAGAGGCACAATTCGAGTGCCGCTCGCGGAAGCCTTCTTTGCCATGTTTCTCTCCTGACCTGCAATCAAATATGGGTTGCTAGTTTTCGACCCGAACTGCTTCTCTCCCAGCTATGCCACCCGAACGACCTTCGCTCAAAAGTGGCAGCTCAGCCAGAAGTGCAGATTCAAACTTCTGAAGCCCCGCGGGAAGCGAATAATGTGCCATGTTTCAAAGTTACGCCGTAACCTCTTTGCTGGCAATTATTTGCGGAAAACCAAGAAAAGCGCCCCGATGGCCCCGTAGCTCGGTAGCTGCCGTTTTGACATCGCCCCGGTTGAACGGAAACCCATGGTTCATCAACCGCGAGGATATCCACCCGAAAACTCCGATTTCCCACGCTCAGGTGCCATGCACCTGTATCGGTTATGTCAATGAAAAAACTGGTTTTTCTGAACATTACAGGGCGCTACTTCCCCTTTGCCTGGGCGTCGAGGATCAGGGCGTGCAGTGCTTTAAAGAAGGGCGGGCGGAGTCCACGTACCCAGTATTGGCCGGCACGGTGGCGAGTGATCGAAAGCCGGATCTCAGCCTGCCGGTTTAGAATCCAGCCAGCCACCAGTGTCAGCAGTCCGCCGAAGAATCCTAATGCAATGATTCGACCGGAACCGGGGGTGTCGACAAAGAGGAATGGCAGGCCCACCATCGCGGCAATACCAAGAACGGACAGGATTGTCCCGGTCTGCCGAATGATTTTTCGCCTTTCGAAGATTGGTCTTCGAATGAAGCACACGCAACGGACCTGATGATTCTTGATGACCAGTTTCCAAGACCCAAACTGCGCGACTGTGGTGATTTGAATGAGATCCTCCAGCGCTCCGGTCCATATGCAAATCGGGGGCAGGGCGACCGCTTTTCCACAGACGATTCGATCGCCATCGATTTGAAATCCTCCCGCAGCGATTCCGTCAATCGCCGCGGAACCGCCGGTGCATTCGGCAGAAACTTCGTACGGGTTATTGTCACTCACGTCAATCACGTCACTCACCTCGGACCGATCGGCCAGGTCCGTGCCTCAAGGGATGAGTCCAAATGAAATCGTGGCTGGATGTTCCGAATTCCGCCAGACTCGATGTGTGGCCTTCTGGAAATCTTCTGGCTTCGCAAGGTAGATGTTCGGAACGAACTTCTGCGGGTTGCGATCGACAAGCGGAAACCACGTGCTCTGAATTTGAATCATGATGCGGTGACCCTTCCTGAATCGATGGAGCACGTCCAGCAATTCGAGGCGGATCGTCGCCGGTTTGCCCGGTTCAAACGCCTCCGGATGTTCATACGAGTTCCTGAACCGTCCTCGCAGTACTTCGCTTCTGACCATCATCTGGTAGTTCGCCAGCTGCGCGGCATCTGTGCCGTCCGGGAACACGTCGATCAGTTTCACAATAACATCAGCATCTGTACCGGTGGTGCTGAAATCGACGTGAGTCGTCAGCGTTCCGGCCATCGTGATGTCCCTTTCAAGCACATCCGTCTGATAAACCAGTACGTCAGGACGTCGACTTGCGAACCGCTGATCGTCCACCATGTATTCCACGGTCATGCGGTTGGTGATCGCTTCCGTGAACGGAACGGGCTTCGCCGGATCACTGACGAATTCGTCATAACCAGGATCTTCCGCTGCTGTTCCTGAGGATGATCCAGTCTCACCCAGCAGCGTCTTCCCGTCCAAAGTCTCGACAGACAGCCGGCCGCCGCTTTGCAGACGAAGAATTCCCTTCTGTGCGTCAGCGGGCGGCCACGCATCAAACGTTCGCCATAGGTTTGAACCAGTTTCGAACACGGTGGCTTCCGCCGGCGCGGAAACCTCTTTGCCCTTGAGGTACTTTTCGAAGAACGGAAACTCAATCTCCGCCCGATAGAAGGCTCCTGTTTTTGAGCCAAACGAGACCTGACCCAGCTTGTCGCCTTCGGTGCCGGCCCAGCCACCATGGATCCACGGACCAACAACCAGAACATTGTTCACCGTTGGATTCAGTGTCTCCACGGAATGATACGTCTTGAAGGAGCCATAAAGATCCTCTGCATCAAACCAGCCGGTTACGACCATCACTGCGGGTGCCACATTCTTCAGGTGAGGCAGGATCTCACGCTTCTTCCAGAAGTCATCACGATTTGGATGAGCCATCATGTCGTTCCAAAAGGGAATCGTATCCTTCAGATATCGTCGATTAATCTCGGAGATCGTTCCCGCCTCCAGAAACATCTGGTAACCATCAATGGAAGGAATCGGATTCGGAACCGGGCGTTCTGTTGTTGGCCCCTGACGTTCCTGCGCATTGTTGTTCAGCCAGCGAAAGGCATGAGCCAGGAAGAAGGCTCCGTGATGCAGGAAGTCGTCGAAGTACCAGTCTCCTACTGGTGCCTGAGGCGACACGGCCACCAGTGCCGGATGAGCATCGATCATGCCGGCCGAAGCGTAGAATCCGGGATACGAGATTCCGGCCATTCCTACCTTGCCGTTGTGTCCCTGGATGTTCTTTGTCAGCCATTCAATTGTGTCCCAGGTGTCCGTGCTCTCATCGACATCCGCAGGTTTGGATTTGTCCTCAATATGAGGAGTCACCTGTTGAAAGGTGCCCTCGGAAAGAAATCGCCCGCGCACGTCCTGATTGACGAAGATGTAGCCTGACCTGACAAAGTGCTCACTTGGCCCAAGCGACGCCGGCAATTTGTCGGCTCCATAGGGTGCACACGAATACGGTGTCCGCTTCATCATGATGGGATACGTTTTCGAGGTATCCTTTGGAACGTAAACGGCGGTGTACAGTTTGACGCCATCCCGCATGGGAATCATGTATTCCTGCTTCGTGTAATGCAGACGGATATAACCTTCCAGAGGCGTGGACTCAGGCGAAGTTGCTGTTGCGACCTGACTTTGCACCTCTGCCGGGGCCGCCAGCAGGGCAAACAAAGCGGCGCAGAAGAACAGGCAATCGAAGGCACGACGGTGCATAGGAACGGTCCCCGAGAAATTGGTCGCCGCCCAATCTGTGGCGAAGGCCGAAGAATGTCCGGATGAGTTCGTGGGAAAACCGCCCGAAGCGTAGGTTGTGCCGAGCAATCTGTCACGAAACCAGCCCTGTCTGACACGCGATCAGTGTCGCGAATTCCGGCATTTGTCGGCTTCCGGGTCTTTTCGAACGGCCGTCCGCGTCAATAATCGTCCTGACGGAATCACCATAGGTTTTTGATGATCGACGGATTCAGAGGTCAGTCAGGCTGACTGTGCTTCGGTCGGCGATCAGGAAGGTTGAAGTTCATGAACCATCGCCCCTCGAATCTTCAGGAACTTCAGAATTCGGGCTGGAAGCCACGGTCGGTCAAGGAAGAAATCCAAAGCAACTTTCTTGCGGCCCTTTCTGATCGCACGGAACTGTTTCCCGGTATTGTCGGGTATGAAAACACCGTGATTCCGGAAATCAGCCTCGCTCTTCTGGCCGGGCATGACATGCTGTTCCTGGGCGAAAAGGGGCAGGGCAAAAGCCGACTGATGCGTCAGATGTCGCGATTTCTGGACGAAGCTATTCCATATCTGGATCTGCCGGACTGTCCGGTGCACGAAGACCCGTTTCGTCCGATCACATCGCAGGGGCGCCGGTATGTTCAGGAGAATTCAGCGGCGGATGTGCAAATCTCCTGGTGGCCTCGCGAGCAGCGGTATGCGGAACGACTGGCTCCGGGGACCAAGTTTGCCGACATCATCGGGGAGATTGATCCGGCAAAGCTGGCTGCGGGAACGAGCATGTCGGCCGAAGACGCATTGCACTTCGGCCTGATTCCTCGAATGCACCGAGGACTGTTTGCGATGAACGAACTTCCAGAGCTGGATGAACTCGTTCAGGTCGGGCTCTTCAATATTCTTGAAGAGCGAGACGTGCAGATTCGCGGCTACCCCATTCAGTTCGATCTGGATGTGATGATTCTGTTCTCAGCCAATCCTGCCACCTATAACCGCAGTGGCAAGGTGATTCCTCAGCTGAAGGACCGCATCGGCAGTCTGATCCAGACTCATTATCCGGAAGATCGGGACGCAGGCATTCAGATTATGGAACAGGAATGCGACGTGCCGCTCGACGGTGACGTCCCGGTCGTTGTGCCGTGGTTCATGAAGCAGATCGTGGAAGAGATCAGCCGGAAGGCTCGCAAGAGTCGCTACATCGATCATCAGTCCGGTGTGAGTGCTCGATTCAGCATCGCAAACTACCAGACGATGATCGCGAGTGCTCGCCGTCGAGGCGCTGTGCTGGGTGAGAAGCCAGCCGTTCCGCGCATCAGCGATCTTGGGCATCTGTATTCGTCATCGCTGGGGAAACTGGAAATTGACCTGATGAGCAGTCATCAGATGTCCGAACGCCAGGTTCTGGACAGCGTCATCGCCGATGCGATTCGCAGCGTGTTTGAAGAGTACGTAGAGCAGCATGGCCTGCAACAGATCAGCGAGATCTTCGCCAGGGGTGTGAAGATCGAAGTGGGCGATATGCTGCCCAGCAGCCACTATGAAGCTCTGCTAAAGAGAGTGCCCGCAGTGTGGGACAAAGCGTTTGAAGTCAACGCTTCGGAGAATCCCGCGATGCGAGCTTCCTGCGCTGAGTTTGTGCTCGCCGGACTCTACGCCACTGAAAAAATCAGCCGCTCTCAGCGCCACGGGATTGTCACGTACGAAACATGACACACGCAGCAGGCTGGTTGCTGGTTTTTGCTTCCCGGCGTCTGGTGAGCAAAGGTTACAGCAGGTTGCTGGCGAGTTCGGCAAGTTCGCTTCGTTCGCCTTTTTCCAGTGTGACATGGGCAAACAGGGACTGACCGACCATCCTGTCAATGAGGTAACTCAGGCCGTTCGACAGTGAGTCGAGATAAGGGTGGTCGATTTGCTGGATGTCGCCTGTAAAGACAATCTTTGTTCCTTCTCCGGCGCGAGTGATGATCGTTTTGATTTCGTGCGGTGTCAGGTTTTGGGCTTCGTCAACGATGAAAAAGACTCTCTGGAGACTGCGGCCTCGGATGTACGCGAGCGGTGTGACTTCCAGCTGATTGGCCGCCAGCAGGTCCTGAACCTTCGGCGCCGATCCGTGTCCGGCAAGCTCCGACAGCGGGTGCTTCATCACCGCCATGTTGTCGTACAGCGGCTGCATATAGGGATCGAGCTTCGCCGAGATATCACCGGGCAGAAAGCCGAGGTCTCTGTTGCTGAGCGGAACGGCAGGACGAGCAATCAGGATCTGCCGATAATGCGACTTGCATTCCAGCGCAGCGGCCAGGGCCAGCAGAGTTTTTCCGCTGCCCGCTTTGCCCGTCAGGGTGACCAGCTTGATATCGTCATTCATCAGGGCTCGCAGCGCGAATGACTGTTCGGCATTGCGAGGATTGACAAACGAGGCGTTTGTCCGATCAATACGAATGAAGCACTTTTCCTTTGGACTATAGGTAGCGAGAACCGATTTGGAGCCATTTCGAAAGATGAAGTTCTCATTGGCCAGAGGGTCCGGAACTGCCGTGACTTTTTCTGCAGGAACGTGGCCGCTTCCATCAAAGAACAGATCCAGAGTCGCGGTCGTCAGGCCCTCCACCAGCCGCTTGCCGGAATAGAGCTTGTCCATCGACTCAACTTTATCGGTGCTGTAATCCTGTGCTGTCAGGCCCAGGGCTTTGGCTTTCATGCGAAGGTTTGTGTCCTTCGTCACCAGCACAACCGGGCGAGGTGCCTCTTTCTGCATGAGCGTCAGTGCGACGTCCAGAATACGGTGGTCGGGACAATCGGCCAGAAAAGCTTCTCGGAGTCGCTGTCCGTTTTCGGCCTGCAGCACGACTTTGATGTGACCAAGTCCCGCGCCCAGCGGAGTTCCGTCGCCGGAAAGCACATCGCCGGTCAATTCATCCAGGCGGCGAAGAAACGCACGAGCCTGAAAGTTGATGTCTTCATTCCCCTTCTTGAACTTGTCCAGTTCTTCAAGAACCGTAATGGGAATGGCAATGTCATTCTCTTCGAAATTTCTCAGGCATCCTGCGTCGTGGAGAATGACGTTCGTGTCCAGCACAAACAACTTCGCGCCAACGTGCGATGTGGCCTGAATCATTTCGATCCTCCATGATCTGACTGCAGCGTGTTTCGGGATCGTAGACTCATGGCATAAACCCGGTCAACGTGAGCTCATGAATTCTGTCCATCTTCGACAGAGGATTTCATGAAGATTGTCCTGATGGAAACATCCCTGTTATCAACAACACTCTGAGAGAAGCGTTGCTCAGAGGAAGCCCTGAGGCAAGAGTTTTCACGTGCTCGGAAAGCGATAATTTCGAGGAACAGCGACGATCCCTCCGTCCGTGACGGTCAGTCCTCGAGCCGCATCTGCGGCAAGGTCATGGCCAATTTCTGTCCCACAGGGAATCTGTACGCCTTTATCAACGATTGTGTTTCGAATTCGACAGTTGCGGCCGACTTCGACGCCGTCAAACAGAATCGATCCCTGCACTTCAGCATAGCTGTGGACGCGGACTCGCGGAGACAGGATGCAGCGATCGACTGTTCCGCCGGAAATGATCGATCCGGAACAGATCAGACTGTTCATCGCATGGCCCACACGAACTCCATCGGGGCCTGATTCGTTCAACACAAACTTGGGAGGCGGTAATGGCGGCTGCCACGTTCGAAACGGCCAGTCCATATCGTACAGATTCAGCTCCGGTGTCACCGCGGTGAGATCCATGCTGGTTTCGTAGTAGGAATCCAGAGTCCCCACATCACGCCAGTACTCCGGCCGACCGGTTTCAGAACTCAGAAATGGCCATGCCATCACCTTTCGAGAAGCGATGATGGAAGGGATGATGTCGCGTCCGAAATCACGCTGACTGCCCGGCGCATTCGCATCCGCACAAAGCTGCTCAAAGAGGAACTCCGTGTTGAAGACATAGATCCCCATCGAAGCCAGACACTCTGACGATGAGCCGGGCATCGCGACTGGCTGATCCGGCTTTTCATGAAACTGCACGATTCGATTCTGCTCATTGACCTGCATCACTCCAAAGCGACGACCTTCCGTCAATGACACCGGCAAACAGGCGATTGAAGCATCCGCACCCGACGCCACGTGATTCGCTATGAACTGCGAATAGTCCATCCGGTAGATGTGGTCGCCACTCAGAATCAGAATATGCTTCGGACGCACTTTCTCGATCGTGTAGATGTTCTGGTAAATTGCATCAGCCGTTCCCTGATACCAGTTCTCGTCAATGCGCTGTTCCGGCGGACGCACGCTGACAAACTCGCCCAGCGTTGTTGGAAGAAAATGCCAGCCCTGTTCGATGTGCCTTTCCAGGCTGGCGGACTTGTACTGAGTAATCACGAGGATCTTGCGTATTCCGCTGTTGACGCAATTCGACAGCGAAAAGTCGATGATTCGGAAACAACCTCCGAAGGGCACCGCAGGCTTGCTGCGATCCCGGGTCAACGGTTCCAGCCGCGATCCTCGACCTCCCGCGAGTACCACAGCGAGCACGCTTCGCATCATTTTCAGCATCCTTGATCGGACCGAACTGAGTGTGCACATCCGCTCGCAAGTGTGCGTTCAACACGAGTGAACGTGTGCAGGCTCGATGGAATACAGCCCATTTCCGGCGCCATTCTCAGCCCCGGAGACGCGGCATTGCATTTGCTTTACGAAGAATCATGACATTTGTCGAACGGAACGAATCATGATCACTTCAATCGAACAAAAGTTTTCGAGCTCTGATATCCAGAATCGGGAGCAAGTGCAACTTCCGGTCCCTCGTACTACGATCACAGGAGCCTTTCGGGCGGCCATGCGATCGGATTCCGATGACGACGGCGGCACGAAACTCTCCCGCACGATGATCAATTTCTGGCTTGACGCACTCCTTGCGGTCTCCTTCGTTGCGTTGTCCATTGTGGCCGTGATCGTGCAGTTCGTTTTTCCTCCCGGAGTTGGCGCCAAGGGCTGGATGCTCTGGGGAATGAACTACGGTCAGTGGTGCTCGATCCAGTTCGGCCTTCTGGCATTCCTTGGCATTGGTGTCATCCTGCACGTTATGCTGCACTGGACATGGGTCTGCAGTGTTGTCGCCAGACGAATTTTCAAGACTAAAGAAATGCCGGATGATGGAATTCGAACCGTCTATGGCGTCGGCTTTCTGATCGTACTCCTTCTGACAGGAGCGATTTGCGTGGGTGTTGCGATGATGACCATTCGCATGCCACTCCCGTAGTCCGATTGCGGAACCTCTGGAAATCGGATCACGGGAACTGTTTGAACGGGCCCCAAACGTCATTGTGAAGGAGACAGAATATGATTCAGCTCAACCGAATCCTTGTGCCGACTGACTTCAGCGAATTCAGTAAGCCAGCAGTCGAGTATGCGTGCGCTATTGCTGCTCGGTTCAATTCCGAATTGCACCTGCTGCATGTCGTTCCGGATCCTGCGATGCTGGTTCCCGAAGCGGCCGCGTTCTCCGTCGAGTCGATGCAGGCACAGGCTCAGTCACTGGCTAAGGACGCATCGGCTCAACTGGAAAAACTGCCGGGCGACGGATGGAGCAACGGACTGCCAGTGGTTCGCGAAGTGCGAGTCGGCACGGCGTTCCTTGAGATCATCGAGTACGCGCGAGAAAAGGACATCGACCTGATCGTGATCGGAACGCACGGTCGTTCTGCCATCATGCATATTCTGATGGGCAGCGTCGCAGAACGCGTGGTGCGAAAGGCGCCATGTCCTGTTCTGACCGTCAAGCCTGAAGGGCACCAGTTCGTTATGCCGTAGGCTTGCCCGCTGTTCCAGGTGCCAGCTTCTGCCAGTCGATGCGAGGAGCATCAGCCCAGAGCTGTTCCAGGTTGTAGAGGGCTCGACCTTCCGGAGTGAAGACGTGAAGAACCACGTCACCGTAGTCGACCAGAATCCAGTTCCCTTCGGTGCGGTAGCCTTCAATGCTGAGTCGGCGGTTTCCGTCTTCGTGCTTCAGCTTTCGGTTGACTTCGTCAGCGACAGCATGCATCTGTCGACCGCTGGTCCCTGTTACGATCACAAAGAAGTCGACGATCGAGGTGATGCCGGTCAGGTCCAGCACGACGATATGCTGACCGCGAAGCTGGTCTGCAATGTGAGCAGCCGTAACCGCGTTGGCCAGACTGGTCTCGTAAAGTTCCTTCGCACGCGGAACGGTGCCTCCGGTTTTCGCGGAGATTGTATGCAGAGTTTCTGTACGTGACGGCGACGACATGGCGACCAACTACTCGTAGGGAAGAATTCGGAAGTCTGGCATCCTACGCAGTCCGGAGTGTTCGGACAATCAGCCTCCGGCAAGAACACAGTGATTCTCAGTCCAAATTCGCTTCTAAGCCGCGTTTTGACGGCATTGGATTGATTCATCGAGCTTTTGTGGTCCGCGGCAGGAGATCGCGGCCGCCTCCAAACAAGTCAATTTTGGCTTCAAATCGGCACCGCCATTCCAGCAAAGTCGAGAGTCCGAAGACGCCATTAGGCGGTGTGCACCGGCTGGGAACTGGCATTCCGCTGTCCGCCCAGCCTGCCTATCATGCGGCCACGAAATTCGGAACGCGGCGGCCTAACCGTGTTCCGCACTCCCTCTGCGAAATGCTCACCATTCTACGACTTCAGACACTGTTGAATCGGGACCCATGAGCCCCGGAGAATTCACCTATGAGTTCGGCGTTCAGCGATGACGATGCTCCTGTTGCTCCGGTCACCTCGCGTGGACGTGACTGGCCTTGTCTTCGCCAGTTCATCGTGTTCCTGGAAAACCGGGTTGGTTCGCTGCATGATCTGCTGAGACGAGTGGAACGCGACGACCTGAAGATCGTTGCTCTCACGATTAATGATTCGTCCGACTGTGCGGTCGCTCGAATTATTGTGGACAATTACGAACGTGCTCATGAGCTGTTGACGTTCGCCGGTGTGCACATGTTTGAAACGGACGTGATCGGTGTCCTGTTGCCGGCATCGGAGCAACCGCACACATCCGTCCTCGGACGCCTGATGTCCGCCGAACTGAATGTGCACTATGTCTATCCAATGATGTACCGCAAACAGGGCCGAGGTGCCGTGGCGGTCTATGTTGAAGAACGTGACGAAGCCCTTCGAGTGCTGAAGGAACAGGGATACGAACTGGTGACTGAAGATGATCTGATGCACCATGATGATTTCTTTTGACAACCGTCTGCCCGTCAGACATCCTCTGTCGATTGCGCGTTGACTGCTCGAGCATCGAAATCGCTCACAATGAGTCGCATAGAACTGAAATGTGATCGAACACTGAATGCTCGAACGTCCCTGTTCGTGCCAGCTCTGATGTTTGCCCTGTTCGCGAATGCAGCGACTGCAGTGCGAGTCGACGCACAGGACCCGGCAGACCCCACGGCGACGAATGTTGCCGAAGTCCATCCGTTTGGAACGCCGGAAGTTCTTCAGGAGAAGCTCCTGCGAGTTCGTGAGCGGGAAACGTTTGCCGAACGACTGAAGACGTCTCCCATCGGCGATCAGGATTTCGAAACGCTGCTTCAGCTATTCGCCGAGCCCGGTGACGGCTTTCTGTACACGGCCCCTGATTCGCCGGTTCCGAGTTTCCGAAGCGTGCTGATCGCGCAGATTCGTCAGTCACCGGCGCAGATTCAGCGAGCATGGGACCAGATGTGCGCTGTCGTAGCGGCCAACGAGTTTCAGCAGGCCATGGAGAACTCGCAGCCCCGCGCCCTGGAGCAGTTGGCAGCGAAGTACCCATTGTCTCGCATCTCTCTGCAGGCTCGGCTTTTGGCGGCAGTCGGATGGGTTTTGGTCGATCAGCCTCAGGCAGCATCACGACAGCTAGAGATTCTCAAGCGGGAGTTCGCGGGGTCCGTCCTGGAGTCAGAACTCGCGAACCGTCAGCGGTCACTTTCCAACTGGCTGGCTCAGCGAATCACAGGTAAATCGTCCGCGTCCAGCGTCAACAATCTGAGCAATCTGCAGGCCACGGCCGACGTCTCTCCCGCGTGGCCTGTAACGGAATGGACATGGTCAGAAAACTTGTGGCTGCGTGCCGGGATCCCTCGGATGATGACGGACCAGCTGGTCACATCGTATCAGCCGGAAGCATCTCGCAGCACTGGTGAATTTCATAACTGGCCGGTGATCACATGGGGAGGCCAGTGCATTCTGAGAACCCCCTTCCGCCTTGTTGCAATTGATCAGACAACTGGCAAAGAAGCCTGGTCACTGCCAACTGATACGTTTAAGCCACCGGCAAAGGACCCTGCATCTCCACTGCTTCTGAGTGAAGTGACGCCAAGGGCCTTTGACAATCCCCTTCGCGTCAGCGGCTTGCAGACTTTCGGCTGCCTGACAGTTGACGAAGAATTCCTTTGGTTTCTTGACCACTTTGACGTGTTCGATGGAAAGCAGCAAAGTGCGTTCGAAGAGTCTCTCGGCAATCCGTTCCAGCTGACACCCGGCAAGGCCGACAAGCAGAACGATCGACCGGCAACTCGCCTCGTCGCACTCCGCCGAGACACGACAGGCAAACTGCCGGAGATTGCGTGGACCGCCGGCGCTGCGGCAGACTATCCGTATCAGACCGTGGAGAAGATTTCGGAACATCCGATGGCCCAAAGCGCCAAGGATGCAGCGAACGCCGGCTCCGCGCGGAAGTCGGATTCCGGATTTGAAGGCCATCGTTTTCTATCGGCCCCGGTTGTGCAGGACGAGCAATTGTTCATTCTGACGTCCATTGCCGAGCAGACTGTTTTGAACTGTCTCGGTCGACGTTCCGGGCGACTGGAATGGCGGCAACCGCTGGCATTCCATGATCCGTTTGAGGCTCAGCGCCATGAAGTCTGGAACCCCGCTGATGGAAGCAACTTTTGTCTTGTGTCCGGTGATACGGTTGTCTGTGTCCTGGCCGACGGAGTCATGCCGGCGGCACGAACTCTGGACGGTCAGTTGCTGTGGGCCATGGCAACCAGCGATGCCCCCGATGTTCAGGAATCTACGTTGTTTCATATGTCGCTCGATGAAGATCGAGTCGACAGTCCTGCTGTCTTTGCTCCCGTCACGAACGGCCAGGTCATCGTTTGCTGCAACCCAAAGAGTTCATCCATCAAAGCCGTCGATCTTAAAACAGGTCGGATCGTCTGGCAGGTGGCGAGACGCGCTTTTGGGCCTGGAAATACCGGGAACAGTGCGGATCTGTACGTTGCCGGATTGCTGGAGCGTCAGGTGATCCTGATCGGTCAGCGACATTGTCGCAGCCTGGATATTGCCACAGGGGATCAGCAGTGGGTGACGGAGATTCCCAGTTCCAGCGGCAAGGCGATTTGCGGCACCAAACATTGTCTGATTCCGCAAACGGATGGCCCGCTGATTATGGTCCTGCTGGCCGACGGAACCAACGTGTCCGCTGATGAAACCATGATCCCGGAATCCGGGGACTTTCCGTACGGTGCCCTTCGAGGTGATGGCGATCGAGTGCTTGTGTCGACGCCGGTTTCCGTGACATCTTTCAAGACCGTGAGTTCTTTGTTCCAGTCGGACATCATGCGTCTGCTCGCGGATCATGTTCCCGTTGACGATCAGGCCATTCTGAAGCAGGCTCAACTGCTGTCGATCGCGGGAAAACGCGCCGAAGCGATCGAACTGCTGAAGCTGGCAATTCAGGAATCGAAGTCTCAGGGAAGTGAGCGAGATGATCGTGTCGGTCAGTTCCTGGCGGAGATGACACTGCATCGCTGGGGGGAAGAGTTGCTGGCAAAAGCGGATGCTCCCGGAGCCCTCGGAAACACAGACCAGGATTTAACCTTGCTGGCCGACTTGCCATTGTCATCGGATCAGCAGCTTCGCGTCGCATTACTGACTCTTTTGAAACGCCCTGAGATCAAAGTCGAGGCTGAGACGATCAGCGAGTTATCAGAATTTCCGGAGTGGAAGATACCCGTCAGCGTCACCGGCGACTGGAGAGTGCGACCGGACATTCTGCTGAACGCTCCAGTCAGCCTGAATCGTCTGGCTCAGGCAGAACTGCAGGTCGCCACGCTCCCAACGCTTCGATCGCTTGCGGCAGAATTTGTTGTCTTCCCGACGTCTGAGGCCGCAGAAAGGTGGTATTCACCTCTCCTGGATCAACTCGTTCAAAAGGGCGATCTGGCTTCCGCGGAGATGATTGCAGCCGCGGGCCTGAATGCTCATCGGGACAACAGATCCAAGTCCGACAGGTTTCGATATGACCTTGAGCGCCTTCGATCACGTGTGATCATTCCGGGCTTCGACCCGGAGAAAATCTATGAGAAGTTCCATCCGCCGGATCGAGATTCTGCAGGGCGTCTTTCAAAGGGCCTCCAGGCCTCGGCGGAAATCGAGGGAAGCAGCACACCGCTGATGCATCAGGCATGGTGGGAGATGTCAAACTTCGAACGCGGTGCCACGATCTCATGGACACCCAGCTGGATGAAGCACCGAGCCATGCTGATCGATGGGATGGAAGGTGTTGAGTTCATCACCGTGGATCCTCGGGATGGTCGTTTTCACGACCGGCTCGCTCTGGCGTCAGAACTGAGTCGGGATACGCTGGCATTTCGACAGGCCAGTGACGGAGAGTCTGTTCCGGGGCTTGTACCACTGACGGGGTCCAGCGAGATCATCATGATCTCCTCGACCGTTCCCGGACGTACATCCACGTTGTGGACAAGGCGATATCGCACGAGCGAATCAGAAGATCAGTCCATTGAATATGGTCCTCTCACCGCAAGCGCGCTGGTCTGGCACTTTGCGGGCGTTCTCCACTGCACGAACCCGATCACCGGACAGGATCTCTGGACGCGCAATGTCCCCCTGTCCTCAGAAGTGGAGTATCAGCCGGGAATCAAGCGGATCTTTGGCGACGACAACGTCATCGTGGTCATGGGAAGCGATCTCGAATCTTACCGACGTTTTCGCACACGGGACGGGCAGGAACTTTCCTCCGGACGCCTCCAGACTGGACAGGCCACGGAAACAAAGACGTTTGGACGATTTCTTGTGTATTCAGATTTTGAATCTCGAATTCACGTCTTCGATGGAGCGACTGAGCTGGACATTCTTGCCGACGAAACCCCGATCAGTGCCGGCAGTAATTCTCTGGATCAGGTGTTTCAGCTCCTGCCGGAAGATCGAGTCCTGACGATCAGCTCGGACCATCAGATAGTGATGATCGATGCGAGAGCCGGAAAGATACAGTTCAGAACGACCGTCAAGGAAATTGTTGAAAGCGGAAGTGGGTTTGTCTTCGGCGTTATTGCGTTCGAACGCAATGGCCGACTGTTTGTCGGGCTGGAGGATAATCGCGTTCGAGGTATCAGCGGGATGATAGGCAACAATCGCGGCAGAGATCCTCAGCTGGCCGACGGTCTTCTGCTCAGCCTGAAGCCGGACTCCGGTGAGATCCAATGGCACCAAAGACTCGACAGCGTCGTCTTCCCCGAGATTGCCGGTGATCCGACCGACCTGATGGCAGCCTGGAGCATGACAAATCAGATTGATGAAAACGGTGATGAGCTGGATACGCAGATCCTTGAAGTTCAGCTGATCGATACCAACACAGGTTCCATCAAGCTCAAGGAACAGATCGTCTCCAGTTCCAGCCCATTCTTTTGTCAGCACATTGCTGCGGAATCGGCCATCGAACTGATGACTCGTGACAGTACGATTCGATTCCTGGCGAAGCCGGCCAGGTAGCTGTGCGGCGTCGACAGAGGGGGTCGGAGACGGCTACCGGGAAGACAGCTCAAAGAGCGAATCGACCTGAAACCTGCGCGCTCGCAGTTCGACAATCGTATGGCCAATTGACTGAAATTCCTTCTGGCTCATGTGCTTGGCCGCAGCGCGAGTTGCCACGCGAACCAGTTCCAACAGCCCATTGCGCAGCTTGCGAGGCAGCGCGGAGATCTCCGGAACGGACGCGGTAAGCTTGACCCATTCTCGTTCGCTTTCAGCCCCGGTGAGCTCCCGGCAGTAACTGCGAGCCAGTACTTCGGCAGCTGGTCCCAATTCACCTTTCGCAAGTTGAGACGCAGACACGACACCGTACATGGATTCCATAAACCGCTGCTGTCGCTCCGGCGCGCCTGGCAAACGCTGCTGGAAGATTCTCCAGAAAAGCCATGCCAGCGCCACGAGCGCAAGAATCAGCAGCAGTGTTCGAAGATACGCCACCTGTCGCATGTTTCTCGGTCGGTCACGCAGCATTTCGTTCACAACATCGGACTGCTGAACTTCTTCAATAGCAAGGTTTGCTGCTTTAACCAATGTCTCAAGGTCAACGTCTTCTTCGCGCGGCTGAATTGGAGGAACTCGTTTTGGCACTGGCGGCATGTTCGGCGGCAACTGAGGAGGCAATCGCGGCATGTTCTGTGGCCAGGGACTATTCGCGCTTTGATCCAGACCATTTTCGAAGAACCCAAAAAACGAACGCTCTCCGCGGCAAAGCATATCAACCGTGTTGATCGCCAGAACGGCGTTCTCTCCATGCCACAACATGCCGTCCGAATAGATGCTGAGGTCAGCACAAAGAATCATCACTCCTTCTGACTGGCTGTCGACTCCGACGGCAATAATCGGCTGCCGGCGCGCCCTGGCCGGAAAACACTCGGCCGGCACTTTCAGTACGGTCGACCAGTTGAGTGAATCGTCTTCCGGACGGGTCATCCACCCTGATCGATTTACAATCAACTCACTGATTCCACGTGACAGCTCTGATTCTTCAACCGAAATCTGCAGGCAGTCTTCGAACCCGGAATACTGCATTTCCTTCCTTGAGCTGACAATATGACCCGGAGAAACCGACGTGACCCCAGGAATGGTCACCGCCTCTTCGGTTGCGACCAGCAACGCACCGCCCTGTGCAACGTATCGACGAAGTCGAAGCCACTCCTGACGGGAAATCGTGCGGAGATCACCCGCTAATACGACCACGGCATTATCGGGACGCGACAGAAGTGACTCCGAGTCAGAAACGTTACGCAGTCGCTTCTCCTGAAGCAGCAGCTTGAATCCTTCATACCGCCCGTGCCAGTCCGAAACTGCTCCGTCGTTCGTCTGCGCACTGGCAGCGGAACACAGGACCACCGACAGAATGAAGGCTATCAGACGCATAAACAAACGATCTTCCGTCTCCGGCGACATTGACGCTGATTCAGGGTTTCATGGAGTCAATTCGTTCGTCCAGGACCAATTGCAGTGTACCGTACGCCATTCAATCGGGAAGCGCAGTCTGCCCCGACGTCGCGGCATTGCGTTGAACCGCCGTGCTCTCGTCCGTAAAACCCACATTCCGGCAGTGCGCAATTCGAGGAAGTACGAGTCACAGAATGGACGTTGCTCACCCCCTGTTTCCGCTGCCGCTGACTTCGTTCGAGCAGTTCATGCTGGAGGAAGATCATCCGGACTATCCGATGACTTTCATGCTTCGGTTTCTGCTGGAAGGCCGCGTCGAAGTTGAACTGCTTATTGAGGCCCTGAAGGAAGCCCTGACTCGGCATCCGCTGCTCAGCTCAACCGTTGGTCTTCACAATGGAACGCAGTGTTGGTTTTATCGCACCGATCTGATTGCCACGATCGAACTTGACCCGAGCGTCTGGCTTCGAGACGAACCATGGCGACGTCCCATGGATCTGACAGCGGAGACGGGACTTCGGGTCTGGGGCGAAACCGACGACACGAGGACCCGCGTGACGCTGTTGTTTCATCACGCCTGTTGTGATGGAATCGGTGCAAGCCAGTTCCTGGAGGACATCGCCGTCGCATACGCTCGCCGCGTACTGCCGGAACCAGAACGGCCCGAAGCTCGAACGCTGGAGCCCGAACGGCTGAGAGGCCGATTACTGGCCGAAGGGCGTCGAATCGCGGAACTGACCGGAACATTGCTGTACCGCATTCGTGTCATCACCTGGCATATCGTTCGCTATTGGGGACAGCGAACAGAGCCACTGAAATCCATGAGTTCCTCTGCGGCTCACGCTTCCCAGCCAGTCTCTCTGGCCGACCATTCCGGAATTGTCTCAGGCGTCATCGACAAAGCGACGTTCCGGAAGCTGCGGGAGTTCGCCAAAGATACGGGAGTCATGCTGAACGACATTCTGGTCCGCGACCTGATGCGGACCATGGCCGATTACAACGATGCAAGCGGTGGCCGATTGTCACGCGGCCGAATCTGCGTCCTGGTACCCACCAGTCTGCGAGGCCCCGGTGATGATCTGTTACCAGCGTCCAATGTCGTCAGCTATGTCTTCCTCAGCCAGTCGCGACAACAGATGCGGGATTCACTGAGAATGCTCCGAGGACTCAATCAGGAAATGACTTTCGTCCATCAGGTTCAGGGGGGATGGCTCTTTGTCGAAGTGCTGAATGTGCTGGCGCGGCTTCCTCAGTGGCTTCGCTGGCCCGTTCGACGTTCGAGATCAACGTGCATGAGCACCGCGGTCCTTTCGCATCTCGGCAATCTCCTGAACTCCATTGGAGGCCGCCTCGGAACGGTGGACGGACATGTCCGGGTTGGCAATGTGGTGATGCGATCTGTCGAATGCGTTCCGCCCCTGAGGCGTCAAACCAATGCAGCGTTTGCAACCTACGTGTTCGGCGGTCAGCTTATGATCAGCGGCCGCCTGGATCCTCACTCGTTCAGCCTGGAAGAATCCCGCGGCCTTCTCGAACGATTCCTGGAAAAGCTCCGCCAAACCGCGCAGCAAAA
Source organism: uncultured Chitinophaga sp. (assembly GCA_964538835.1). Lineage (GTDB taxonomy): Bacteria > Planctomycetota > Planctomycetia > Planctomycetales > Planctomycetaceae > SXXK01. Next base: position 11,047 of record CAZIGZ010000007.1, on the reverse strand, counting down.
AACCTGACAGCGAAGACTGGATCGGAGGGCCTGCTCGCCTGACTACTGGACCGAGCAATAGCCCTCCAGCTCACAATTAATCACATCGATCATTTCGCGCAGTCGACCGACCGCCTTGCGATTGAATGTCAGCGCAATTCGCGGCAACTGTAAAAGATGCTCATCGTCCGCTTCCACCTGATGCGCTTCGGCACGCTCAATTCGGCCGCTGGCACAGACGTCAGCGAATTCATCGTTAAGACGCTGCATCAGATGATCCGTGGGTTCAACGTGCAGGCGCAGCACCAGCCTGTCGCGAATAAACCGCATGGAGTTGTAAACGCTGTAAAATCCCAGTACTTCCTCCACCGCTTCTTCGACTTTGTCGGTCACTCGAAACAGCGAAAGATCACTCGGTGAAATCAGGCCGTTGTCCAGCAGCTCATCACGCACATACTTCAGGAAGGCAGACCAGTAGGTTCCGCCTGGCTCATCGAGCAGAACAAGTGGCATGAGATCCCGCTTGCCAGTCTGGACCAGCGTCAGGGTTTCAAAAGCCTCATCGAGCGTTCCAAATCCGCCCGGGCATGTCACAATCGCATGCACTTCCTTCACAAACATCAGCTTGCGAGTAAAAAAGTACTTGAGACTGACCAGCTTGGGATCACCCGCGATAATGGGATTCGCTTCCTGCTCGAACGGAAGCAGAATATTCAATCCCATCGCCATCTCACGGCCTGAACCTCGATGAGCGGCTTCCATGATTCCGCCACCGGCGCCGGTGACGACCATCCAGCCTTCTTCGGCCATCCGGCGACCAAACTCTTCGGCCGTCTTGTAACACGGATGATCCTGCCGAGTCCTCGCTGATCCGAAAACCGAGACCTTTCGGTTGCGTCGATACGGCGCGAAGACTTTGAATGCGTACCGGAGTTCCTTCAACGCTCGGCTGAGGATCTTCAGGTCTCCCCGCGTCGCACCGTCATTCGCCAGTTTGTCGGCCGTCAGCTTGATCTCGTTGATCAGTTCTTCATGCTGCCGAAGTTCTGCAACGTGCTCAATGACCTCAGACTCAGAAGACCGAGGATGCTTCAGTGGATGCCGCTTCACTGTGACCTCGCTATTCCGTTAGCTCAGCAATGCCTGCATGGCTTCCTGCCGGTTGTCGTAGATCGCCCAAATCGTATCGAGAGCCGTGATGCGCAGAAGTTCCAGAGCCATATCGCTCGCGCCGCACAGCACAAGCTCCCCACCTTTCTTCTTGACGAATTTGTGGCAGCGAAGAAGCAAGGCGAGGAATACCGAACCAAAATAGCCGACTCGGCTGAGGTCGACAATCACCATCGGCGCTTCCTGGTCGTTCAGTGGCTCCATCACCAGGTCTGCTGCCTGCTCGACAAGATCCCAGTTCAATGATTCCACACTGGACGCCGGTGTCACGATGACCGTGTTTCCGTGCCATTCAATCTGAAAACTGTCAAGAACCTCAGACACTCTTTATCCCCTTGCTTGCGGGAGTCACTCCAGATCGCCACTTCATTGGGGGAAGAGTACCGAACGGCATTCCGTTTCGCAAAGGCTCGCAAAGGGATCGCCTTTGGCAGTGAATCCTTTCAGAATTTCTTCACAAAGGGCGCAGAAAGAAGCCCGGTGGTAAAACCGGGCTTCCGTTGTCTTGAGCTGGATCAGGTCGTAAAAAGATCAGCCTTTTGTGGCTCCTTTGCCTTCCGCGGTGGCGTTTCCGTTACCCGATTCTTCCGGGGCAGGATTTGCCTTCAGCGATTCAAGCTTCTTGCCCTGAATCAGAGCATCGACGGCGATATCGAGATTTCGCACTGTAATTCCGCCTTCAACAATGCCCTGCTTGTTTACAAGGAACATCGTCGGAATCGAGACAATGCCGAACCCAAAGTCTCCCGGTGGTTGTCCCTGTTCCTTTGGAGCTTCTCGAAGATTCTGCCAGGAGATTCCATGCTGCTTCATGTAGGCCGCCAGCATGGTCAGGTCCGGATCAAGGTTAATCCCAAGAATCTCAAAGCCTGCCTTCTGGTGCTTTGCATAAACGGCCTTAATGGCTTCCAGATCGTCCGTGAACGGCTGAGCATACGAAGCCCAGAAGATCACAAGCGTCACCTTGTCCTTGTACTGTGCTGAACTCAGGTTCTGCCCCTGAAGCGTCTTGCCGGAAAGCTGCAGAGGATTCCCGGTGAGATTCAAACGTCGGAGCGCGCCGCTGGCTTTGACGCCGCCTTCGGTCTGAGGATAGTTTTTGGCCAGTCGTTCGTACCAGGCCTGAGCATCATTGATGCGTCCCATCAGTTCATAGCTGATCGCAAGCTGTACAACAGCGTCCGGAGCGTCTTCCGAGTTTGGCCACTGGCGAGCAAATGCTTCCAGCTGCTCGAACCACCACTTCTGAGTGGCTTCGCGAGCCTTCTTGATTTCCGCTTCACCATTCGCACCATCATCTTCCTTCAGTCGAACCGCGTATTCGGCCATCAGTCGGCGATAGAAGACGTAACCTCGCAGTGTCTGGTTGGCTTTGACGGCTTCCTCCATGGTCTGCAGACGAGTCAGCCCGTCGCGATATAGCCCCGATTGAGTTGCCGTCGAGAGACTGTCGACATACTGCTGAATCCACTGGGCTCTTTCATCATCGCTGCGAGCCATCGTGATCAGCTTCTCAGAGATGTTGGCACGGGCAACGTTGTAATCGACCAGAGCCTTTGGTGCCGCATCTGGCGCGGGGCTCTTTTCATCCAGTCCCTGCAGCTCCACGAGCAGCTTCTGCATTTCGGCAGGCATCTCGGATGGATCACCGCCACCATTCGTGTCACCGGCTGGTCTCATAAAGATGCCGCCAACGGAGACGATGGCTTTGCCTGAGGTGTCGAGCGGTGTTGGCATGGAGACGAGCTTCCAGACACTGCCAACCTGGACCATCTCTCCCACGGAGATCAGGTCCAGCTTTTCGCCGTTCTGAACATAGGCCATCGCGTTTTCATAGACGGTAATGTCCGAAGGAGCTCCAGACTGTTCGGCCAGAATGACTCCAGGAAGCGGCGGGTCAAAGCGAACCCACTGCGACTTGGAATTCAGAGCCTTTCCGCCCGCCGCGGACACTGAGGCCTGAGCCTTTTTCGCCAGATCAGAGACCGACGCCTGAAGTTCCTTGGCCATGGCTGCAGGAATCTTCAACGTCTGAATGTCAGCATCGTTCAGCATCACAGTGCTGATTGCCTGAAGGTCGCCATTGATCAAGCCCTCAACGGCGACTCGTGCAGCTTCCTGGGCCGAGAGAACTTTCCAGACGTCGATTTTGCCATCTTCGTTCTGGTCGATGCCCCAGCGAGTTCCTCCCCAGTTCATCCAGCGGTATTCATCCGGACGAGTATTCTTCTTGGCTTTGTAGTCACCGTTGGTGTCGATCTCTCGATACACTTCAAGTCCAAGATGGTAATAGCGAAACATGTCAGGGTAGCGATCGCCGTTAGTATCGCTGAACCGTCGCAGAATCTCGTTCGCAGGCCCGTAGACAGCAACGCTGCCGTTCTCGGAAGCGACGCGACACTTGCCAAACTCAGCCGCTGGAGGCGTATCAATCTCGACGCCCCGCTGTGACGGCACATAGGTCTTCAGCCATTGCTCTGCAGAGGGCAATTGAGCCTGCTGAGCCACACCGGTACTGGCACTGATCACCAATACACCCAGCGCGAACAATGCGGCGCTGGCAGTCTTAATGTTCACGGTCGCTGCGCGTTGACGAGTCGTCCACTGACGCATCCCTGCTTCTCCGACATCGAAATCCAATGATATTGCCGAGCCAACTCCGTGGACTCCGCCACGGCCTCCGGCAGGTTCTGCCGAAGTGTATGCGAAGCGGCAAGTTCAAGTCATCACGAATTTTCCCAGTGAATTCAGGGCTTTTCAGCGTCCAGCCGCACCGCACGGCTGTGGTTGCTTCCGTGAGCCTGAGCGATAAATGCCCTCATTTGCTGAAGATTCTTCCTGCCCGGCGAGTCTTCCACACCGCTGGCGGTGTCAACCCCCCATGGACGAAACAGCTGAATCGCAGCCGCGACATTCTCCGCTTTCAGCCCGCCGGCAAGGATGACGCGAGTACTCAGCCGGCCGCAAATCTTTGATGCGACACTGCCCCCCAATTGGTGTCCGGTGCCACCGTATTCTCCGGGAACATAAGCATCCAGCAGGCAGGCCGCCAATGGAACTTCAGCGGCCAGCTGAGTCAGCTCCGTCATGCAGGCATCGACTCGCTCCGAGGAGACTCGCATAGCCCGAATCAGCGAAATCCCGGGCAGCCGCCGGTGAACATCTCTGATCAGTTCATTCGACTCTTCACCATGGAACTGCACCGCATTCAATCCCACTGTGCTCACGATTCGTTCAATCTCGTCGGCAGACGAATTCACAAACACGCCAACTAGGTCTGGCCGCTGAAACCCCTGCTCAACCGAAAGTTCCCGAACCAGTTCTTTGGCAGCGTCCGGTTCGATGAACCTCTTCGAGACGCGATAGAAGTTGAGCCCGAGCGCGTCGACGCCCGCACTTGTGGCAGCGACGGCGTCTTCACGGCGAGTAATCCCGCAGATCTTCACCCACATGCTCATCATCCAGCTCTCTGTGCTCTGTGCTCGATCGAGCCAGTAACTAGTCTTTCAGATTCAGTCGTCGGAGTTCAGAGATATCGGTCACGCCAAGCAATCCGAAACAAAACAACTCCGGAATCTGCTCGAACGAGTAATTTTCCGTGATCACCTTCTCCAGCGTCTCAATGCCACCCGTTTCGCTGACGAACGAAATCCATTCGCTTTTCATCGCACCGCTGATGAGAGACGTGACGCAACTGGCTTCACCGATGGGCCGCAGTTCCACCGCCTGATGAGCCTGCCTGACGGACCAGTCAATCACAGCGTTCAACTGTCCGACCTGCAGACCGAGCGGTCGTTCTCCTGCCGTCGAGACCAGCAAGGCCCACAAATACGCTCGCTCCGGAATCGCACATTCTCCATGATAGAACAGATCCACTGCGAAGACGTGCCGTCCTTCCGCGACCAGTTTCAGGATCTCCTCGGATGAGCCTGCTCGTCCTTTGTCACTCAAAACAAGAACCGCTCCTTTGGGTTCCTTCGGTGAGTACTCCACGAGCGGAAGCGTAAAGTCGGAACTGAGCTTCAGCGTCCATCGACGCACTGTCGTCTCTCCCACCTTCTCTTCTTCACACTGTGCATCGGCCACGGTGTAATCACGGACACGAATGATCTTTGAAATCTCGGCCAGCTTTTCGTCTCTCGGAACACGTCCCCGAGCTTCCCGCTTCTGCCTCGCCACGATGGCAAGCTGCTGCGCCACCTTTTGAAAATCCAGGTTCTCCTCGGGAAGCACAACGTTTAACTGGTCCTTTGTTTTGATTTCGTTTTCAAGGGGACGCTCAATCGAGGCGAAGCGAGCTTCATCCCCGTCGAACCACTGATCCCGAATCATCCGATACAGAGCCTGACGATTGTCGATCAGAAAATTGTGCGTGCCGGGATCATGATTAATGTGCGAGCGAAGCCGGTTGCTGACTCCCAGCTGCTCATACACAGGCTCAGCAGCCTCCAGCAGCGGCGGCAGGGCATGTCCGGAGGCAAAGCAACAATTGTCCTTTTCGTTGTATGTCAGCAGAGCAGCTCGAGGGGCCAGCATCGCGGTGAGCGTTGAATAATCCGCGGTGACTCCAAGGTCGACCGGTGTCTGTTCAGAATCACCCAGGTCCGAAGGATTGTCGATGCGAGTCAGGTAGCTGGAGTATCCAGCAACGGGATTGCACAGCGTGACTCGCAGATCCAGCGAACTGATCAGAATTGTCTGCCATCCTCCACCGGAGAGCCCCGCAACGCCAACTCGCGATGGATCGGCATGTTCCAGTGTCAGCAGAAAATCAATGCCGCGAGACATCGACAGAATAAACGGCGCCAGGCCGCTGGTTCCGCACAGGTCAAGCTGGTTCATTCGGCCGTGAGCAAATCCAGGTGTGGCCAGTTGCCCCATCCCCAGCCATTCCAGATTCAACGCAATGATTCCGTTTCGGGCCATGTGAATGCAGCGAGACTGTTTGTAGTCTGCAGCCTTCCCAACAGAGTCGTGACCGTTGACATTCAGAAAGACTGGAACTTTGCCCTGAAGATTCTCGGGAAGGTACAGAATCGCGGGGATCCACAGCCCGGGAAGAACCTCCAGGCGGAGCTTCTGAATCTGATACCCTGGCCCACCTTCTGAAACTTCCATCAGCTGAACGTGCAACGGACGGTCCCGCCATGCGGCCGCTTCACCACGGTAGACAACGTTTTCCAGAACGGACTTTCGAATGGTTGCCGCCTGAGCCTGCGATCAGCATTGTCAGCTTTCGGTAGCGGAGCGATACGACTCCGGACAAATGCCTGGAGTTCGCGATGAGTCTGATGGACGTCCAGAATTGGCCGTGCAGTGATCGCATTCAGGTCCTGAGCCTGCATTGTCACCGGACTGCAGAACAGGATTCCGGCGGCCACAACAAGTGCAACTCGCACGTCACAGTTTGTTCGAATCCGTTTCATGAGAACATCCTTTAAGTGCCGCTGGGCAAACCCATCGCCGTCAGGACTTTGAATGCCGGGCAGTGCCTGGCAACTCAGGTCAGAATGACAAAACCTGCCACAGGCCGGAGTAGTCGTCCGTCCAATGCAGGATCCGATCCGACTCTTTCCAGGCAGTCACAGCTTCAGAAATCGCAGGGTCGTTCGCGAAGTCTTCGCTGGACGTCAACAGAACCCATGATGACGAAAAGACGCCGGTCGCATCGTCGTCATCGTTCTCGATCAGCAGTGCCTTCCAGCCCAGATCTTCTGCCATGCCACGAGTAATCGGGTTGAGATCAAGGAAACGGTTGGAGATATGAACCGCGAGCACTCCGCCCGGTCGAATGTGCTTCCGGTAGATCTCCGAACATTCTGAAGTCAAAAGATGGACGGGAATCGCGTCGCTGCTGAATGCGTCGATGGCAAGAACGTCGAACTGCTGGGATTCCCCCTGAGCCAGCTCATGCTCCATCATGATGCGAGCATCCCCAAGCACGACTTTTGTCGCAGCCTGGGAATCCTTCAGATAGGTGAATGTGCCGTTTTCCGAAAGAGCCAGAACGTCAGGATTGATGTCGTAGAAGCGGAATGTCTCTCCGGGTTCTCCGTATGCCGCGATCGTACCAGTGCCCAGGCCAACAACACCGACCTTGAGTGCATGCTGATCGGACTTCTTTGCCAGATCGCGCGAAATGGAAATGGCTAGTCCGACACCGCTTTCGCGACCGTAATAGGTTGTTGGCTGCTTTCCCCAGTATTCATCGCGATACTGAAAACCATGGCGAATCTGCCCGTGAGTCAGTGAGTACTTCCCTGGCATGACTTCGAACTCCGGATCATCTTCGCTGTATTCCGGTTCTTCAGTCTTCACTCGAAGCACACCATAGAAATTGCGAGACACATGCACGATGTTCGTAGAGGAAACCTCAGCGGCCGCGATTGCCTTCAGTTGCATTCCCAGGATCAGAAGCAAAGTCGTCGCGGGGACCCAGAACGTAAACCCGATCGGACGCTGGCCAGGTCCGAAGTACGATGTCGCTGCGTAGTCCAGCAGAATTCCGGCCACAAACGTCGTTGCCAGAGCAATCAAACGATCCCGCTGCATTTCACCATGAGCATTCAGCGTAATCACCGTCATAACGCCAAGGAACACGATGATAACCCGCAAGGCCCATTGTTGAGCATTCGCAGGCAGCCTCAAAACGCCAAACAAACCAAAGATGGCCACGAAGCACGGTACGAAAGCCGACAGGTTCGTCGCTGCAATCAGCTCTCCATTCAGTGTCGCCGGAGACTTGTAGTTGACGAAAAGAGACAGCCAGGCGACCTGCACACCTGCCGACGACACCAGGCATGCAATGACCAGGCCTCGACGAGGCTCCGCACGCCCTGCCAGCAGAAGAAAGATGAAATGAATGAGCCCGTAAACTCCCAGCAGAATGGCTTCATTGGAACGCGTCAGCGGAGCCATCAGGTCTTCCAGTGAATACAACCCGTGGCAGGCAATCTGAACCAGCGAACAGGCTGCAGCCAGCCAGAACCATGGCTGAAACGATCTCAGCCAGACTCGCTGACCAACAAGAGCCACGACGGTTGCAAGAGCCGATCCAAAAAGGCCGACGTGATATTCCCAATAGCCCGGAAAAAAACGCGGCGCGAGCAGTGCAACTACTGTCCCGCCAAGCGCACCGCCGGCAGAGATGATGACAAAGTAAAGAGTAAGGTACCGAGCACCGGGCCGAGCCTGAACCAGCTCGCCATGGCACGTCATGCAGCAGACAAACAAAGTGACAGAATAAATGATGATTTGAAGCGTGATGTTGACATCCGGCCCCTCGTCCAGCACCCACGTTGCCAGCGGCATCATGAACAGCATCAGCAGCACGTAGACTCGACGGTCATACCACTTCGGACTGTCAAAACAGATGATGAACGAAATCAGGTAAAGGCTCAGAGGAAGAATCCACAGGAATGGAACTGTCGCCACGTCGATGCAAAGCTGATTGGTGGTCGCCAGCAGCATGATGGAACCACAGGAAGACAGCAGCAGCCAGAGCATGATCATTCCCCAGCCCGGCTTTCCCGCATCTTCGGCTCGAACTTCCGAAGAAGACGTCGAAGAATCTGCAAGGGACAAGGATTCCCCCGCACTCCATTTCAGCATTCTAAAGGCACACCATCCCGCCAGCAGAACATAAAGAGCGTAGAGACTTGTCCAGGAATTCACCTGTTGACGAAGCGTGAGCCACGGCTCAAAGACAAAAGGATACGACAGCAGAGCCAGCAAAGAGCCGACGTTGGAAAGAGCATACAGGCGATAGGGCGACTGGTCCGGTGCTGTTCGACTAAACCACCGCTGCATCAGCGGACCAGTCGTGGACAGCAGAAAGTACGGGCCACCAACAGTCGCTGTCAGCAGAAGAAGAATTCGCGACAACGGAGCTTCACCAGCCGTCGGTTTCCACGATGCTGACGGGGCGATCGGCAGAAACGCCAGCGAAACTGCCAGCAACCCCAGGTGAACGATGGCCTGACTTCGAGTCGACAGCTTGGTCGAAATCACATGCGCGTACAGATACCCGCCCAGCAGCAGGATCTGAAAAAACAACATACACGCCGTCCAGATCGACGGCCCCCCTCCAAACCATGGAAGAATAAATCGACCGATCAAAGGCTGAACCTGAAACAACAGGAACGCGCTGACAAAAATCGTAACCGCGTATCGGAGCATGGCATTCAACGACGCAAAAAGGCAGGAAGCGACTCAAGAGCGTCGTAGTAGACAGCACCAGCCCGCCGTTGAAAACCCACGGACAAAAACTTGCCGGCCAGCGGCGAACGGAGGCAAGCCAACACCGCTTTCTGCTTTCCGCTTTATGGCGCCTTTTTCTCGCCTTCGCCCACCGGTGCCGCGCCGAGAGTTACCGTTGGAATGGGCCCCGCATTAAAGATCTCTCGCGCGGTCAGTATCGCCTGGACTCGGTCACTGAAGTTTGCATCAACAGCGGTTAATGCGTTCTGGACAACACTCCCCATGGCCAGCGCAGTGTTCAGTTTGTCGTCACCAATGCCAAGCCCCTGAACAAGTGTGGTGATCTGCTGAATCTGAGGATCCGCTTTAATCGCATCCTGCTGCACCGCCTTCACATCCGCTGTACTAGCCGTTGAAGATGCTGTGAGAACTCGAACCCACTGGTCGCCGTCAGTCTTGCGAAACAACGACCGGTGAACCATGGCTGTGCCCTGATCCAACTGGAACTGATATTCCGTGATCACACAGGCTCGAGTCTTCTTCAGATCGGCAATGGCAGCCGCAGCAGCCGGCATTTCAGCCAGCGCACCATTCGACGCCTGAGGTGCATTCTGCGGAACTCCATTAGCTTCGTTAAGCAACTGTCCGAGCGTCGATTGAAGATTCTGCTCAAGTGCCCCCTGCAGCAGTGCGGCCGGCTCCGGTCGCTCGTCTTCATTCACAAAACTGTTGCCTGATCTGATCAGTCGAGTCACCGTATTCAGGCGGATATCGACCGCGGCCAGAATTCGATCAGAGACCTTAACGGAACTTTCCACCGGCTGCTCAAGCGCAACCTTGCGCTGTGCCTGAGGAATCGCGCGAAGCTGTTCAAGCACTTCCTTCGCACTCTGAGTTTCAAAGTTGGGCAGATCATTCAAGAGTGCCAGCTTGCACAACTCTCTGCGCTGCGGCGTCTGACCATCCAGCTTCTTCAAACGGGATCGACTGGGTTCGATGATCAGCAGCGGCGGAGCATACGATTCACGGTTCCTGATTCGATCCAGTACTTCGCCCACCATCGCGATCCGCTGAGCATCTCTGGGGGTCGCGGCTTCCAGCTTCGTCAACTCCGCCTGAAGCGGTGCAACGACATCTTCGACCGGCTTGCTCTCCAGAGTCTTCAAAGCGGCTTCCACTTCCTGCCAAAGCTCCGGCGGCGCCGTGTCGCGAAGTACCTGAGCCCTGACCACCAACTGGGCAGGACGTTCACTGATGGCGAATCCCAGCAGTTGTGTTCCATCCCTTAGAGTCACTCTGTCGACGACTCGATCCCGAATCGGAATAGACTTCTGTTCGTGCGCCGCCTCCTGAGCTGACGCAAAGCTCAGGCACAAAGGAAAGCCAATCAGCAGAACGCCCACAACCCGTGCAATACAGTTTCGAACAGAAAAGATTGCCAGCATCAGTGGCTCCTGAAACCAAAAGACATCAAACAAACGACAAGCACAGCTTGGGCAAAATCGTACCGCACTCAAGAAAACGTATGGTGCCATTTAGTTCCGCCAGAAACCAATCGGCCAAAGTCCTGTTTCTCCAAACTTCAGCAACTGTCACACAAAAACGACGCTCCGGTATTCCGCGTCTTCCACATCAGTCACCACAGGTGCCCAACAGGTGCCAGCCACCTGTATTGATTCCATCAATGAAAACACTGCAT
>CAZIGZ010000006.1:89257-91844 GCA_964538835.1 uncultured Chitinophaga sp. | reverse complement strand
TCGGCGCGCCTTCTGAGAGACTTGTTCCAGCAGACGAATGGCGGACTGCGCGATCTTTGGCTCGGCCTGCACTTCCAGTCCCGCGGATCGGGCGGCCCACGTGTTGTAGCCACCGAACGGATGCTGTTCGGGAGGAGGAATGTAGCCGTCGCCGCCATTGGCCAGTTCAATGACCATAGTCTTTTCCAAAGGACTTGCGGCTTTGATCTTCAGTCCTGTCACGGCATACGTTTCATTCGGCGTCGTCGCGATGGCGATATCACCCAGTCGAAGCGCCTGAACGACGATCTCCGTTTGCTGAGCTTCGTGCAGCAGGATCTGTTCGCGAGCATACACTTCGGTCTGCGTCTGAGGCAGGCGATCTCCGACATCTGCCATGATTCGCTGCGACCATTCGAGAAGCTGCTTGTCGGGGACTCGGTACTTCAGCGTCATCCGTTCTTCGGCCATCGAGATCGTGCAGTCTTGTTCATACTTGATGTTCTGAAGGGCTGACATCGCAAGGTCCAGCAGGCCTTTGGAATACTCGTCGATCGTCAGATTCGGGTTCCATGATTCCGGCCGAGTGTAGTTGCGTCGCCAGATATCGCCGCTGCATCCGTGCGACATGATGCCGACAAAATCTGTTCCCGGAGCAATGCGTTCTCGCAGGCCGTCGGAGAACAATCCAAAGTAGTCCGCACTGATGTCGTTGTCTCCAAAGTAATGCATGGAGAAATTGGCAAGGACTGCCAGAGGAGCACCTTCCTTTGTTCGCACGGAAATCAGTGACAGTTCTGGATCTTCCGGGCCGGCTTCTCCCGTCACGTCGTCCAGATTCGCCCCTGCATGCATGTTGGCTCGCACAGTTTTGTTGCCGAACGGATCTTCCACGATGCGATCCGGCCGACGAATCCACTGCCGCAGCGCGGTGAACTCCGGAGCGTTCGTGCGAGCAAACCCGATCTCGGCGGGAACCAGTTTGCTCTGTGCCTGAGCAATCGCCTCCACCAGACGTTCGCGAAGAAACGGAACGTAGTCAGGATCGGCATCGGTCCCGAGACATCCCATGGACGCCGGGGCAGAATGAGCATGCGTGGCAGAGATCAGAATATGGTCGGCCGGAATGTTCGTCTTCGCCGCTGCGAGGGCTTTCACATCATCCAGCAGCATGCGGCCCATCATGCAGGTGTCGACGACAACGATGGCCAGCTGACTTTTGGAATCGGCAAAGACGATCGCGCGAGCGTGAACACGGGTCTTCACTTTGTCGAGACTGCGGCTCGTCATTCCGCCATTGACCAGTACCGGAAGCTTGTCCGGCGTCACATCCACAATCGCCGCACCCGCTCGAAAGTTATCCGCTCGCAGGTTGACACCAGACAGGAAGACGACCACAAGGATCGCCAGAACTCCAGACAGTCGAGCCATGATTGGTACTCCGGTGGGATCGATCACTGATCTGAGAACTTCACACATCGTGAACAACGCACCTTGGCTGTGCAGCGGACACGACACGATTCCCAGACGAACAAGCGGCAAGTCGTCAGGGAGTGAAGATAGAAGAATTCATCCCGAAGTGAAACCAGCCCGCCCCACCGTCGCCATCCGGCTTCACGCCGGTGGACCGGGGTTTGGCAACTACAACACGGATCGCCTCACCCCAGCGGCCCCATCCGGCTTCACGCCGGTGGACTGCGGTTTGACAACTACACCTTGTCACGGGCCATTGGAATTACAACACTAAACACCTAGGGGAGAAACAACACCGCCTAATGAAAGAGCATCATGCAGCCCATTTATACGACAACAAACGTGACACCGGCATACCAGCTCAACTGGGGGCTGACAATCTTCTGGAGGCACAAAGCTGCCCCTGAAGAACTGTGGCTGTCGTCTCTGATGAAACAGACTGAGCAGGATGGCGTCCGTATTCTTCGACATCGACTGCTTCCCGATCAAGCCAGCCAGTTTTTTCTCAGCACCAGACCAGAGGTATCGCCATCAGCGATGATCCGTATCGTGAAAGCAAAACTCCAATGTCTGATTCGGTCGCATCAGTCCGCAGCACTTCAGCGGAACTACTCGGTTCGGAGCATCGGAAGCGCGACGCGGGAAGTCGTGGAAGACTATGTCGCCCGACAACTGAACCGTCATCCCATGGCCGATGAACGTGTCCAAATGGAGCTATTGAAGTATCAGCGAGCCTTCCCTGATGTTGATCTCAGTCAGGCAATGTCCAGTGCGCATGGTCGCTATTGGTACAATCTTCATCTGGTTTTCGTGAATGCAGGGCGGTGGATGGAGATTCGCCCGTCGCTTCTTCACAGCATGAGTTCGATGATTGATCGAGTCTCCAAGAAGTATGCTCATCGACTTTCACGTGTGGGGATGCTGGCGGATCACATTCATCTGACCTTGGGTTGTACGATCACGGAATCACCGGCGGAGGTTGCATTGAGGTTTCTCAACAACCTTGCCTTTTCGGTCGGGATGTCCCCCTGCTTCAAGTTTGGCTATTTCGCGGGCACAATCGGGGAATACGATCGCAGCGCCGTGTTGTAGTTGCCAAACCGCGGTCCACCGGCGTGAAGCCGGATGGGGCCGG